>NZ_CP102268.1:3303000-3622500 GCF_025148285.1 Marvinbryantia formatexigens DSM 14469 | reverse complement strand
TGTCTTCCGGAGACACCACCCGTTCGGACTCTTTTCTGCGTGGATTGTCCACACATCTTGAACGGAATATAGGCAAGTCAACATGGTCACAGGGATTTTCTTTTATAATCCGGTCCACCTGGCATTTATGGAATACACCGTTCATATATCCAAACATTCCCTTCAATGCGCGATAGGGGACATCTTTGCAGTCGAGCAACTCCGTTAAGAATGCGTAAATGTCTTCCTCACGGATATAACGAACGTCTTTCGTTTCCAATTTACTTCCTTCGAAAAAACGTTTGTAGTCGGCTTTGTACTTGTATATCGTGTTTGCTGCCCGTCCACATGTCTGCTGCCGCTCGACCCAGACAAAGAAGCGCTGTCTGAATTCGTATTTCGTATTATAAAAATCTACAATAGCAGCTTCCACGTCCGACCTGGATTTACGCTTCACCGATTTTCTTCCACCTTCGCACGGAAGATACGTATGCCAATACCCGTCCTTTCCTTGAAAAATGTCGTATTTGTGTTTTTCCAGTATTGCTTCCTTTTTCTTCATTTCAATCTGCGCCTGCAGGTGTGATATATCTATCATACCACAGTCTACCGCATACTTCAATTCTTCATACCCTGTTTTCATAAACATTTTCGCCCTCCAAAATCATACCGACGTTATAACACGCAGTCGGACAACCCTCGTACGGAAGTGCGAAAAAAGAAGAGAGCATGTTCATTTAACGTACCCTCTTCTTATATTATTTATTGTTTTATTCCCTGCAGAACCATAGACTCGAACGGTGACATTTCTTCTGTTGAATCGCATTTTTCCATGTCTTCGATATCGTTGTTCCAGTCAACTGCAATGGAATTCCCGCCAAGAGATTCGTATGCGGAATACAGGTCCATCCAGTCTTTGTACTGGTTGTATGTGATTTTGCCCTGAATCATATATTCCGCGTGGTACCGTTTCAGCATATACCTGAGAATAAGCATTATGCCGCATCGTACCTGCCCCTGTTCGGCTTCTTTTCTTTTCTGTATCTCGTCGCGGTCTTTTTCTTTTTTCTTCTGGTCTTTGAGCAGCACTCCAACCCATCCCACCAATGCCGTGGCGATGATTGGAAGCAGTATGTAGTAAGTCTGCAGCAACACTTCCATCATGACTGTGTATCACTCCGTTCTATTCGCTCGTTTCTGTTGCTGTTCCTTCTACAAACGATTTGAATCCCTGGTGGAGACCAGTCGAAGCAAGACCCATCACAGCCCCGTAAATAGCCGATTCGATGGACACTCCGCTGATTGCCAGATTCATTCCCGCGCCGATGACTGCCAGGATTACCGGGATATCATCGTTCGGAATCCATTTCAGAAAGGTTGCGTGTTTGATGACATACCCGACTACAAGACACGCAACCACTACTACCAGTACAAAGTGTTCCGTAAGCACCGTAAAATCCATATTATTTTTCCTCCTTTTTCTCTGTCGTGGCTGCGTCTGCATCCTCGGCGTTCTTCGTTTTTGCTTCTTCTTTCTTCTGATTTTCTTCCGACATGAGCTGTTCCAGAAAACGCAGACAATCAGCCATCGTCTTTGTATGCCCTCCTTTTGTCTCAATCGTCAGAAGGGTATTGTAAAGCATAGCCAGTTTTGACACCATTTTGATTTTTCTCCTCTCTTATTCTGTTACTTCTTTCCAAGCCTGCGGATATGTATCCGGGTCCCAAACGCAACCATCCATCTGGCAGATATAGCGCTTGCCATCCGTGTAGGTCATTTTATCGCCAGTATTGTACGCGTCATGCGCACCGGACGGCTGTACGTATTCCGGATATTCCTCCTGTACCGGCGGTGTAACGGTTCCGCCCTGCAGCATAGTAATCGCGTCTGCGTTAGCTTTAATTGCTTTAGCCTGCTCAGCTACAATGCCAAATAACTTGCTTACCTGGTTCCGGAGAGACGCATAGCTGTTCTCCGGCGTTGCTTTCTCCCGCGCAAGAGTAACCAGCTCGGTCATCTCCTCTTCCGTAATACTCCCCTGCAACCATGTCCGGTCAATTTTTCCGAGCATATCCGCCAGCTCATACCGTCCTGATTCAATTACTGATTTAATAATCTGATACATAGTTTCGTCCTCCTTATACGTTTTCAACTGCCTGTTTTTCCAGTTCTGTCACCCGCTCTTCAAGATTCGTTGTCCCCGTATTCGCGAGCATCTCGTCCTGGATAGAGTACACCATATCCTCGAATGCGGCATAATCTTCGCGGCACTCCTCACGATGTTCTTTGTACACCTTCTTCGATTCGGCTCCCAGCGTACTCCGGCTGATGCGGATGTCCTCCGGATTATCAGAACTGATTCTGCAGGTATACGTTTCTGTCGTCACCTGCTTCACCGCGTCCCCTTCCGTCACGTCGATAACAGACTCCCCGGTTATTGTGATACTCTGTGTTACATTCTTTAACATACATCTGTCCTCCTCATATTTAAGCTGCTCTCTGCTCCGCCAGTTCCGCGCGCAAATCGTGCAGCTCATTTCTAGCTTCATACAACTGCTCTCTCAGATTCTCTACCGTATTTTCCAGTACAGCGACCCTTCCCGCGTAAGCATACAGGTCCGACATGCCCTTATTCACTTCCGTAATCCGGCTATGCTCATTCTTGACCATCTCGAATATCAGCGGCACAACAATATTATTGTTCCACATTTCGGGGGTTTTGTCGGGATTGTGGTCAATCGCAATCGGCAGGACATCCTCCCAATCCTCAACCACAAAACCTGGTATGGGCTTGTTGTAACGTTCGTCTTCCTTACCGAGATAGTCCGCTTTATACTTGAACCAGTGCACCGGAATATCATACAGTGCTTCCACATCCTCTGCGGACAGTACCGATATGAGGTCTTTGTAACGTACGGATGAGGAAGAAGCCCTTGTCATACGCCCCGTCGAACCTATACGCACATTTGCAGTGTTGGACGACTGGTAATCATAGACATTGTGCAGATATACCAATCCATCCACTGTAATTTGTGAACCAACGTAAAGGTTTCCCTCCGCACTGAATCCGCCGGACGCAAAAACACTCCCACTCAAATTGATGTCTCCGTCGACAGCGACCCCGCCATTTGCGCGAATCAGTCCCGGAGCAGTAACTTTCCCACCGCTGTAGAATGCTGTTCCATTTACCGTCAATGTCCCACTTGCAGATTCGATGATTCGGCTCGTATAGTCTGCTGTGGAATTCCCATAATGGAAATCTATAAACGGCGTAGTATAAGATAGTTCAATCGACTGGCTCTTTAACTGGTATGATGCGCTGACGGTTCCGGTTGCCGAAATATTACCATCTGTATTAATAGCATGGGTTGCGTCTATACTATAAACGATCATGCATCCGTCAGAGTCAACATAAAATCGCGCCGCACCATTCGGGTTTCCAGACCATAACCAGATAAACTCCGGTGACAAAATAACATTCCCAGCCGAAGTACCCCCTTCCAGACCGTTCTCCGTCAACTCGTAAAGCCCTATTTTCCCGCTCGTAGCCGTAACGCTTCCCGAAAAGCTCCCAGTTGCGCCAATAAGATTCACACCCCGGATGGTCCCCGTTGCCGTGATGTCCTGCGCAAACAGGTCAGTCACATTAATCTGCTTTGCTGTTACTGTTCCGGCGTATATTTTGGCGCCGTTAATATATGATACATTATTGCTGTAACACCAGTCCGCTACTGCCCTCATGGCAGATACATCAGTCATCACCCACTGTGTACCGTTATAGACAAACTGCACGGTCGAGCCCGCCGCCCAGTTATAAACCGACGAGGACCCCAATGACGCCCCATACACGTAAATGGTCTTTGCCCCGGTACCGTTGACATTGAGCGCCGGACTTGCCGCGGTATTGGCGTAGGTGAATTTAACGCTGACAGTTGCCCCCCTATACAGCGTAAACCCCTCCAGTGTCACGATTTTCACCGCAGACGACGCCGCCGTTGCGCAGGTCCCGTAATGATATGTCGCGCGTTTCCCAGCTTCATCCGCCGTATTCTGCGCCACCAGCACATCCGCCGCAGCCTCATTTGCCGTGGTCTGCGCTGTGGTAATCAAGTCTTTTGTATCGCTGTCAAGTCCGGAGAACCTCACCAAACCGTTTGCGTTGATAGTGTCCGCCACTAATGTTGCAGTTCTGTCCGTCAATGTGAAATTCGTCGAATTCGTGCCGTTTTTGACGAGCCAGCTTATCTTATCAGCCGCCTGCTCAGCTATCGTTTCCGCCGCTTCCAGATTATCCTGCGTAGCATAAATATCCGACACTGTGGTTAAGATTCCGGATTTTGAAAGGTCGATTGCCGCGTTCATCTGGGTGGTGGTACTGTATCCTTCCAGACTCTTGTCGATATCCGTCTGCTCTACTTTCAGCGCAATCTGTCCCTGCAGCGCGGTTATTGATGATTCGGTTGTCGACAGCCTGCCTGCCGCGCTCTCGATGTTAGATTCAGCATCGGTAAGGCGCCCGTCAGTTGTCGTCTGATAGCTCTCAAATTCCTGGCTTGTGACACGCAGCGAGATTGCCTTTTCATTTGCAGCAATTTTCGCCGCATGGTCTGTCAGTAGTTCCCCATGCTCCGTCACCGCCTGCGTCTGCTCCGACAGCGCCACATTCAGTGTTTTACTGCCAACCTGCACAACGGTCCCGGATATGGTGACACCCTGGTCCGTCAATGCCGTGTCAAAGCTCTGGAAATCAATCTTCAGAGCCTGTATCGCAGCATCGTCGGCGACCATTTTATCCCGGATGATTTTGCGCTGGATGGTGTTCTCTGTAGCACCGAGGGCATCCCAGATAAGATTACCATCAGCATCCCAGACAGCAAGCGTATAGTCGTCCGACGCATCCTTGCCCATCTGCACCCGCACCTGGGAGCCATCCGAAATCTGGATGGTATTGTCGGATATCTGCAGACGCCCGTCCGTGCCCGCCACGGTAACAATGGCGGTATCAATCGTTCCTGCCCGGAGCTTGTTTGCGTTTAGGGACGATATCTGTGCGTCGCCGATGCTTCCTTCCAGCATCCAGCCCTTTGCCGTCACCAGCTCGTCCGTAACTGTATTTTTGAATGACGCGTAATCACCTTTTATCTGGTCCGTATCAATGATGACGGCTTCCAGAGTTTCCGTGGTTATCCATTCAGTATCGATTCCCTTGATACCGGTCACCACGCCATCTTTAATCTGGAATGACGAGTCGACGATGGCTATCTTGTTGTTAATCGCATAGATTTCGTTGCCCTGGCTGGTTATCGTATCGTTAATCGTCGATATCCGGCTGTCAATCGCGTAAAGCTCATTGCCCTGTGCAGTCACAGTATTATCTATCAGCGCGATTTTGTTGTTAATCGCATAGAGTTCGTTATCCTGCGCGGTTACCGTATTATCCAGAGCGGCTATCTTATTGTTAATAAGGTAAAGCTCGTTATCCTGCGCGGTAATGGTGTTGTTTATCGCCGCGATTTTGTTGCCAATCGCATAGATTTCATTTCCCTGCGCAGTTATAACGTTGCCCTGTTCATCGACTTTCGCGTCGAGGTCTTTCACATCGTCCGTTCTCGCTGCCGGCGAAGTAAGGTTTCCGGTGATGAGCGCGGAGTGATTCTTTATCAGAACCGTCACACGTTCGTCCGGAAGTACATCTGACGTGGTGGTCTTTACTGGCGTCAATCGGTCCGAACCGTCTATCCGGACATAAATTCCTCCGTTGTAGTTGACGGTGGTGCCATAAATGGTCGATTCATTTTTCACAGGTTTATCGTCATTCGTGATTTTAACAAACTGCGATATCAAATCGTTCGATAAAGCCATCCACTATCACCCCCACAACTTCACGGTAAACGCCGCTTTTTCTGTAACTTTGCAGCCAGCCTCGCAGTATATCGTCTGGCTTACCGTTTTGGCTTTTATATCGATAAGTCCCGCCCGTTCGTAATTAAGCCGCACACAATCCCCGACACGGTTTCCACGGTATCCATGCGAAAATGTTACGGTATATTCCAGAGTCGAAACTTCCCGGAGTATCCTTTCCGCATATGCCTGTATCTGCCCCTCTGTCGGGTCACCAGCCAGGTCCGGGTCAGTAACGCGATAGCCGATAACTCTTCCGCGATTTACTGTCGAAACCGGACTGTTCGGGTCGTCATTAACCACCTTCGCATAATAATTCTCATTGCTTCTCGAATATACGACCTCGACAACATTCGGAATCGCATACATGTCATGCTCAACATCGATGTCGGGATACAATATGGAGCTGTTCCCGTCGTCAAACGTACAGACAGGCTGCAGCGATGCTGTATCCTGGACCGGGGCAAAGAGCACACGTCCGAGTTCATCAAGGTCGAATTCGTACTTCGCATTTGCAATCAAATCACTGTTGAATGTCAGCCAGTTATCATCCGTATTCGCCACAAAATCATCATACAGACTTTTGTCGCAGGACGGTTTCACGACCGGCGCGCGTATGTTGTCCCGTACAAGTCTGTATGCGGATTCCATAATGTTGTCACCCTTCAGTATCGAATATCCGATTGTCGGCTGGTTCTCCTTCAGTTCAAGAAGTGGAGTGTATGCATCCATCGTGACGCTCCGAAGCTTTCCATCAAAACTCGATGATGGGGTCTGCACCAGAAATGTGCCAAGCGGATGCCTTTCCGTAACTCCATTTTGAATTGTAATGAGATATACCCGGACGTAGCATTCGCCGACAGAATCCACAATATCAATGCTCGCCGAGCCAAGCGTGTCTGCCTCTCTGTCCCGGCTTATAGTGCATTTCTTCACAGTATCCAGACGCTCCATATCTTTCCAGGTTCCTGGGTCAACCGTATAATACTCGAAAGACTGCTCCATCGATTGTGTCCAGTCCGGCATGTCAGACACCCCCTTCCACACGCACGATGTCTATGCTAACCGGTATGGTCAGCTCGCAGTGTGCCTGACTGAACGAAACACTGATGCTTGCCCAGTATCCGTTTCCGGATGGCTCCCGCACATAAACATCACCGTTCCAGATTTTCAGACGCCGCAGCGCATACAACGTCTCCAGGTCACCCCGTACAATCTCAACTTTCCAATTTTCGCTTTCACCAATCTGTGTGCCATAATAGCTGACGGGGCGCTTCCTTCCTATATACTCGACAAGTGAAACATCCTTATCCGCTTTTTCCGACGTATCGACATTGTATGGGAGTCTGACCAGCGAACCCGACCATGCCGGCTGTTCCGAATCGTCTGCTTCGTTTTCTGACGATACATCAAAAGACGACCATTGTTCTTCCCACTGTATAATAATGGCGGGTTCACCAATAGGAAAACCTGGCATATCGTAATAGCTCACTGCTCCGGTTGCTTTCGATGTGGCTACGATACGGTATCGGGCATAATCCAGCGACGGATGCGGGTCTGTGACATATGTGCTGTTGCTGTTCTCCAGCCCCTTTGCGATTTCAACAAACCCTCCATCGTATTCTCTCCGGTATACTGCCAGCGTAACACCATCTACCAGATTTTCGTCCTCGTCCGTACAATACGGTCTCAGATATGCCGCATATGTCTCCTCATCGTAAGTAATCTCAGCATTTGGTTCATATAATTCATCGGTCCACGCTACATCAAACGAGGTACTTGCCTCCGCACGCAACCCGGAATCCATCGCCACCGTACATTCGACGGTATAAGTGACGTTATTCTCCAGGTCGATATTTCCCGCGGATAATTCCACAAGCAATTCTTCAGACGTATCGAAATACGACGAATATACAGCATCACCGGCGCTCACGTATTTTGTGTTTCCAATCTGGTCTACCGTTTCATACGAACTTCCGGCAATTACTGACAGATGGTAGCTGAGTGGTGTCTGTGTAGCCGGTCCCGCAGTCGCTTTCACATAAAGTGGAAATGCATTAAGTGTGCTGACTATTGCTCCGTTGACATCCGTAACGACCAGCTCCAGAGTTGCCGGAGCATAAATATCAACCGTACGCTGGACCGACCATTCCCCGTAAACATTTGTGATTCCGGCAGTCCGCACACGCCACTGGATAGTCGAGCCTTCTGTATATACCGAAGTATCAACCGTATAGGAACTCGTCTTGTCTTTTTCATCTTCATCAGTCGCGTTATGAATCGTCTTGGTGGTAGCTACCCCATCCACAATCAATTCCAGTTCCGCACTCGTCTGACTCGACCCGTCTTCACTATTGTGAACCCAGTACAAAATCAGCGGTTCACCGGAAATAACTGTTGTTGTGGATGACCATGTGGTCGGGGCAGACGGCTCTGTCCCAATAACAATCGATTCGATGCCGCTCCAGGACGAATTTCCCTGCTCATTAACTGCCCGTACCCGGAAGAAATATTCCTGTCCGCTTTCAAGACCGGTGATTTCTGCATGGGTAGTTACAGACTCAATCGTGACTTTCTTTACCTCATTCGGATTGCTGTCGAAGTATGATTTGCTCGTGGTATACTCAACTTCATAACCAGTGCAGTCGGGAACCGCTTTCCAATCAAGCGCCACGGAGGTCGACGACAGAGCTTTTAACGATGTAATTTGCTGTGGGGAAGCCGGTATCGTGCTGTAATTGTCAGAGTAATCCGACCATTCGCCATAGACACCGTTTTTCAGTCCCCGACAACGTACCTTGTATTTATTCCCCGCCGCGATAGGACATGAATAAGACGCTGATGAAGTTACAATCTTCGCCTTCCCCGTACTGGATACCCCGGTATCGTTTTTGACAACCTGGAATTCAATCTCAGTTGCGTTGATGTCGAGGTTCGAGAGACTTGCGGTCAGTGTATAATTCTCAACCGTTACCGTCGGCGCATTCGGTTTTGTAGGCGGATTATGACTGAAATAATACGATTTTCCAGTAGACCATTTTGCGGTCCAGTAACTCGTCTCTTTTCCTTTTACCTTATGCTTCTTCGAAATCGGTTTGATTTTGACACTGACTTTTACAGCGTTCGACGGTCCGGTATAGACATGGTACTTGTAGGTGGTCGTCGTATCTTCCCCCACAAACCAGATTCCGTCACCGGTGTCGTAATACCATATAACCTGGTAATTTTCCGTGTTTTTCTTGTCCCACGCCCAGGCTACAAACACGGTTCTGTCCGTCCCGGACTGTAATCCAAACTGTTTAATCGTTACTACCGAGGAGGTAGTGTTGGTTGTTTTCTTTACAGTCGCGTTGTTTCCGGACGAATCTTTGGGATTATCCAGTTTGAGTACCTGCCCGACATAAATAAGGTTCGGATTATCGATGTCATTGATGTCCGCAAGTCTTTTATACGCTTCTGTAACATTGCTTCCATAATTATAGGTAGAGTTATACTTCCATGCAATCTCGGACAGCGTATCCCCCTGCTTTACCGTATAGGTTGCCAAAACTACCGCCTCCTTTCCACGCGCGCTGCTCTGACGATGGATGCCACAGCTTCATTGATGTTGCTTCCGTCATCATAAGTAACGCCGTTAATGTTGTTTATAGTGGTATTTCCGCCATTCAGCTTCTTACCAAGTTTATTAATCGCAGATACAACATCTGCATTTGAACCATTTTGAAGTTGCCGGTTCATGGCGACATTTGCGAAACTCAGATTCTCCAGAGTACGGATGCCTACGCGATTTGAGAACATCCGGTCCACAGCTCCTGCCCCTGCTTCCACCGCGCTTAAATCAACGACCGGTCGGATTGTCGGCTCAACATGGAGGTCTCCGCTGAATATGTCGTAGACCTGGCTGATTGCGCTGTTTAAACCGTCCTTTGCCGAAACAGCCAGATTTGCGCCAGTCTGGTATACTTTTCCCATATAATCCGCAAGAGCGTTTACGAGACCTTCTCCGGCAAATGCGCCTATCCCATAAAATACCTTTGATGGAGAATGCTCATCCAGAGCTGCTCTTGCCGCACTCGCCGCCGCGCTTGCCATTGCGCGCGCCTGTATCGAAGCAGCAAACGACCCGGAACTGATGCCGCTGGCGAATCCCAGTGCGGCGTTGTAGCCCGCGCCTACAAAACTGTCTCGATATGTCCCCGACGCTGTCGCCGCTCTGCTTGCGACGCTCTTTGCCGAATCAATCGCATTATTAGCCGATTTTTCAATACCCTCGGCAAGGGATAAAATCAGCTTTCCTCCGGCAGTTACAAATAAACCGGTCTTTCCGGAAATCGCATCGCGTATCTTAGTAGCAATTCCCGCTGCAATAGATACCACCCCGCCTGTCGAAGACTCCATTCCGCTCCCGATTGATTCTGTAAGACTTGCTCCAACGGTGGATAACTGGGAGGTGGCGCCGCTTTGTATACCATTTGCAAAGCTGTCAACAACGCTCGTCCCCAAGCTTGTAAACGTGTCAGTTGAAACCGTAACACTGTTAATGGCTGACGCAAAATTCTGCAATTTCAATGATGCAGCTCCGAAATCCGTATTCAACATATCGGTAACCGCCGCTGCTATATCCCGTATACCACTGCATGTCGCTGACAAACTATCCGTAGACATATCGTTACACGCGCCAATGCCTTTCGCCAACCCTTCCAAACTCGTTTGAATATTGTACGGTATCGTAACGTCATTCCACGCCGCAACAGCAGCAGCCATCGTGGTTATCGGAGTTGCCAGCCCATCCAGGATGGTCGGGTCAACACCATTCCACGCGATAACTCCGGTTGCCAAGTCCGTTAAAGCGGTTCCAATATCTTCTGGAATTATCACACCGTCCCATTTCGCAATAGACCCGGCTAAATCACCCAACGACGTTGCCATTGTCGAAATTGCTTCGGCACCCCATCCAGCAAAATTAAACTTTTCAACCCCAGTTGCCAGGTTTGCAAGTCCGATGTCTATATCATCCGGAACCGCAATATCGTGCCATTTCCCAACCGATGCCGCCAATTCTCCTAGCGGCGACGCTACAGTAGCTATAGTATCGGAACCCCAGTCGGCAAAGTTAAATGCCTTAACCCCATTCGCCAGGTTTGTAAGACCGGTTTCAATGTCATCTGGAACGGTAACGCCCTCCCATTTTGCAATAGACCCAGCCAAATCGCCTAACGGGGTTGCAACCGCTGCCACACCGTCCGCACCCCATCCGGCGAAATTAAATGCTTTAACGCCCTCAGCCAAATTTGTAAGTCCTGTTCCGAGGTCTTCCGGTATGACGACTCCGGTCCATTGCCCTATAGAGGTCGCTAAAGCTCCGAGTGGCGTTGCCAAAGTCGAGATAGCCTCTGCTCCCCAGTCTGCGAAGTTAAAAGCTTTCACGCCGGATGCCAAAGATTTTAATTGATTTGAAAGACCTTCGGGTACCGTGACACCCGTCCATCTCCTAACAGAATCGGCTAAATCCCCAAGCGGTGCCGCCATCTCTGAAATTGAATAAGACCCAAGAATGGAAAAGGTATTCGCGATACCTCCGAGCGCAGTTTCGCCAAGTGCCCCGCCCATTGCCACGAGTCCGTTTTTTATTTCGTCCCAGTTCATTTGTCCGAACTTCGAAAAAGCGTCAGCAAGTTCGCCCAGCCCCTTTACAACAAGACCAATAGAAACCCCACCAAAAATGGACCCAAAACCGCCGAGATTCCCCAATAGTCCAGTGACTGTACCAACTTCCGTCAAAGCACCACCCATTCCAGCAAGTCCTTGAGTAATCTCGTCCCAGCTCATCTGACCAAACGTTTTAAAAGCGTCCGCAAGTTCGCCCAATCCTTGTACTCCAAGCGCAATGGCGCCTCCTCCGAGGAGTCCCGCTAGCCCGGTAAGTTTTCCGAGAAGTCCGGATACCGTAGCCACTTCGGCGAGAGCGCCACCCATTCCGGAAAGACCTTTTCCGATTTCGTTCCACGATAAACTTCCTATGTCAGCAAGCGCCATCGCGATTGGTCCCAGTGCCTGCGCGGCAACCACTATTCCCCCGCCACCAAGAAGCGCGCCAAATCCCCCTACTTTGCTAAGGATTCCCAAAGCCGCGGTAAATTCAGTAAGAGCCCCACCCATTCCGGAAAGACCTTTTTCGATTTCATCCCACGACATTTTTCCAAGCACTTCAATCGTCCCGGCTATTTCATCAAGCGATTGACTTCCTATTAGTATGCCAACCGAACCAAGCGTAGCACCAAATCCACCAGCCTTACTGAGGATTCCCAAAGCCGCGGTAAATTCGGCGAGTGCTCCGCCCATTCCGGAAAAACCCTTTCCAATCGCATCCCATGACATGGTGCCGATACTGGATAACGCCGTCGCAATGGGTTCCAGAGCCTGCGCCGCCACCAATATTCCAGAACCGCCGAGAAGCGAACCAAAACCGCCAGCCTTGCTAAGTGCCGCCAAAGACACGGTAAGTTCGCCGAGCGAGCCGCCCATTGCAGCGAGTCCGCGAGCTATCTCATCCCAGGAAAAAACGCTGAATTTTTTAAACGCATCCCCAAGCATATCACATGCTTTCGCCAACGCGATCATAGCAACACTTGTCTTTAGCGGAATTTTTACTTTATTCAGTAATTTAAGCGCCCCAGAAAGTTCAAGCAACCCACCGCCCAAAGCAGCCAAACTCTTTCCGATGTCTTCGATGGACATTCCGGATAATTCTTTTAAAGCACTGGCGAAAATACGCATAGCAACGGCAACCAATATCATGGATAAACCGGCTTTCGCCAGCCCTCGCGAGCCCGAACTCCCAAGCGTTTTCGTGACAGACTTCAGCATTGTGCTTAGCATGACAAACATCGCGCCTATCGCCCCAAGCGATTCGAACAACTTATCCCCATCAATCTTCGATATCGCATTAAGAGATGCCGATAATATACCTATCGCAACCGCGATACTTATGAGTGATGCTGCTTTGATACCCGATGTAAACGATGATATGGATTCCTTGACCGAATCCAAAATCTCAGAAAACTGTTTGGTTATTTTCTTATCGTTGCCTTTCTTAAAAAGATTGCCCAATGCCCCCTGTATCGTTTTAACCACTTTGGCAAGTCTCTTCGCCAGAACAAATATCCCGCCTCCGGCTAAACCTGCGAAAACATCAACGGGGGATACATTATCTGCTATCCACGTAAACACATTTTTTACGGTGTTTCCGATTTTCCCAAGGATATTTGAAGCAATCGTTCCGAAATATAAAAGAACATCTCCGAGATTTTCCACCCCATCGCATACTGGATTTATTACATCAGAAATTTCTCTTGAAATAGCAATAAGCCCTTCTTTGAGACCAGAGAAGAAGTTCTCTGTTCCAGCACTTTTATCCAAAAGCGTAAAAAAATCGCCAACAGACGCTGTAATTCCAAGCACGACATCAGCAACACTGCTTAACCCGCCTGTAAATAAAAAGTCTTTAATCGGAGACGCAAGTGTGGTAATCCCTCTTTTAAAAAGATTAAGCGCCGCAAACAACCCATCAAATGTCCGGCTGAGTTTCGATGCTGTTTCGTCAGACAGTGTAAGACCTTCCGTAAACGAGTGAAACGCGTCAATCAGTCCATAAAGCTTTTCCTGCCGTTCTTCCATGCTGGCAGGAGGAAAGACCCTTTGCCATGAGTCGTGAACGACGTCAAATACTTCTTTCAGACCATTCCAGGTGTTCTTGAAAGATTCAATTAAGAGTTCCCTTCCACCCAATTCTGAAACGCCGTCGATAAGATTCGATACAGAATCGTATAAATCATTCGTTTTTTCGCTCGCGTCATTCAATGCTGCAATCGTTTCCGGTCCGACGATACCATCTGCCAGCAGTCCCTCGGCTTCCTGGAATGCTTTTACAGCGGCTTCTGTCTCCGACCCGTATTTACCATCCACGCCAAACTGCGTCAGCGTAAAACCGGCATCCTCCAGTGCCTGCTGTATCTTTTTAACATCGTCGCTCGCTTCGTCAAGTCCATCGCCAAAACGGAACACCCCATCGAGGTCTAACACCCCACTGCTAAGCTGCTTTATGGCTTCTCTTAATATATTTGCAGATATGGCTCCACTCTGAAACGCTTTTTCCAATGACCCGTATTTCTGGACAAGTGCGTCGATTGGTACATTACTCGACCTGGCTACTTCTTTTATCTTGTCCTCAAATACGTCCGTCTCGATCCCGGCGTCTTTAATCTTCCCAGTAAGTTTGTCCCAGTTTGAAGTAAGCGCTCCTTCCAGCAGTTGATTACGGGAATCCGCAGAGGCGCTAATCATGCCGCCCAAAGCATCTGACAGACCTGTGAACAGCTCTTTTGCCTCATCGAAATCACCGACAATCAGCCGCCACGTCTGTCCCCATCCGGACTGTGCTGCTTCCTTCAACGTGTCCCACAACTGCGTAAGTGTCTTGACTTCTGTAGCTGCCGCCTCAGCAGTTTCCGCCAGTTGCACAATATCCCCTGCCTGTTCTTTCGTATATCCCTGGGCTATCAGTTCTGCCTCGGAATACGCCCCGGCTATCTGATTTAAAGTTTCCGTCAGAACTTCCGTTGTAAGCCATCCCGTCGACAAGCTCTCACGGAAACTTCCTTCTGCCTTTATTGCCGCTTGCGCTCCTGTATCGAGAAGTTCCGAAGTTCTTATCAGCGCGTCCTGGAAAAGCTGTCCACCCATACCGGCATTAACTACTGAATTCCAGTCCATCAGTTTTACAGTACCCGCCGCCAACGCCTGCGAAAGCTGATACATCGCGGTGGAAGCCTGTTGGGGAGTCGAACCGGAAGCCGCCGCCAGATTCGCAATACCTTTAATTGCATTAACCGACGTATCCAGTTTCACTCCTGCCGCGGTAAATGTACCAATATTGCGCGTCATCTCGGTGAAATTGTAGATGGTTTTATCAGCGTAATAATTCAGTTCATCCAAGGCGGCGTTTACCCGCTCAACATTCGTACCTTCCTTTTGAGTATTCGCTAAAATGGTCTGAATAGCGCCCATCTGGGTTTCGTATTCCTGGAAACCCGTTTTCACCGGTTCAATCGTCAATGCAGAAGCAATCCGCTTTCCCGCGGTAATCGCCGAGTTGGTAATGTTCGCAAGAGCCGTTACGCCGACCACCTGCATTGCTGAAAACTTTGCCTGGACAGTGTCAATCCCGGCGTTCAGCCCATCAAAGCGGACGTTCTTCGCTGCTTTTCCGAGGTTATCCAGTCCCTTTGAAGCGCCGGTTAAGTTAAGCTTCGCTTTAAGTTTATCGAGGGTCGACATACTCGTCGCAACACCGCGCTCGAATTGTGCATTATCAAACCGCATTTCCAAGACGCGATTATCAACTACATTGCTCATATCGAAGTAACCTCCTTCCACGCTTCTTTTACCAGATTGTCAAAAACAGGCTGGATAGCAGGGTTGATATAATCTCTCCCTTCCACATATCCGCCTGTTCCGGTTCCATGCCCGTACTGCAAAATTATTGCGATGGACACGCCTTTATTAATGTGTGAATTGGTAAATATGATTCTGGACGACCCAGCCGAATGTTCGATTTCGTAGCCCCACGAACTCGCGGTTTCTCCCGAATCAACCGGGGTTGCAGACGAAAGGGCGTCTACTCCGGCTCGACCATATTTATCAAGTACCCCAAGCCGCACGACCTCCCTCAGTCTTTCGAAGTATCGTGTCGCTTTCGAGTAATTGCCCTTGTGTCTGAAACTAATCATTTTGAATTTTCCTCACTTCTTTTCAGCGTAATCCAGACTAATCCAGCCAGCACCAGACAACAGTCTTCCCCAGCCGGAAGTAGAACCTTCGCCAGATGCTTCCTCAACAATGGTGAAGATGCCACGTCCGGTCATACTTCCAGTTTTTGCGTAATTCGTGCCAGGACCAGTGCGAATATTCAGATTATCGATGTCGATTTTTACTTCATAGGGAAATTTTTTATCCGGATTTTTACTCGTATAGACGATTTTTCCGTCATCGTCGTAAACGGTATATCCGGGATGCTCGTCTGCGCACTTCTTCGCATTATCGACCTTCTCGAAAGCCCCAAGCTGCGACGCTACATTCACCCATGTTTTACGGACCAGGTACCACTTCTTCTCAGCCACTGTCTCTTTGCCCGCGTCGTATTCCGTAAGGTTAAATCGGTCAATAATCGAACGAAGCTTTTCTACATATTCGACATCGGTCGCATATCCGCCGTTTTTAATAATTCGGGCTGCCTCTTCCCAGTCCGTGCATTCTGCCAGACCAGCATACCGTTTCTTAAAGCCATTCATCGCTCCGAGCAGATAAGCGCTGTGGTCGGCGATAGAATCTTCCACACACGCATATTTCCGGAAAGCAGCAACAACCGTGGACGACACTCCGTGTGTATCCTGCTCCTGGGTCGGTTTAGTAAAGATACTCGTTCCATCCCAGGTACTCCCAGCCCAGGTATTACCCGACAGGTAAGCCTTCATTCCAAAACAGTTGTTCGTATTCTGGGCAAGGACTGTTTTTCCATAACCAGATTCCAGAATAAATTGCGCGCCGGTTACCGAAGCAAGGATCCCGGTCCGTTTCATGTCAGCTACGCATAACGGCATGATTTTGTCGACGGCATCCTGCTCAGACAAATTTTTAAACGCAGTCGCCTGGGTCCCATTCGTTTTTTCAACGCCAAGCATTTCATTTACTTCTTCCACAATCTTTCCGAGCCGGTTATATATGTAATCCCCAGGGCAGGCTTTGTTTGCAAACCAGCGATGTACTGTCATGTTCTGTTTATCGACCTGTCCGATTAGGGACTTATCCCCGCGCCATTTCAGTTCCTTAATATTGTTGCGTCTGCAGATATCCGCACACAGCTTAATAAGGGAACTGTATACTTTGTCATTAATCGCATACGGATGCGTGGAATCGCTGGCACACTCGATAGTAATCGCACGGTTGTCATTTGATGGGCTTGATGAGCACCACGACCGGTCTTTTTCGTCAACAATCAGAGCGATTCGCCCGTCTGTCCCTATCATATAATTACAGCTACATTCAGCATCCGACCGACTGAACCAGCCCGCTGCCGACTCAACGGAAGCCTGTCCGACATAGCAGTGGATTGTGATTGTGTCAATCGAGTGGTTTCTCGGACTATTTTTGTTCGGACTTATTTTTTTATAACTAACCAGAGAACTGTTGCTCATGTTCATCATCCTTTCGTGTGGTATTTCTTTTTACGCAAAGTATTTAACGCGGCATAGTGGTTCATGGTCTCTCGTGCGCTTCCTTTCTTCGGCGGCGCGTTCTTTTCCCCAAACACACGAATCAGTGTGATAAGCGTGTTCAAATGCCATTTCTGACATTCAATCGGAATTCCAAGCGAAAACATCCAGTAATAAATAACCTCAGCAGTAACGAACGTTCCGTCTTGCTTGCCTTTTTTATCATTCGTGATTACCGTCGCAGTCATCGGGGCATCGATGTATTCTATAATTTGATTCATCGTGTTACTGTCGATGTGATAATAGATATCCGGATCGACATTCTTCGTAAGCGTCATACAGCGTACGTAGTCGATAGTCTGCTCATCGGTTTTCGGTTCTCTCGAATGGAAAGGTTTACACCATTTTGATTCCCATTTCTGCAGCGAGACCAGCGAGTGCTCCAGTTGCAGTGTCTGCTCCTTAAAACCTTTCGTATAGATAAACTCCTGCTTTTCTTCATCCCACATTTCGCCGGCTTCCACTGCCGGTAACGTAATCGTCAGCATCTTCCATCACACCCGCTACGCTTCCGTTTCTCCGGGAAGCACCGGGGATTCCGTGACTTCTTTTTTCTCTGCCTCTTCCTGTTTCGCTTTTACCTTCTCCATCAGTTTCGCCGGCATAATACCATTGACAAACTGGATGGCAGCATCCGTATCGGTTACGAGTTCCATATAAAGCATGTTGAATGCTTCCGTATGCGAAAACTTTTTAGAAATTTTCTTCGATTTGATAAACTCTCTGCCATCCGGACTCTTTACGCCGTACGCCTTCAGAATAATTTTCTTGAAAGTGCGGATGAGCGCAACCTGGTCTTTCGCATCAATGATATTCTGAAGCATCTCGGCGTAACCGCCCTCGGTTCCCATCTCCATTTCGGTAAGTTCTGCCTCGGACAAATTAAACAAATGTGTCTCGGTTCTCTCCACATTGTTGTAATCCTTATACGTAAGTGTTTTCTTTAACATAATGTCCCTCCCATTCGACAAAAAGAAAAAGCCCCTGTCATCTCGCAGAGGCTTATGATAGTGTTTAATATCGTTTTGTTCAGTTATCAACCGTTGCCATTGAAGATTGTAGCCAGTTCTTCGGGAAGAGGTAACGTCGGCTCTCCGTTCTCGCTTCCATACAACTTCGCCTCAAGTGCTGTAAGCTGCGCCGATGTCACCTTCGTCGAATCAACTACAATATGAGCGCAGGGATTCGTCATACCCGGCACATCAATCGGAGTTGTACTGCATTCCCAGGACATCGTCTCTGCTTCCGGGTCGTTGTTGACAGTATTATGGTTTCTCTCTGACGGTTTTGCTTTGCAGCCATATACCAGATGGATTTTATATCCATGAGACCGTCCGGTCGTATCATTACCAATGATAGACTGGTATGTAAAACCAAACGGTTTGCGTTCCTGCTGCGTGACAGAAACTCCCGGAGCCAAATCTGATTCACCATTACATTTCGCAAATGCATCCGGATATGTATACGCTTCCACCGTAAATCCGAAATCTTCATCAGACATCAGTTCCAGATATTTATGATTATTCGCGTAAAGGGGCGTCGGTTCCCCGCCGGAGGGCGATTCGTTCACCGCCGTCAGTCCGTTCCACGCTTCCCCTTTACTGTACGAGCCGTCCGCAGCCTGCTCATATACAACTCCTTTTGACACACCTGTTTCATACAAGCGTTCGCCCACTTTATCCCAAACAAGTTTTGCCATATCCTTATCCTCCTTCAATAATATAGTGTCAATACATCGTGATTAAGATTGTCCGATACGTAATGCCGGTCATAGCTACAATACGGAAGCTCCAGAAGCTTCTCGATAACCGGGTTGTCCGGTCTCCTGTCAATCACGATGATTTCGTATCTGATATGCTTTATATACGCGGAATTATTGGCTTTCTGCGTACTGATTCGATTCTTTGAATACCGGATTGCCGGATACTCCATTTTCAGACCTTCCGGCGGCTGGTAATAAACATGTTTGACGCCAAGTAATTCCTCCAGTTTACTCTGCAGCTCCAGGCGACTCGCCATTCCAGACACCTCCCATCGTCAGAATCAGTCTCGGATACTGAACGTCGCAATCCGTTACTCTCCACTTCACGCCGTCTAATTCCGCATATACTATTTGTGAGTAATGCTCGGTGGCATATGGGTCCGCCACAATACTGATGTCGTTCAGAATACGGAGGTCGTCGTTCACGTTTCCGGAATTCTGACGTTTCCACCGGTTACTAACCAGTTCCCCGTAATATGTACGCTCTGTAATCCGAAGCACCCATACTCCCGGCTCCTGCTCTACGTTTTCTGCAAACCCAATTTTTCCGCACCACTTCGCCATTTTGATTTTTCTCCTATTCGACTAATTGCCGTTTTTTAGCCCGCAGTTGTCACCGGCTCCTCCAGCGCGATAGCCGACTGAACACGGGTAAGACCACCAGATAATCTCGTTTCCAGCATATATTTATACTGGTTGAAATCCATATCGAAGTCCTCAAATCTGGTAACCTCGCCCCCGCGGGTCGAACCAAAGGTGTAGTCAGCAAGGTTTACAAACAGACCAAGCAGCTTCTTCGTATTCCCATTCGCATCTGTACGGGTCTTGCCCACAAACTGCTCAACTGTATGGATTTCATTGACATTCAACGCGGCAGCAAGGTCCGTTCTGGAATTGTAAATCCGACGTCCATTCAAATCGCGTGCGAGGAGCATCTGATTTACCATATGAGGTGTGCAGTACAAATCCGGGGTTCCGGTTCCTTTGAAATCTTCGCGGGCATATAACGCGGCTTCGATAATTGCTTCAGTCATAATATAGTTTTCGCCGAAGTTTGCTCCAGTGTTTGTTCCCTGGAGTTTTGTTTTAGCTGCTTCCAGGTCAACATCCACATGCATCGTATACAGTTCGGCATCGTTCCAAATCGAACGGATGTGGTCCTCATGAATCTTGTCCGCATCCCCGTCATCACGACCATCGCCAATCAACGCTGCCTGGGCAAGCTCTTCGTCGAGAACATGTCTCATATATCTCCACTGATATGCAACTACATCAAAGTCGGTAATATCAACAATGTCATCACGATGCATCGTATCCTTGATATACACCGTCTGCGGGTCTGTCGTTCTGCTCAGAAGCTTAATCTGTCCGGTGATAGTCTTCTCATCACCCTTTTTCTGATAACCTTTTGCACGCAGTTCTGCAATACGCGCGTCAGCCTGTCTGGTACGGATTCTGCTGATGGGACTCTTTCTGATTTTTCTCATCGCAGCCGCAATCCAGCTCTGGTCACGCTCCAGCAGTTCCGGTTCGCCTTTGTCGAGCAGCTCGTACTCCGGGAATAACTGTCCATAGTCTTCGAAGCCATGCTTCAGCGTATCCTTGTTATCTTCATAGTAGAGTTTCATAGCTTTCTGCAGGCTTCCCACAGTGTTGTCTTTTGCCATCCCGATAATTTCCATTTCAGCGGAATGGGTGAGAACAGCTTCGCCGCCATCTTTATCCTTCTCGAATACATTAAATTTCATATGATTTTCTCCTCCTTCTGAATGATTAATCTCTTTTCCCTCTTTGCCGGAATTGCCACTGTCATCTTTTCCAGCCGCCTCTTCGATTGCTGTTCCGACAAGCACCTCTACCGCTTTCATCTGTTTCTCGGTAAGTGTTTCTAATACTTCTTTTACGGTTTCCCCCTCGTCGGTCTTTCCATCATCGGTTTTTCCGTCATCAATCGAATCGGCATGATACAATTCCAGTTCTTCGCCGGTGTAGATAATGACTTCCCCTTCGGAGCCTTCCCCATGATCCAGAACTGTGTCGATATAAGCTCCGGGATTCATTCCGGAAAGCACAAGACTCACCTCTCTGATAACCCCGTCTGCGATACTTGAGCCTTTCCGCACAAGATTGTTTGCGCAGATAGACAATGAGCATACATCGCCGTGCTGAACAAGTTCTTTTGCATTCCGCCCCTGCTCAGTGTTGTTAAAGTCGATATAGGCATAAGTACCGTCGTCTTTATGCTCTAATAATGCACGCCCAAGAACGCGCATCGGATCGTCGTGAATATGCCCCCAGCACACCGGTACAGTCATTCCATCGCAATCTTTAAACGCGCCCGGCATGATGGTCTGTCCGTCACCGCACTTGAGATTGGCTTTTGTAGCCCATCCGCTACAGTCGCAATCGATTTTTGCCATTTTGATTTTTGTCCTCCTTTTCGTCCTGTTTTTCCGCAACAGCATCTGCTTTTCCTCTGGCAGGCTGTGCGATATTACTGTTCTGAAGCAAGTCTGCCTTCGGGTCGGTCGACGGCTTCATTCCAATAACCTGTCTGATTTCATTGCTTGTCATGATTTCATTTCTGGTAAACTTATCTGCAATTTCCGCAATCTGGTTTACTGGCACCAGTCTGAACGGGTCCCGGAAAAACATAACTGTCTGTCTTTCTTTGCGCGCATCTTCGCTGAGAAATTTGCGGCGCATCTCCCCGGTAATTGCCGAAACAATCGGCTCGATAATCCGGTTATTATAATTGAGCATGGTCTGCTCATCAGCGCTTCCGTTCAGTATGCTCTGGGTCATACCAATCTGGCTGAACACCATATCTGTCAGATACTCGATATGCTTGAGCAGATTATTCTCAACCGAACGGTTAAGCTGTATAACTTTTTCAGAACTGTCGATATACGCGACCCCGTACTGCGAATTTGTCAACTGGTTTTCTATTTCGGTTCTTCGTTTTTCCGCCTGCGCCTGCTTTATCGGTGCTCTTGTCGAATACGGCATCTGAATAATCAAATCCATTTTTCCGGATGCCGTTCTTTCGTCTGTCACATCCAGTAAACGGAGTTTCTTTATCAGCCGCTGCATATTCGAATTCGGCTCGTTAATCACGGCGTAAAGCGGATTTTCGACGATACATACCGCCCGTTTCAGCATCACGATGTCTTCTTTTTCTCCAGTACGGTCGTTGTAGACGCGGATTTTCACGGAATCCGGATACCAGTCCAGGATTTTTCCGGTTCTCATCGAAAAGATTCCAAAAGAATCAGACGTGTTCGGGTCAGCATCTGTATCGATAGGAACAATCGCTACAACCCCCTCATCCAGCATGGACATCACGCAATCCTGTATGAACGCCCTTGCGGTCTGGTCTTTATTTGCAGCAAGCGTCAGACAATCGTTCAGACCGCTATCAACTGTCTTACGAAACCGGTTATTTTCGTCTAAAAGACAGTGACAGACGTCTATCAATGACACATCCAGAGCTATACGGCTATATATAGATGTGGCAATCGACCGTTCGTTTCCGCCAGTCAGATGAACCCTGTCTGGTCGACGCGAATAGGCAGCTCCCTGCTCACGACTCCACCATGTCGGGTCCTTGTTCATAAAGGCGTTCCAGCCACGCCGGAGTCGGTTAAACAATCCCATTTTGAAATTCAGCCTCCTTTTCTGTTTTCGAGCGCAAAAAAAAACGCCAACCAATCTGGTCAGCGTCTGTTCGGGTTTTCTATGAAATTTTAGGCATAAAAATAAGACCCCCGTTGTCAAACGAGAGCCTTATCTGTTAATGTTTATTCGTCCGTAGAAACTGAGAGAAGTTTCTGTGAGATACGAAGTGATACCTCGGCATAATATAACGCCTCAGCGTCTGTCATGTCAGAATCTTCATAGTCTTCAAACTTCTGCATTGTGTCAACATAGTCAGCCATGAATGCGGCATAATCCGCTATGATGCCCAAATCATCGGGATTATTTTCCATTTTGACAGTTAAATCCACGTATTGGTCGAAAAATTCTTCATAGCTATCCATCGCTTCTTTAAATTTCGGGGATATGCCATCCGGTGTTGAGTCCGTCGTTTCGCTCCGCTGAGTATCAGCATCCCCCTGTTCGTCCCCAAAAGAATTATTCGTCTCCAGCTCAGACACCTCTTTACCAGCAGTATTAATGGTATCTGCTACCGCATCTGTCGTACTCACTATGGTGCTATTACTTAAACTTTGAATAGTTTCGCAATCGTAGCTGTTTTCGCCAACATCGATTTTTAATTTATCATTGTATCTCGAAAACACGTCTTCTCCAAACTGAATATTTCCAGAACCAAACGTTACGCTGGTAAGTTCGTCACAGCAATCAAATAATTCATCATTCAATACGATTGAAGAAGCGTTCCCAATCATAACAGATTCTAACTTGCCGCAACCGAAAAAGCATTTTTCACCAAGCTCAATGACTGACTGCGTTTCATTGTTGCCGAGTATAGTCACCGATGATAGTCTAGCGTTGCTGTAAAATGTCTTATCGCCCATATCAACACTCCCGCAACCGGAAAGCATTATTTCTTCCAGTTCACTGCATGAAAAAGCCTCCTCGCCCACGTCAAAAGAACATCCTTCCACCGTCAAAGTTCTTATGTCGCTACCAAAAAAAGCTTTCTCATCAAGTGTTATCTGAGAATTCGCCAAACTGACATCCGCCTTATCTCCAGAGTAATAAAATGTTTTTTCATCTGAATTAAAAACAGAGTCGGCAATCGATATTGTTTTTAAATTATCCACGCAAGAAAATGTTTCTTTTTCTAAATTTAGCGTACTTCCGCTAATTTCGAGTGACGATAAGCTTCCGCCAAAAAACAATTTGTCATCCGATGAAATAGTCGAATCAATGATAGACAGACTAGCGTCGTCCCCTGCATAATAAAAACAATCTTTTTGAATATTTAGTTCGCTATTTGAAATGCTTATTTTTTCAAGTTCATCGCAAGATGAAAACACGTTATCGTCAATCTCTAGCGTACAATCTGTAATCGACAATTCCTCAATCTCCGAAGATGCAAAGGCTCTCTCATCGATCGTCATCTCCAACGAGGACATTGATACGCTATTGATTTCCGCATACGCAAACGCTCGTTCGCCAATGCCACTTATCAACTCGCCAGCTTCGCTCGATGACGGTATCGTCACATCAACATCATCTTCGCCGACGTATTTGGTCAGAATGCAAGTTCCGTCCCCGTTACTCTCAAACTCGAACATACTTGCGTCAGATGCAGTCACCGATATCGAACTCAAAGCGGTAAATACTAACGCAATCGTCATTGCACTTTTGTTTTTCATAACTCGTTCCTCCATAAAATGTATTTACTTAATACTATCATATATGGGAAAATAATGCAATTCTGACTATTACTTTTGATCATTCAAATGCTTCTCTGTTAATCTTGAACGCAATAAACGCATCCATCGTAGCCGCAACCGGGTCGATTTTCGCTTCGTATCTCTTCTTGAGTAGTTTCCTGTTTCCATTCGTATCCTCCATGACGATACAGTTACCCATTGCGAAGGACATAATACCTTCGTCAAACAACAACATACGCTCTTCCGAAAGTTTTTTCAGCTCGCCAAGCGGAACAGATTCGGTTCGTACACCCTGTTGAACTTTTTCGATACCGAATGGTCCGTTTTCCGTTTCCCATCGCGCGACAAATTCTTTTGCATTGTATGGATCATAACCAAAGCAGCGGACATCATATTCTCTCTCAGTGAAATAATCGTAAAGCTCCTCGTATACCTGTATAGTATCAAGAATATTGCCCGGCATAACGATTAAGCTACCCTCATTTATGAACTCGTCATATTTTGAACGTAACGCTGGATGAAGCTTCTTCAGTGTTAATTCACTTATGTAGTTTCTTGTTTTTATTCCAAAGCACCCATCCGGTAACGGGAACAGGAACGAAAACGAGCAGAAATCATCTCCCTGCGATAAATCTCCTCCAAGTGAGCAGGGCATTCCCCAATATTCCCGACGTTTCTTGTGAGGTAACGTTTCCTCATAAGTGAAGTAATAGGTATAACCCTCCGTCGGAATTCCAAATCGTTTTGCAAGAATATCGTTACGAACTGCCGGATTACTCTCCATTCGTGCTACATCCGCCTGGTATGTTTCGTATGTAACCGTTTTTCCCAGATTTGGATTTGCTTTTATCCACATGGCAGGGTCATTAACTTCAGCCATCGAATCCAGCTTGTACCACCAGATGGACGTATGAATATCCTCATATTCTCTTTTGAGAATTTTCATCAATTCCATTTTGACGGTATCTCCGGCTCCATTACGGACGGTTCCTTCTGAGCTAATCGCCAGGATGAGGTAGTCGTTGTTTCCGGAGGCATTCTGTTCTTTAGCTGCGCTCTGCTCCAAAGTCCCCACAACGTCTTCCCGGATATCACCAGACAACCACTCGTCAATCGTGGCACATGTCACACGAAGTCCCTGCAGCTTGTCAATACTCATGGGACGTATTTCCAATAAAGACCCGGTAAGAAGATTCTCTATTCCTTTTTTGGTGGATACCAGCTTTTGGCGGTTTGCTCTGGAACCGGTCGTATTTTGTAGGGAACCTTCTGTAAGAAATTGGAAATACGAACCTTTGGACCGGGCTATTGCAGTCCGTATCGGAGATAATACCTCATCTGCCTGTTTCATAGTCGGCGCAGTTGTTACCTGGTGTGTGGTAGTCGTGACCACATTCAGAAAGTAATTCTGTATAAAAGACGCGTATACAGATTTCGCTGCGCTTCTCGCGATAATGAGGTATTGCTTTTTTATCAGACGTTTTTTAATCCGTTTACGAACATAGTGTCCGCCATGCCCGTCCGGATATGGCTCATATACGCTTTTGACGATAAAGTAATACCAGCCAAAAATCGATTCTGCCCACAGTTTAAATGAATCCAGCAGATGGACATCGCTTCCGTCCGTAAGAGTAAGTTCTTTTTCGCAGAAACTAATAAAACCCTCGATAGGCTGGTCATCATACCAAACTCCGGGGTTTGCTATCAGAGCATCTATTCGATTCATTTCCATTTCGATCTCGCGGTTAATCGGTGTTCTGCCCTGCATAACTGCTTCGCGAAATTCTCCGTAATATTTGGGTGTTGCCGTGTTCGATAAAGACATTTGACATTCCCCCTCGCTAGATTTTCAAATTTCCAATCTTATCCAGCGCCTTGGTTATCACTCTACTATAGGTTTTATATGCACTCTCCGCAGCGGTAATAGTTCCAGCAGTGGCTATAACTGTTTTTATTATTTTTTTTCCTTTCGATTGTCTCGCGGTCAGCTTTGCATATTCGCGTTCCATCCGCAATCGGTCATTTCGACGTCGAAGTTCGCTGTCGCTCATGCTTTTTATACTCTTACGTCCATGAGCACTTTGATAATCGGGATGAATCCCACCGTCTGCGCCTTCACCCCGCCTTTTTCTGCCTGCTGCCGTGAGAGAGCCATCTTTGTTCTGAAATCTCCGGATACCCCATTTCTGCCCTTTGATTCCGTGATGGTATAATACATCGCCCTCCATTTTGTTCCCTCCTAGTCTTTGCTGGTAAAAGTAATCGGCACAATCATCTCCGGGAGGAAATTTACTTCGTAATGATACTTATCCACGTCTGCGCCGCTGATGTCTTCCACGGTCCATAGTGTCCATTCGTTCAAACCGACAGAATGTTTCTTATACTCGTTCGGTCCGGTCTCAACGATGGCTATAATTCGGTTTTCTTCCAGAGTAAATGAGAATGCTCCGACCAGCTCGAATATTGCCCGGTCCGACCTTGCGTTCCATACAGTCAGCCGACGAATCACATTGAAATTGTCGGCTTCAGTCGATATATTCGTCGAAACGCGGTCTGCTTCCGTGCAGCCAGTAAGCGTTGTCACTGCCAGAATCGCAGTGAGCATCAATGCTACTATTTTCTTCTTTTTTGTTTTCATCTTAATTTCCTTTCGAAATATACTAAATATTGATTGACATCTTCTTCCAGATACTATATACTGTGTTCCAGAAGATTATATATGAAAAGAGGGATTGATATGGGAACACAACTTTCAAAAGACGCAGACAAATTACTCTGCATTCTTTATAAAAAGTATCTTGACAAGCGGAAAGAAAATGTACCCAAAAATGACGCCAAACTTTGCGGCGGCTCAAATCTAATCCGCGACACCTTAGTCCCAAACTGGTCGTTATCAGACGTCGATAACACATGCTGGGAACTCAGCCGCGCTGGTATGTTGAAAGTAAACGGTTCCAACAATTCCATCTATCTTGTTTGGCTATCTGATTCTGGAATTGTTTATATGGAGAATCGCTTTAAGAATGGGGTTAAAGAGGTTACAGAGTTTCTGACGAGCTTTATCCCGTAATCTTTTCCACGAGGTGTCTTCCCAGTAACTGCCGTCGTACATAAGCACATAAAAACTCTTGGCATGACGAACGTTATCCGTATGACGACAGCCTCCGCCCATTCTGTAACAATGCGTTCTTTCGCAATTTTCATCCCGCCCGTCACACAGATAAAATATTTTGTCTTCTTCCACTCTATTTATCCTCCATTTCTGCCTGCGTCATAAGCCGCCATTCGAGTTCATTTGTAATCCGGTTCATACACTCCAGCACAATCGAACTTGTCGGCGGGTCGAAAAGCATCCGAACCTTCTGTCCCATATAGCTCTTCACAGCAGAAAGCTTTTCTTCATCTGAATCGGGCAGATACTCGTCCCATGTGACGCTCTTGTCTTTGATAGAAAAACCGTCCGGAGGTCCGACGCCGAGCTGGCTGAGAATCATAAACACAGAATTGATATGCATGATGATGTCAGCATCGAAGCTCTCATAGTCTTCTCGTATTCCGAGCATTTTTTTAATAGAAGTAAGTATACTTTCCATGACGCGGCACCTCAATTCTGACACAGTGCGATATATTCGCTTATGCAAAAGCCTTCAACACCATCTTCAGTCTGTACTTTGTACCAGTCATCCGTGGATTGTCCCAGGTCGACCGTTACTTTCTCCAGACACTCTGCGATTGTCACGATTCTGGAGCCAATATCCGGTGTTCTATACACATTTGCAATCATACAGTTTACGACAATTCCGATGCAGTTATTTTCGTCCATATAATCCTCCTCACATACATTTCCAGGGACAGGTATCATTACGTGTTCGTTCAGTCCAGCCAGTGGGCAAGAGACTCTCGTCTCCGTAATGAATCGCGTTGTGGGTAATATGGGAGGCGGTTATCAGAAATTCCGGGTCAAACAGAAAAGCACTATGCTCTAAAATATCCTGTTCAGTTATCGGATTCATATGATGAACGTAAACTCGTCCACGGATTTCCCAATCCCTCATCGCAAGGTCACACCCATTGTCCCGCAGAATCACTGCGTCTCGGATTCTCCTCCACTCGTCCGACTTATAGAAAATCTGATTCAGATACCGACTGAAACCGAAAGTATCCTCGCCAACTCTTCCGTATATTTTGAGGTAACGGAATCTTTCTTCGAAAGTCGGCAGTTTTATTAAATCACTGTAAGTTCTCATCATCTTCGTAATATTCCTGTCCTGCCTGTCCACTGTATTCCCGGAACGCTCGCAATGCCGCTTCATATCGCTCTCCCGAATCAACACTCGCTTCCAGTGCTTTTGTCTTTGCTCTTAACATCTTGTTTTCTTCTTCAAGCCGTTCATTCTTCAGTTGCTCGTTTCTTGATGCAAGCTTTAAAAAATGGGTAAGAACCTGCGATGAGGCAGTTCCGTCCCGTATCCGTTTCTCAACTTCATCCAAGGCAAACGAAATCAACTGGCTTTCCCGTGCTTCCGGTGTCAAAGGTGGTCTGGTTTTACGCACCTCTTCCGTTTTCTTGGCTCTTGCCATTTCTGTTCACCCCTTACACTTACGCTTTCACCTAATTGCATCATACTTTTCAGACGACATTCCCGGATACGCGGCGGCGATTTTATACATCTTGAGGGAAGCAAATAAGAAAACACCAGGGGTTTACGGTTACGTGCCGTTTTGTATCTGGAAATGCCGTCTGAAGAGTGTGAAAAAATATAAACTTCCCTGGAAAAATCCCTCCGGAGAAATTTTGAAGACCGCCGCGATGCGGGGAGGGGGTGTATTTTTGACACCCTCCCCCTATACCTTTTCTGGTACTCACCACATCTATGAAGCTTTCTTCTCTTGTTTCTTGACTTTTTTATAGATGTTCATGAAATCATTCTGAATGATCGCATCAATCGCGCGTTCAATTTCCTCATATTCTTCTTTTTCTGTAGAATCATCAGCGCTTTTTACTGTTCTTGCTAATAAACCACAAGTGTCGTAACCTTTTTCGGTATCAAACAGCCACCAGTCAACGAACTGCTCAAATGGATCAAAAGGATTATCGAATGTGGTCAAACAACATACACTTGCCATCGTCAGTTCACTCCCTTCAAATACTTCTGGATGGTTGATGGTGATTTGCCAAGTTTCTCAGCAATCTCAGCGATTGTATACGAAGCACTCATCGCTTTTATTCTGTTGATTTGTGCCTGGCTCAACTGGGTTGTTGTGCGCGGCATGGAGCGTTGTCTCAGATTATCTGCGTCTGCATTATCCAGTATCCGTTTCAGAACATTCTCCGTGACAGCGCCAGCCTGTATTGCTTCCCATTCTTTATCAGTAATCGATATCGAACGGTCTCTTCTCGATACAGAGCCAACTTCCTGGCGATACTTACTGAGCGCCTGCTGACTTATCTTCTTTATCTCGCTCGATTTAAGCTCGGTACCATTAGCTTTGGCAGCCTCTTTCTTAGCAGCGACCTCAACGTTTGCCAGTCTCTGAGCCTCACGCTCTCTTGGCGCATTGAGCAGGGCAGTGTTCAGCTTAGACATCAGTGATGCCACCTCGGTCTGATAAGTATCCCTAGCCTTCTTATCGTACTTGAGATTCCCCGTATTCATCATCTCGATACGTGCCTCGTTCCCCATAGCCTTCATGGCGTTGGCATAGTCGGCATAAAGAAGCTCCATAGGATGCCGTTTGGAAGATACCAGACTATAGGCGTCGTCTGTCTCAGCCATCCGGGTGCTCTGCTGTTTCCGATAGTCCGTCTTATAAACGATGTTGCCTTCACGATTTGTAAATGACACCGCCCCGGTCTTCGGGTCTTTCCTCTCCACCGGTTCGTACATAGCACGGGCTGTCTTATCATTGACATTATAGGTAACCTTCCTCCCATCAATAGTCTGCAGTGTTACCATGCCCGTACTTTTATCCATTTTCCTTACCGGATAATACAAATCATCTGCAGTCTTATAAAGAACAGCACCTTCCGGTCGGCTTGGATCATAGTTCTTCGAGCCTTTAATATTGACAACCGGGGTCCCCTGTCTCTTTGGTACCGACACTTCACCCTTGCTGCGTGACAGAATGGTTGACGCTCCGCCATAACCAATGACATTACCGTCATCGTCAGTCTTTACCTGCCATTCTTTTCGAAGTGCAGCGATATTGTTTTCTATTTCACTGGCTTTATAATCGAGTTTGTGCTTTTCAGCATCGATAACCACCATTGAATGCCGAACCGCGCGCGCGAGTTCATCAGTAGACGCGCCACCCAAAGTCATGTCTGTTATCAGATTCGAAATCACGCCCATCTGCTTCTGCGTGTCACCCATTATCCGGTACTCATGCCCGTTGCGGTAATAATGGGTTTTACCATCCGAATCAGTTTCAACTTTGTCTGCCCCATAACGCATCTTAGGGTCAAAACCTTCTAATCCTTCCAATGGATCCTGATTCGCAATTTTCACCTTTCCTGCTTTGTCGTGGGTAGGAATAGTCATCACGGTATCCCCATCATAATCGGCTCCGGACAAACGGTCCGCGATTTTTTTCGTGATACCAACCGCATCAATGCTGGTTTTTCCTATAAACTTCTCGCCAAGCCGATTCTTATGAGTGACCGTCAAGATGGGAATTTCAAACGTTCCGCCATGAGGATACCGGATAAGTGCCAGTTTGGTTCCCTCCGGATAACCGGGAGCATATACTTGATTATCTCGTAACGTATTAACCGGAATAATTACGTGGTACTTCTGTCCGGGAAGAGCCGCCGCCTTTAACTGCACAGCAGCCGAATCGCACTCATCCGCATACTTCTGCAGCCAATACTTTTTCACAGTCGGATTAGTCAACGAGCATATTTCTTCCAGCTCAGCACGCTTGTCAGCTTTCGCAAGGTCGAGCTGTTTCTTGGCGAGAGCCAGTGGCTGCTTACCCAAAAACTGGGATGGCAACGCGTCCGCCCATTCAGTCCAGTCGCCTTCATCTGCTCTCTTATTAATCAAGCCGAGTTTCTTTTTTCCCGTTTTGGGGTCGTCATACCAGTATTGTCCTCCTTGATCCGCGTCTTTGATAAGAGAACCAAAAGGATTATCCGGGTCCGGCTTAATCTCTTTCAGAACTTTCTTCATCGGAGTTCCGGCTTCTTTGTTTGTATTGAATATGACATCAACCCCGTCTGGCATGTCGTCCGAATACACAGCCATCCCTTTTATGTAATGTGTGCCGTCAACCATGATACGAACCTGGGCATAACGCGATTCACCCAGAGACAAATCCGGAACTCCGCGGCGAAGCTGGACAAGACCATCCATATCACTGCCGCCGTCCTCTTTGTATCGAATCATCAGCCTGTTAGAATCCAGGCTTTCGGGATAGTGAAATTTCTTTTCGTAAGTCGTTCCACCGTCTCTCGAAATATACTCTTTAACAGAGTGAATTTTATCCAGGTCGTAAACCGCACTGGATACGATGTTTCCTTTTTCGTTCACCTTATAAGGTGTTCCAGGCGGACAAAGAACTCTCAGAGTCGTTTTCTGTGTCGGATTCGTAACTTGATCCATTCGTCCTCCGACGACAATATATCCTTCACGCTGCAGACTGTATAAAGCCATGTCCAGACGTTCCTTAGATATGTTAAGTTCCCGCTCGACATCTCGCCCGACGTCTATCATGCCTTTCTCTTTCACCTGCTGCTTCAAAAAGTCGGCAGTTTCCTTAGCCTTCCGCATCCGCTCCTCAGATTTCGGGTTCAGCAAAGAACGAACCGTTGACTCGGACAGCCCCATTTCTTTACCGATAGCAGTTGCTCCTTTGCCGTCAGACTGCATAGACTTAGCCCGCTCGACCAAATATAAACGCCGCTCATAATTAGCCCACGCTTTTTCATTCCGGTATTCTTTGGTAGTGAGACCGAATTCTTTTTTGATGTTCTCCGCAGTCTCTGTCCATCCGTTCTTTTTCAATTCTGCAACACGACCGAGAAAATCGTTTCCATGCTGATACGGGTTTTCTCCACTGCCCCACGGATAACGACCACTTCTCCGTGGCATTCCATAATGCTCAAGCGCGTTGATGAAATTCGCAATACCGTAGTATGATGCAATTTCTTCCGCTATAGGATTCATACCGTTACCTCCTCATCAGCTCTTTCAAGAATCTTATTAAAATGAATAATCTTATCCATAATCGGCGCTATCTCATCTGCCTCCGGCTTATGAACAATGATTCCGTCATTCTGATAGATTCGTAACTCGATATGGATGTCACCCGGACGTATGCGATATTCCAGACAGAAAAGAGCTGCGTAAACCATGAGCTGTTCCATATGTACCGGAGCTTTACCTGTTTTCAAATCATGAATCCTAAGCAGGTTGTTACGAAAAGAGATTGCGTCGGCAGTTCCAAAGAAACGTTCCGAATAAAATAAAACAACCTCGGTATCCATCTGGTAACCTATAGCGTCGTTTACGTACGCATAGATTGTTTTCTTGGATTTACGAGGCTGCTTGATTCTCAAATCGATTGTCTGTTTCGCCCAGGAATGTAACCGGGTTCCCATTTCTGCTGCTTTACGGTTCTGGTACACTTCCATCACTTTTTCATCATCGTATCTGAGCCAGTACGGCTGACTTGGCGAGAATGGTGCGTGCAGACCGTTCAGTTTGGTATGCTGATTAAATTGCATAATTCCGCTCCTTCTAGTTTGCAAAATATAAACTAAGTTCCTCCAAAACCTGTTCCTTATTTTCGGGACAGATAAAGCGCGAAAAAGACATCTCGTTCATCCTGTCTACATAGTAAGACTGATTAGGCTGCTTCTTTGCCCGCAAGCTTTGTTTGCATTCCAGCGTCGCCCACTTGCTTCCGTACAGAATCAAAAGGTCCGGGATTCCCTGGATATAATTGCAATCGCTTTTTGTGACAATGCAGCCGGGAAACAGACTTTTTACATCTTTTATCAGCCTGGACTGGAATTTGCTTTCTAACATGTTTCGTACCTCTTCCAGTAACCTATAATGTCGATAAAAAAAAAAATAAAGACAAAACGGTATAAAAATAACCATTCTATCTTCTCCTCATAACAGGGCGTGTTTTTTTCGCGAATTTTAAAATAGCCAGATATATTTTCGAAAACAACAAAAGGGTCTGGATAACCCAGAACCCCGTTGCTGTCTTTTTTTTTGTGTGTTATTTAATTGGTTCTCCTATGAGAAGACATCTGTAATGTTTTCTTGAAGGTGACTCTCCGCTTGCGATTATGGCTTTCCCTAATTCACCGAGTTCCTCAGTTTTGAGAGGTCTAAACCAGCTTGCGGACAGTCCAACTTCGGTCCCTTTTGGTATCCCCGAAAATGTAGTCTTAACTATTTTTCGTGCCTTCCACGTTGTCAAAGGAACCACCGTTCGCTGCCCAGCATAAATTCCATATCCCAAACCGATTGCGAGCCCAGCTCCGTAGAAAATATAGTTCCATTTATTTTCAGCCCAGTATTCTCTCACCTCCGTTTTTACTTCATTCAGTTTCTCTTTCACATTCATAGTTGAATCCTCCTTAAATATTTTTTTTCATTAAACAGCATGTTATTTGCGCGTCAGAAAATATCAATCGCAATAACCATCTGCCGCATCAATTTTTAATCTAGATTTGACGAAAAATTTGCGTTTGGTCAAAAACCCATTTTTTTTCGCCAATTACTATTATTTTATTTTTTTTTTTTAATTTTTAAGGTTAATAAGAAAAAAAGTGGGTTTTTGGGCGAAAAGTCCGGAAACCCGCATAAATAATGGGTTTTTCGTGGTCAAAAACGTTTTCAAAAGTGGGCAGAAAGTGGGTTTTTGGTCAAAAACGCCCACTTTTTTATGCAATTAAACCCACTTTTACACCCGAATTTCTTCACACTTTTTGACCAAAAGTGGGCGCTGCCCGTTTTTTGCCCACTTTTATTTTTATTTTTGGGCGGAAAATTACGTCAAAAATGCTGCCGATTTTTATCAATTTTTCCCATGCATTTATGCCAGTAATCATCCACCAGAACCATCCGTCTGGTAAATATCAAACACATACCGGGCACCCCAGCCGCCACCGCGATCAGCGTCCCTCCATCTGGAATAAGCAGATAGGCAAGTATTGCAACCAGCACGCTCAGTATACCAAGAACCCTCTGCTTCATAAAATATAACTGCTTTTCGCGAGTAGCTGTATCGTACCTTCTCCTCGGACTACGCTGCAGCACACGGGCATTATAACCATACTCAACTCCATCCGTTGTCCCATCGGCATAACCCGCGGCATATCCGGCATCGTAAGACAGCATATCAATAATATCCACTCTAAACGTTTCCTTCCTCATTCAGCGCGCCCTCCTGTCGATTAATGATTTCGTTGTATTCCCATAATGTTTACAGTTCAGCCCTACTGAAGACACAAACGGTATAGCGTCGACTCGATATTTCCCTTCAGGAACACTCACGACCATAGTACTGATTTGCTCCTCCACATCGCGAAACGTAGCTTTGTAAAAACATACGTCGCGATGAATACAGTCTGAACATAAATATTCTTTTGCAATTTCCATCAATCCACACCTCCTACATGAACAATAATAGTATCCGGTACACTTTCATCATTTTCGATATAGTCCACCACCATACTAAGATACTTCTCGGAAAACGTGCCCTCGATATAGCCATTTCTTATTAAGCATAATTCTTCTCCGTCACACACTAGCTGTAAATCATTGCATTTAATCAAAGGAGCCAAATCTCTTAAGGTCACTCTACATCACCTCCTGTGATAATCTCCGAATAGGGCAAGTCCTCAATCCATTCACAGAACTGATGCCATTCATCCAGCTTGTGATTCTTTCTCATCGGATAGATACCGGCAAGAACTTCATAATTCAGCATCACTGTCCGCTTCTGGTTATAGGAACTCGGAAGAAGCTGAATCATCTGCCACCAAGCCTGTTTCGCAAGCGGCTCCCATTCTTTTCCACGAGATTTATAATCAAAATATCTATTCCTCGCGCCATTAAGTGCTGATATAACACACTTCATGGTTTTTGCCGGTGCATAGACAGCATCCGCGTCCGTAAACGGCTCTCCCCACATTCCGAAGTTAAAAAGATGCTCTGTACTAAAATCAGACCATTCAAACTCCTTCTCAGCAATTTTGTGCATCGTACTGCAGCTATTAGCGACCGTACCAACCTTATATGTGTCGAATTCTTTCCACCAATACAACGGAGCAGTGATGTCCAGATACACCACAATCATCCGTCTGTACTTCGCGTGAACCGGACCGCCATTCGCAAGTCGCATCATAAGGTCGTGGTCATTATCTCCGATAAGATTTTCGTATGAAGTAATGAACTCACTATCACTCTTCTTCCACGAATTCATGGGATTCCGCATCCCTCTGATGGCAGCCTCCCAGCCAACCACCTCTACATTTTCAATTTTAATCATTGTTACTCCCCCCTTCCAAACGCCGAATACATTCCTCCAACATGTCAACTTGCTCCTGCAACTTTTCTATTTTTGTGGCACCGGCTTTACAGTAAACATGTATCGCATTTGACATCCTATCTGTTTCGTCCATAGGAATTTGCGTTAATGGAAACATGTTAGACACCCACCTTAAAGCCTTAGCTTCTTGCGGACATTTACTCATAATCAATCCCCCTCAATTAGTCACGACAACCTGTCCATCAGCGTCGTACATCGGACAAATACTGGCTCTGTAATGCCCGGCTATGCAAATATAATTTACGCCAGTCTCAGTGTCGCGTATCTGATAGACGTAGTCGTCATGATCCATCGGAATATCAATATCATCAAGGGAGCCTACACACTCGAAACGATGGTTTGTAAAAACTGGTTCGAAAAAGTCAGAACTACAGCCCGTTAATAAGAAAGCAGCTAATACCGCCAGAATTAATATGCATTTTCGGTTTTTCATACCAATATCAGTCCTCCTTCACTACAGACAAACTGGCTTCTACCACATAGTTCCCATCACTATAATCCAGGTATCTGTCGAAATGAATGTATGGCATAACAGTTTCCAATAAAGGCTTTGCTGCAGCCCTTTTTATAACTTCTTCTGGAACATTCTCAATTACCGTCTGTGTAAATTTGTAACTACCGTATAGCCGGATAACATCCGCCCTTTGTCGAATAATCTCCGGTTTAATCGTCTGTTTCTTCAGCAACTCCAGTTCTCGCTTTAACCGTTTATTTTTCTGTCTGAGATTCATGTTTGGTCCTCCCGATCACTTCCGCAGATGTACACTGGCTTTCCAAGACGGACAGCCATACTCACCCCATATCGCATCAGCTCTCTAATACTCCCGTCTGCATTTCTGACCACCACGACCATATCGGATACAGCTATCTTCCAGAAGGCATCCTCCATGAGAGTAAGTAATGCTTCGCCTTCGTGTTTTATTACGTAGTCAACATCGTGTCCAGCTTTACGTAGTTTACAAGCTACACCATCGATATCTGCCGCCCTACTTGTCGAACCGACAATGAATATTTTCATAGATTTCCCCTTTCCCTCTGCAATTTTACATCAATAGCCTTCTGCAGCTCCCCTTCAGTAACATTAAAAATGGACTCCAGAAAGCGAAGACAAATATAAGCATCTGCCATCTCTTCTAAGAGTCCAAGTTGGTCTCCGTATCCACGAATCTGTTTACTAACCTGTTGCTGCAGCTCCGCGAATTCTTCCATCGCAACAGTGCATTTCAGCTTCCACGGATATTTTTCAAGGCTTCTACGAATTATTCTCCGGCGTTCTTTTTCAGAAAGCCGAATATTACTGTTCAGACCCTTGATGAAAGCACTTCGGTTCATTCTTCTTCACCATCCAATATCAAATTTGTCTTAAAACCGGCACTAACGAGCTTGGCGTTTATCGTCTGTAAGCTATGCAAAAGCAGAATAAGGTGGTCTCTTTCGCGGCAGTCCACGTCAGTTAAGAACTTTCCTCGCTTATCTCTGATACTTCTGAAATCCGCCAATCTAAAAGCGGCTCTTTCTTCCAATAACACTCTTAAACAATAAATAAACGTTTTTCCACTCCCTCGCCCTCGTCCGTATATCGCCATATCATCCCCTTTTAAATATCGTTTTTGCCAATCGTAGAATTTGAAGCCGAAAATAGATTCCAATTTTTCAATTTTCAGATTCCACAGACGCTCCTCATGCATTTTCCGGCGCTCTTCAAATTCTTCAAACCCTATCTCACACATACGACCGTCCTTGTCTTCTTTGAAGAATCGATTAATCTCAACGCGTTCTCCGTCCGGCTTTGTCAGATAAAGGAATGCGACAGTGTCGTAGTCTCCATTTTTGGCATCTGTGAGGAAGTCTTCGCGATATACCACAAACGGTTTATCTTCCGGACAATACGGCATCGTGATTGGATACATGTCGTCGACCACATCTGTAATCAGCTTATTATGGAACGATACGTCGGGACTGTTTACATCTACCCCACAGCACCGGTTATTGTCTTCATATTTCACAGTCCCGTTGGTATAAACCGTTTTAAATAAAGAACTCATTCTTTTACATTGATAGGCACTGAAACCCGGTTCCCCCTCGCTCAGACCTATACGGTACGCAAACTCCCAAATATCATCAGTATCTTCAATGGGAGTCAGTGGCTTCCCGTCAATTAACCGATTGAGTATCTGTTTCGTTATTGAAATACTTAATCCACTATGCCCATCCTCAAGAAGGCTTAGGAATGCTTTCAGCGCACTTTCGTGGCAGGCGCATCCATAATCCCATTTCCCAGGTTTTCTGTCCGGGTTCTCTCGCTCGCAGGCAATCTCTACCTCCCTTTCTGCCCATGATTCCATACTGGATTTTTCGCATTTTTCTTCCGTTTTCGGAATCAGTCCCGAATGGATTACCGTTCTGAATCCCTCAGCAAGTAAATCGTAATCCTCCCCGCATATAATTGCTTCATTCTCGGCATCAGTTCTTTCTTCGTTTGGAACATCGTCAGCCGTTATCCCCTTATATGCCAGCCAATCCTCCACAACGTCGACGAGTTTTCCCAAAAATTCTGCAGAATCACGTCCGTGCACCGTGTTTAAAATCTGTCTTAACACATCGGAATCATTTTCCGCAGTCGCGTCTGTTTCCCAGTAGTAACCGTAATCACCTTCTGTAAAATTCTTGGCATGCGTTATATCTGACGTATGTCTACATGTTTTATCTTTATCGGGACAGATATCACCACACTTTTTGGCGTCACAAACATAAAGAACATTTGTCACAGTGTCAATACGACACGGATAATTTCTGTCGTCTATGTACTCGTTCGCAAATATCTTCCGGGTGTCGCCACCAAATGATTCTATGACTTCCGGCAGATTCGCATTAACAGCATCAAATTTCAACCCGCGTTCCGCACACCATTTCACAGCATTTTCAAGCATTTCGCCAACACGGCATGTCCAAAGAATAATTTTATCTCCGTGCTCACGTCTCGTTTTAACGTAGTCAATCACGTTCCTCCTCGGCTCTCCAATCTCCGGATATTTGTTCTCACATAAAGTCCCGTCAAAATCTACTGCAATAATTTTGTTTGCTTTTAAATTATCCATTCTTTTCTCCTTCCGCTTTACAGCTTCGATATTCAAAACATGTCTGGGTATTCGAAGAGCAATTTTCTTCACAGACTGCTTCTCCACAATTATTAAGTTTCATATGCACACAATCAGCACACGTTCTTATAACCGGAACAGGATAATGAGCGATATCCCAAAAGGATATGACTCCACATCTATTGCACATATACTTTACAGTATCTCTTCCTGGTTCAAGAACGACTCCGTTTTTAATCAATTCATTCCCGCATTTGGGGCAGTACATAAAAACATATTGCATATGCTTGCGCATCGCGTTTCTTACACAGTTATAAAGTATAGATATAACTAAAATTGGAAGAAGCGCTAAAAGAATATCCATTTATGATCCCCCTTTCAAAAAGAAAAACCCACAAGCCATTAGTGCTCATGGGTTTATCAGTGATGCTATGAAGTTGTTTTTTTTTTCGGCAGGTTATTCTTTAGGCGCACGTATGTACACTGACGCAATCAATCCCGCACCAGCGCCGACCATAACAAGTCCAATTATCAATCTGTTCTGGGCAGAAATTAACAGTTCTTGACAAGCTCGAAGTTTTTCATCCATAAATTCTTTGATACCTCTTCCGACTTTCTTTAAAATCCTGTGCATTTTCCCATTCCCTCCCTGCTCCAAAATTCTAACACGAAACGCTCGCCAATATCAAGAGACTGTATCCGTTTTCTCATCTAACTTCTGCCTCATCTTCGTCAAAATATGTTCAATCGTTTTTCTCGTTCTAGGATGAAGCGTCATATATTTGGAATGCTCGTCATACCAGGCAAATATCTCCTCCGGTTTCTCTTTTGCCCAGCTAAACGACCACCAATCGCAAATCATCTCGATAATATAACGGTACGGCATCTCCAAGACAATCGTACCTTCTTCGGGGTCGTCATTAATCAGAATCCAATGCTGCCAATGGTGTGGATTTCTGTGGAGATGTAACAGCCAGGCTCTATAGTAGTCTCGTACAACCTCATAGGAACGATTTCCCCCATAAAAATATGCATCATAAGCGCTATATTCATCTGGTAAGTTTTTAGAAAAATCGTGATTACATCTAATGTCTACCGCATGCGTATTTATACTACCCAAAATCTCCGGAAGATTTTCTTCAAACCATCCATAAGCCCGTTTTACGTTTTTTCTATGCTGAATTAAATATTGGTCATATAAAGCACTCATAATCACATCCTCCTAAATCGGTCCACGCTCTTGATTATACCGGTTTTCTTATTAATAATACGGTAGTAAAAATCCGTTTTCTCGACAAGCATCCATTCCCGCCAGTTTAGACAATGTGCTGCCAGGCATTTTTTCTGCTCACAAGTCAGTTTCTTCGGCTGTTTCATGCTTCACCTCCCGATAATGTGTTACAGATACCGTTGGGTCAACGAGTTTATGATATATCTCATGAGCTTCCCGACCTTGAAAAGCGTTTAATATCTCTATCTTGTTATTCACCTGCTCCCCGACAATCAATACAGAATCATCCGTCCCGTCCGTCAAGCTCCAGCTCACAATTACTGCACCGTTTATAGATTTCATTTCTCTCCTCCCGACTCTCACAGATTAGATATTGCATCAGCTTTGTAATACGAACTCATCTGGCTGTTCGCAATGGCGATAACCGCTTCGTAATATGCATCCGATTCGTCTCTTTTCAACGCTCTGAGTGCGTTATTTTCATAATATGAATCCATATCACTGCTACAAATAGCGCTTGCGGCACGCCCGTATGAAGTATCAGCCGAAATGTCAGATTGTTTAAAAGCGATTGCCCGGTCTTCGTGTCGACGATTATTTTGCGTGAGATATGTATAAGTTCCATATAATAATATGGGTATCGCTGTTCTTACTATGTTTTGCGACATCCCTTTTACTTGATTTAGCACATCTTTTACCGTATTTGTCATTTCGCCTCTCCCTTCCCGAAAAGAAAATTTGCCGACACCGTTATTCCGGCTACAAAGCCTACTATCACACCCATAGTTCCTCCAAAAGTTTTCATAAATGCGTCTTTCATAAAGCATTCCTCCTTAGATTTTATTTCATAATACAGCCTGTTTTTTACGCGATATCCGGTCTGGAGAAAACAAAAAGGCAGACCCAGCATCCATTACGCCAAATCCGCCTTCTTACACCCTACAATTTTATTCCGGATATACACCCATCCGATAAAATCACAGCAATAATCTCCGTTTCGGTCATCGGATTGAAATAATCGCTCCCCCTTTCCATTCGAGTTTTTCTTGCTTCTTCCACGACATTGTCAAGTTTCTGTTTAATATACCTTCTTCGTTTATGAAGGCTCTCGCAACGTGCCCTTGTCGCCAGCAATTCGGCTTCGCATTTATTCAATTCTGCCTCAAGCTCTGCGATTTTCTTAGTATAGTTGTTACTCATAATCAAATCCTCCTTGTATAAAATTGTTTTTTTTTCATAATAGTCTGTGTTTTTTACACGTCTGTACCATACCGCCCAGCAAATTTTCGCTCATTAAATTTCTTCTTCTGCTCCAGAGCTTTGCTGATTGCAAGGTCGATTCCGCTTCGTGTTTTCAGATGATAAAAATATAAATCTGTGAACGGCGTATTCAGCCTGTCTATTCTCCCGCATGCCTGCTGCATGACTTTATAACTATAGTTCTGAGAATAAAATACAATCGTATCCGTCCGTATGCAGTTCCACCCCTCTGCGCCAGCGGTGTACTGAACAAGATATACCCAGCTATCCGTTGTCGGTATCGGCTGATGGGCATGTCCAGTCCATTCCGCAACAGAGACATCTTTTCCGTAATACAGATTCAGAAGAATCTCCCGTTCATAGTCAAAATTATAGAAAATTATCATTCTCGGATGCTTCTCGAACAATTCAAGCAACGCGACCTGTCGGGAAACGTCTTCGTTCACGATTCTGCGCAGAACATAACACAGCCCGCTTGCTTGTTGGATTGGTTCATTTTTGAAAACATCCCATCGGGTACGGATTGCTGCCTTGTACTTTGCAACATCATACTGGCATATTACATCTTCGTGATGCGCTATTGTTTTTCTGGAGAAGTCCATATCCACAAGAATCGTGTTTCTTAACCGAACGAGTCTTCCAGTATTCACGTAGCGTTCCACTTTCGGAAATTTGGCAGCCTGGCTGAATATGATATGCTCCCGATTAAACTCCGTTTTGTTTCTATAAAAGCCATTTGCAATAAACACCGGAATATAATCTTCCCATTTATCGCCCGGAGTAGCGCTGAGTAATATCCAGTCGTTTGTCCTGCATATTTTCAGAAACGCTTTTGTCCATGCTCCATATCCGATAACGCGCTGCTCGTCAAATATAAAAAACGCGCCCCTGATGCTGGTATATTTTTGTATATTATTCCAGCTATCAACGACGACTTCGTTTCCATAATATTTGTTCTTTTCCTTGTGTGTTGAAAGAAAAAACGGAACAAGCTCCTTTTCCCATTCAAGCGTGTCCCTTTTTCTGGCAGTTGTGATAATATATAAATTTCTCGGTCTCGGTTTATGACGCATATCTTTGTACGGTTCGAGTCTGCCTCCCTCCTGCATAAAGTAGTATGCCAGAGCCGTCCGTGATTTCCCCGAACCGACTCCGCCGCATAGAATACTTCCTGTCCGCAGTCGTTTGACAGCATCTTTTTGATAGTCAAATAGTTTTATGCTCACATACTACTCCTCTCTGCTCAGTTCAGCAACGTTTCAGATAATTCCAGGAACGCGTTTTCCAGAGCATTTAATCGCGCGGAATCCGATGCTGGCTTCTGAACAACATAATCCAGATATTTGAACGGATTCTCAGCCACCATCGTCTCTGTAATCGCGTCTTTTCCTACCCGGAATTCATTGGTATTGTAAATATAAACCCGGTTCCCCTCGGTATCTGTTTCTTCATGGTCAAACTGTCGGATAATCACATCCGCCAGCCCGTTGCCGAGATCGAAATAGCCGTAATCATCCGGCTTGTCTGTGAATATGGTTTTTGTCATATTCTTGTACCACCTTTCTTGCTTCGTTTACAGTGTCGTCAATTTTCAGTCGGTTTCTGAACGCATACAGATTGCTGTTCTTCGCGTATCCATGATAAGCCAGCACTTTGCGTGAAAAATGTACCGAAAACTTTTCCATATGTCTTTTTCTTTTACCACGCAGCATAACACGGAACACTCTGTCATATATTCGTTTGCGCATGATAGTATAATCCGGTGAAATCTGATATCCCATCATATCTATACTTTCTGTCCGCGTATCATGTATTCCTGCTCCTTCCTTTATACTCAGATACAGTTCGTCCGAAATATAATCTTCAAAATCACTCACCCCGCGTTGAAGTAATTTCTTACTACTGCTGAACATAATAATGTCGTCCATATAATACAACTGATGCTTTGTATTATTGACTCGAATAGATGTTCCATCTTTTGTTCTTCTTACAGAGTAGGACTGTTCCGCAACAAAATGATACGCGTAAGACAGGTAATAGTTTGCCAGATACTGCGATAGATAAGACCCAATGCATAAGCCATCTTTATATGTATCAAGCAAAGTAAATATCAGATACAGAATGTCCTCATTTTTTATATCGCGCGAAAGCAGCCCCTTTAATTTGGTTTTATCTACGCTGGGATAGTATTTTCGAATGTCACATTTATAATAATATCTGCAATTCTTCGAGTCTGTCTTTAACCATTTTTCAATGCTGGTTTTGCCAAAAACCTGTCCTTTTTTACTGATAGATGCGCATTGATAGTATCCTATCTTTGCCATAAACATTTCTTTACATACAGTAACAGCAACGTAATCGTATATCTGTTGTTTGACAGACGATATGCCTATTTCACGTATTTTATTTGAGGATTTGTCCAACCGAAGCTGATATTCTATCGGCTTCAAAACAATTCTTCGCTCCTCAATTTCCATAAATAACGAATACGCAATTTTTTGTATTGTTTCGTAAAGAAAATGTCTCGTAGCTGCTTTTCTGGCTAACTCTCTGCAGCGGCGAGCTGCTTCGTGGATATCCTCGCCCCCCTGTATGCAATATTCAGCCAGAAAATATGAAACGTCTTTACGTTTCCATTTATTTTTGAGATATGCGAAGATACCTATCTCAACGTCTTCTATCGTCAGACAGTAGTCTTTTAGATAACGCTTCATAATACGAAATCTTTCTGTCTTTACCAGCTTTCGCGAGACCTACTTGCCGGCATGGATGTAAATAATATTTAAGAGTTAATGGTTATTAACTGCCCTGCTTAGGTGCGAGACGCACTCTTGATAACAGTTTTTTTCAGAAATAGCGCGAGAGGATGTTCCAGTTCGTGTTAGAGGGACCATAGTACGCAAACAAGCAGACCAAACCGGAAAACCAAGCACGCCAGAGATCCCCAAGCAAAAGGAACAACCAAAGCACCGAGTGCGAAACCTTTTTCTTCAGCTACCTAGGGGATACTCCCCTCTTGTGTTTTCAACACAATTCACCCCTCATCCGTTAATAGAAACGCGCGAGAGGAAGTTCCAGCGCGCGTAAGAGGGACCAGAGCACGCAAACAAGCAGACCAAACCGGAAAACCAAGCACACCAGAGATCCCCAAGCAAAAGGATTTCTCTCTGCCCAGAAGTAGACGCGTCGAAATAAATAGCATCTGCGAATCCGGAATTACTCCCCGACCCGTTCTCGCCGTAACTCGTGATGATTATCGCCCCATTCTCAATGTCTATCACTATACAGGTAACATATTTCCATCCTCCTGCACCCACCGGGCGCTTGATTCGTACTGTTAATTTTGTGTAGTTTTGTTTTATTGCATCAATATTCGCAGTGAGTTTCGAGCAGTCATTTGTCAGGTAGACGTCGAAATATTCACCGTCATCCACAATATCCAGGATAGCATTCGAAACCACTTCATATCCGCCGACCATAAGCTCGATCCCCTGTATGCATATCGGATAAATACCACTCGTTAGGTCAGAAACATTCTGGCACGGGCAACCGTCCCGTCCCTTAATTAAATCACTGAAGCCACTCCTCCAGTGGAACGACGTGATCCATGTTGTCTCGGTAGTATCAAACAGGGCATCGACGACGACGGCGGTATGTGTGTCGTCGTAAACCTCTTTTGCAAGTATCTGAACACATTCTGCTTTGTTATGACACACAAAAGTCGCTCTATCCGGAGCAGTGGTGGATCCACCATCGCCGATACTTACATATGCCCCAACCGGGAATTTGGCAGCTTCTGAATTGGTCAACACAACGCGATTGGTATTTGTTTCCGCAATGCTCGTTCGGAATTGCACATTAAAGTTTGTACATCCGGCCATAACACTCTGAGAATGTATAACGGCATACTTCAGATAAAACGATGTGATTGCATATTTATAATCACACATCATTCCGCCGCTGTAATGTGCGTTTCCTTTAGCCTTAAAAATAGCAATGTTTCCGTTATATGAAATACCTGTCGACAGTCCATCCGTTCTTCCCGAACAATGTCTTGCCGGAATCAGGTTTTTGGAAGAGTAGGGTATTCCATCAACCAGACCGGCAACGTGTTTTCCATACAACGCAAACCCCTGGTCATTTCCATATATATCTTTACATTCGACAGCAAGTGTATACCCTTCCCTCGGCGTGTCCGTTCTCGAATAATACCAGTAACCGTCTTCAATCCAGTATTTCTCATAATAAGACATACCGAGTACAAATACATCTACAGCTCCGGTATCTCTGTAATTAGCATCGCCTTTCATCGCCGTGATATATCTTTTTCCATCTTCATCAACTACGGCATTGCAGTCATATGTCTTGAAAAGTGGAATCGACTCGTAGTCGTCCTGTCGGTGCTCCGTCGCGGTCGACGGTAACATAACCAACCCGGCATTGTCGTCTAGCTTTTCTCCGTTCGAAGTCTGACTTGTTTCCCATAACGGAACGCGAACTGTATAAACTTTTCCGGTTCTTAGCAGATTAAAATGCGATTTAACAAAATTGGTAAGATTCGTCTGAGTGTCCACCGCATTCACTGCATCAGTTTTTGCCTCGCCGATTTCCTCGAGAGCTACTGTCTTTGCCGAATTTGTCTCGTTGACGGCATTGGTCTGGGCTGTGGAAACTGCGCTTAAGGATTCTGTTTTCGTATTTACGATTTCTTCGACAGAGCTATTTTTTGCAGTGTCGATGGACGAAAGCGCCTCTGTCTTGGTATCGGCAACCTCTTCCAAGGATTCTGTTTTCTTATCATCAATATCCCCCAGCGCACTATCCTTCGCATTGTTCAACTGCAGTAACAACTGTTCTACAACGTCCGGCATATGCGTCATTGCCTCCGGAATAGTATCCAACCCTTCTGAAACATACATTTCCCTGTTTACTTCCGAATTCCATCTGTTCCGTTCGATACCCGTGCTATCTGTTTTCTTCGCCAATACCAGAACCACAAGGCTTCCGGCCACCGCGGACACATGACCCCGAATCGTCCAGTCAAAATGCATCAGCTCTGGATCAGTCTCATCCACAACCACATTCGTAGCTCTGTGGCTTCCAGGTTCCCCGTCTGCTCTGAGATAATTGATGTATATGCTCATCTCCGATAAATCCTTATCATCCCAGTATCGCGGACAGTCGAAAGTTACTGTTTCGATATTATGGTCGGTCTCCACCGCTATTCTTTTCAACTCGTCCGGAACAACAATAACACGGTCTCTTCCGATAACGATATGTCGCTCTCTCTCCCCTGTTCCGGCTTCATATACACCGTTTTCGTTGTCCGGCAGACTATCCAGTAATTCTTCTACTCTTGTTGTTTCCATATACTACCTCCCGTTCTGAACTATTTCCATTTTTCCAGTCACAAGTCTTGAATTGGCGCGTTTTCCCATCACTATGATTTCGAAACGCTTGTTACGCGTAGCCTCTGCCGGAATATCACACAGCCCGTCAAGACCGATTATCTGTGGTTCGCACTCGTTCCCGTTCGACCAGAACCCGGCAGCTTTTGCGTAACCATTCCAGTCTTCGGAAAAAGTAAAATGTGCAGACAGATATCCGGTTGTTCCAGGCACGATATTATCGAAATCACATTCCGGGTCTTTTTTTATCTGCTGCCCGTCCACAATGAATTTTAAAATCTTCATACAATCTCCTTTGCACGTTAAGGGGCTGTTCCTTTTCCGAACAACCCCTAAAATATAAACTATTCTTCGGGATGCTCTTCTGCCGCATATCGCGCGGTAAACCGGTCAACTTCCTGTATCACCTCCATCGACTGCAAATACGCGGAACGAAATGGTCCCATAGCTCCCTCGCCGTCATATGGACGAATATCCATATCAATGGAACGGATATCAATATCATCAAGAATGCCAACGGTATCCTCTTTGAGTTCTGTCCGATGATTCCCACTTATGAGAAAAATCTTTGGTCCACGTTCGTTAAAACGTACCTTAACTGGAAGATAGATGAACGGCATATCCCCACCGTCTTTAGGTGCCTTAATCCGTACGTTCCAACTCGCGCCAAACTGATTTTTATCATTAAGCAGTGCGTCGGCGATCTCCTGGTCCGGTATAACTACGGCAAAATTACGTTCTCCTTCATTGTTAAATTTCGATGCGATTCCTTTAAAATTACGAAAAACAATCCTTGCGTCATCAATCTGCAAAATATTTCTCGGTGCAAAAGTTAAATACATTTTTCTTTCTCCTTTTCTTTATAAAAATGGCATTTCTTCACCGGCGTCTTCCGGTATGTTCATAAAATCCGGCGTATGCTCCTCTTCAATGGAGGACTCGTCGGACACAAACCACTCGAAATCGCCGTATTTACTGATGGCATCTACTGCATCGTCAACAAGTTTTGTATAATACGACCTGTCGACAATATCTTCGTTACCCGAAATCACTTCTGCCCCATCTTCTGTCTTTTTCAAAAGCAACTCAGATTCCAGCCAACGATACCCGATTGTCCCGCTTGCGGCATTGTATTTTCCGTCCTGCTCCCGTTTCAGAATTCCACCGCCGGCACCTGCTTTTACCGGACAGAATTCTCCGACTTTTCCGACAAAACGGTAATCGTGTCCTGTCGCTATAAGCTCGTCGAGTCTCGCTCTCTCTGGCTCAAATAATGTGTCGGATATCAATCCTTTCCGGTACTTTTCTTTTAGCTTATCGAGCTCTTTCTCATATCCGGTTACATCTGGAAGTTTTTCGTTCATGTCAAGATACAGAGCCGTTTTAACAGAAAAGACCTCCCGCATATCACTGATAGATATCGGTTCTTTACTGAACAACGTCTTGAACACGTACGGCACCGCAAACTGCTTGCCAGTCGCTGTCCACCAGATTTTCTTTCCAGTTTTTCTGTCAATGTGAGGCTCCTTGTACTTCGCGATATAGACGGAATCGTTGACGAGACACATACGCTCATATGTATCTTCATGCTCGAAGGTGTAGCCATACCGCTTTCCAAAGTCCATGACAAACTGGATAATCTCCGGCGTAGCATTCGGAATCTTAATGGAATCGGTTTTGATATGAGCGACGATGAATCCCCGTTCCTGTACAGCATTCTTTAAATCGACCATGAACAACGCCCCACGTTTCGCAACGATATTGTCTTTATTCCGGATATCACGGAACGGGTTGTCAAAGGATGCAGATGTCAGACCGTAGACAGAATTGATAGCAGTTTTCAAAGCGTTTGCCAAATCTTTAGATGTCAGCTCGCCGTCAATCACTTTCTTGATATAAGGCGTCAATTTTCCATCCAGCATCGTATTGACGACATCCCATGCCTCATGCTTGATGCTGACACGCCCCTCTACAATTTCCCGGAACGCAGTCGTGAATTTGACTCCGAAGAGGACTTCCGCGATCGCGCTATGTGGATGCATGGAGGCTATATCAAGTAGCGCCACATTAACGTGCATACCAGGCTCGGCGTGCACATATCCGCCTTCCCCGACTTCTTCTCCGCGATAGGTTGACTTTCCGTTTTCGTATTTGTAACCTGGGAAAAATGGGAGAATGCTAACCGGGTCTTCAAACGGCAACGTCGGGTCGCTGTGCAATCGAGCCATCATCTCCGGACATGCTTCTTCCAGAAAAGCGCGCGTTTCGTCGTCCATCTCGCGGACGGGTTCGGCAAGATTCCGGTAATTAAAATCCCCCTGCGGCTTTCGGTCATTGCCAAATATAATTTTGGTGGTCAACGTATTCGTGGTGTCGTTTACTGACATTCCCGCTAAATCCGCCAGAATCTGTCTTGCGGTCCAGTCCGCCGACAGATAAGAAAACGCCATTTCCGTCGCCATGACATCGTTTCCGCAATATTCGACAACTTTGCCCCACAAATTTTCCGGCACCGGTTTGTCCCACGGCAGACCGAGTTCCTGGTGATGGATGCCCATCTCGATTTCAAGCTTTTTGAGACTTTTTTTATTTCCGGCAGAAGCAAAATCGTAAATATCCGTGTAAGAGAGGTTGTACGCTTCCCCAAACATGTGGTTACGACCTTCCCCTTTCGGGGCATTAATGATTTTTTGCGACAGCTCAAAAAGTTGCTCGTTTGTGTAACCCATAAGTCTCGCGTACAGTATGTGATTGTCATAACGCCGGTTGTTGAACCCCACCAGTCGGAATGATAACAGTTCCTCAATATCGCTTGGTTTTGGATTAATCATGTTGACTATTGGCTTACCCTTACCCTCAGGTTTCCAGCACACCACAAACAGGTTCGGAAAAACCTCTATATCGACAAAAATTAGCGGCGAATCTCGTCCGTTAGTGCTGACGCCTGTTTCGTCGGATTTAAAGTTCATCTTCCCGACAAGTTTCAGACAATAATATGCATTATTGGTACTCTGGGCTGCAAATGCAACAATCGCGTTTTTCATATCCGATACATCGTAAGTCATTCCACTTTCATACGCGTCTTTCAGATTTTTAAAAATGAAATCCATACTGCATTTTGTACTCGCGTGATACTCCTTGTTGAGATTCCTTTTTATCAGAGTCCTAAGAGCTTTTTCGTTTGCAAGCACTTTGAAATCAACCGTACTATCATCTCCTTTCAGCGGAAGTCCGGAAGAAATAGGAGCAATCGGTAAGTCATTACATTTCGTAAGTTTCCTTCGGAGTGCACTTTTTCCGGTAAACACCTTCACCTCAATGTTTTCGTCATAAATCCTGCTAAGTCGGCTCACGTCCCCGGAATATAAATAATGCAGGTGAAGTCCCTGTCCGCTTTTACTTACTTCGGCGTACGTAGGGGTCCACCTGCTCGCTGCTTCGATATTCCGTTCCAGTGATTTTTCACCAGCCTCATTTTTTAAGTCAAAGTCAACTACTATATGATTTTCCGGAACCTTGACATAGTGGAGCCTGCTTACGTCCAGCCCGGATAACCTGCCGGATACTTCGTCCCATGATTTTTTCGGGGTTTCGTATTTACTTGCGTATTGAGCCGGACACTCCGCACACTCTTCCTCGAAAACACCATGCTGTCTCTCCTGGAGGACAACCCATGTTTCAGTTTTATCCGGCTCCTTTTTCACCACCTCTTTCTTTTCCATTTCGAACTTATCTGTCCGGAAGCCTTTATAATAACTGCGCACTCTCGTTCCGTCTTCCATCTCGAATCGGTCTAAAACTTCCCGGAAATAGTTTTTCAGTTCTTCTTTAAACACTCTTCTCGAATCCGGATACGGCACTTTTGCATCCTCGCAGTATTGCTTATACATTTCCCAGGCGGCTTTTAGAGAAGTTCCGTCTTCCCTTTTAAATACACTGTAAGAATCAATCACGAAATTATAAAAATCGTTCGTAGCGTCAAGCATCTCCACCGGAATATAATCATCGTAGTAATCCGGATTTTCCATATAGACACCGCGACAATGCCACGCAATAGCTCCGAGTTCGAAATCTATCTGATGGACGAGCTGATTATACTCTCTGGAGGGAATCTTTTTTCCCGACGGATGAACGTCAATCAGACGCCTTATCAGTCCGGACTTTCCGTCTGTAATCTTTACCGGTTTATTTGAGCCAACAAACAAAAAGCACTTAAACCGGCTGGCATAAGTGCTTTTAAATTTCTCGTTTACGGTCATAAGTTCGTGAGAGACGAGACTGTTTAACCTGGTATTATCATCTATCCTTGATAATTCTCCATCATGCTGAATCGCTACAAGCGGGTTTGTCTTGAAAGGCTCGAGCGCAAACTGACTGCCAGATGAACCGAGGTCTTTCGCACTGAATACCGTGCAATACCCATCAAATAATTTTTCAATGATATTCAGTACCGTCGATTTTCCAGTCCCGGCAGCACCGTAGAGCACCATAAATTTTTGTATGGTTTTTGATTCCCCGGACACGATTGCCCCAATCGCCCACTCGATTTTGTGACGTTCTTCCGGAGAATATAATGTTGAAATCAATCGGTCATATGCCTTGATTTCCCCGGCTTCCAGTGGGTAACTCAGTCTTTTACTGGCGTAATCATTTTTACTCGTGATTGTGTTGGAAAATATCAACGTTTCGTCCAACATATGGAACGAGTCTCGCATCTGTCTCTGACAATATTTATGCCATGAATCAATCATGCCGGATTTTGAATCCCACATGTACAGTACGCGGACGTCGTAATCATATCTTTTTCGATATTCCTGTGCAAACCGGTTCAATTCCTTGTCTATTATCTGCAACGCAACCTGCTCGTCAGTCGACCACATCTGCTTTTCTTCCACCCATATGGCATAGAAATCACCACCGCGAATCATCAAATCCGTGCTTTTCGGATATAAACGAAATTTGGGAAAGATTTCCACACCCTTTTTAGTCGCCTGGGTCGCAATCACTAAGAAATCAACCACATTTTGCCACCCTCCTTTCTACACCGCAGCAATGCTGTCGAGATACCACAGCATCTGGATCCATATTTCGGCATCGCGCAAATCCTGCGTACAATTCTTTATGGTAAACAAGCCCCCTTCGCCTGTTTTTTTATATTGCCGCCAAAGAAATTTGTGCAGAATATCATCTACGACTGATTCATCATAACAATCATCGTTCATGCCATTAAGACCAAGACTGACAATCATATGCCAGAACCACTGTCTCGTACGGTCGCCTTTATGCGGGTCATCCATAATATCTTTTTCGCATCGAATCGCAAGGGCAACCATCATTTCGAGTATACTGCAGGGCTTACCCGGATATATATCCTTCGAAGCATCTCCCGTGTAATCGTACTCGAAACGACGACGAAGGGCGATTCCATCCGATGCCCTATTCCGGTCATTAGGAATACGGTATATAAAGTGTCTGTTGAAAAGACTCCGGAATAGCTTCTTGTAAGAAATCCCCGCGGCAAACCGCTGCGCGCACATCAAATCATACAGCCACGTAAAATACGCATTCTCAGCTTTCGTCATCGTCGGTAACACATCCTTTTACATCTGCGTAGTTCTCATTAACCTGTATGATTTCGTAATCCATTTCATGTGCTTCATTACGGACATATACTGACCCTTCTTCATACTCGTCGAAATGATATTCGTACTCCTCTCCGACCGTTCCTTCCGGGTCACCAATAACAATTCCGCGGCTATCTTCAAGTATACCGTCTGCATAGAGAGTCAGCGTTTCAAGGTCATACCCCGTCTCACAGGCTTCTTCCGGCTTAATAACATACGGTTTATCCGTATTACACATATCCGACACCCCCTCTTCTTTCTTTTCCACGTTGCCAGTGTATCCGCACTCGGTGACTATATCTTCCGCCTCCGCACGTAAATTCTTATAATCGTAATTCTGCGAGTCTGAGTCACCGTATCCGCCAGACATCGCATACTGCTTTTTAATAAATCCCAGCGTAATAGCTGAACCGGTCAACATACCTGCTGCAAATATCAGCAAACCATTTAACCATTTTTTCTCCATTGCGCATCCTTTCTAGAACTCCTCCAGTTCGTGAGTTTCATCCTTCAACGTCACTACCGTAACTGCCAATCCTCCGAACAATAGCGCAGCGCTTACCAAAACTCCTCCCGCGATATGCCGCTTTTGTTTTGTATTTAACATCTGTTCCAGTGTAGACAGTATCCATTCCAATCTTTCCATATCGCGCCTCCTCTCATTAGCGCATCCTCAAAATTGCGAAACCGCTTATAAAACACAAACTTGCCAGTGCTGCAAATATAGCAGATATTCTGTTTACCATCGTTTATCACCTCCAGTCCGCTATTTATTATTTCGATGTATCATCCGTCCGACGAGCGTAGATATATGCGATTTGACTATACGGAATCATAGCCAAAATTTCGGACGAACCCGGTTCTTCATGAAAAAAACTACACAAATGTGCGTCAGCATGAGATACCCGGTTACACCGCTCATCAAATGTAAATAGCTTTCCCTGCGTTGTTTTCACAATAAAATAACCATCACTCATAAAGCCACCTGCTTTCTTTTATGATTTGATAATATCAGTAGCTCCATAATTGCGGGAAATCAAACTGGTCTCTATATGGATTTCCAGAACCAATCCCCCGCAATCCAGACATTCAAATCAAATCGATAATCGGACCATCTACGTTAAAATCGAGAAGTATGGTGCGCTCGTAGCCATTTACAAAATTCCGTTTTGCCGCATAGCTGCCATCATAAATCCCGAAATCGACGTAATTATCTCCAATCGGATTATTTTCATCATAGAACCATCCGACTATCTGCCCACTTCTGGTACGCTGTATTCCGAGCATATCGTAGACCTCATTCAAGAACAAATATCCGCGTTCTTTCAGCCGGTCGTTTGCGTAATCCTGCTGCCGTCTTAGAAACATGAGATTCAAATCCGGGTCTTTCGTCCATCCCTCACACCCCTCATCGAAGAATTTTGCAAACTCGCTTGGCTCTCCGTGGCTTGCTACGTTTATGGTTTTGGTTACGGTTTTCTCCTCGCCCGTTTCCGAATCCGTGACAGTTTCTTCAATAGTTTCCTGCCGGACGTTATATCGTAATTCCTTATCCACAGCGTACCCGAAACGCTCAACCACACGACCACGATATTCTTTGAATCCCTTGTTCACGGTTTTATACGCTGCCACCAAAGCAACGTTCCTCTTACGGAGAAGATTGTGTCCACCGAGAATCGCCGCGATAGATACTACGCCCAGCGTTACGGATGGGGCATAAAGCTTCGCCAGTCCGATACCGGAATGGGTATATGCTATCAGAAGGTCTTTTTTTTCATCTTTTTCACCATATTTATCCGAATATCCATGCTCTTCTACATACTTGTGAATATCATCAATATCTTCTCTCGGCTCCTGCAGCACCTCGTCAATTTTCATGGTTGCCCGGCAAGCCATAACCGCGCTTACGACGCCAGTCACCACGCCTGCCACTACAAAAATTTCCGGGCTACGCTTCCGCAGTTTCATACCTGTTCTGCTTAAAGTTCTTGAAATTTTACTTGTTAAATTATTCTTTTTCATAATAAATATCTCCTTATCTTATTCAATCGGCATTGCGGGCGGCAGTTTTAAAATCCATCCGCCTCCGCGAACACACAGTGGTTCCGCATTCTGAAGATTTACCCATCCATATTTGTTGCTCGTATATGGCGGGGTAATGTTCGGATTAGCCATATCATAAAGGTCGGCGACTGTAACTACGCCGTACCTGCGAATTACATCACGCATCTGCGAGAGAACCGCTTTCGCATCGCCACAGTTTTCAAACACCAGTTCATCAAATTCCAGACCAGTCCGTTTTCTTGCGTCACGTATCCGGTCGTCCCGCGCTGAATATTCGCGGTAAGAAACGTAATCCGCTGTTCCGGAACGCCTGCCAGATGTTCCCGCTGCTCCGTACATAATCATGTCGATACCATCTTTCACGATGTCACTGACTACTTTTTTCGCCGCCGGAACAAAAATATCCTTCCACGCGTGATTGGCTATTCCAGACGCATCCTCGGCAAAGAACCGGTCTGTAATTTTGCGGAGTTCGCTTTTTTTCTTCGCTTTTACCTCGCCTTTGGTAACCTTTTCAATCGCTTTTTCCTGTTGTTCCGCCTTATACTTAAAAGAATTCGGTTTGTATTCCTCCACGTATTTCCCTCCCTATAAGATTGTCTGTATATCTCCAACCAGCGTAATTTTAGCGGAAGGATACTTGTTATGCTGCTTCTTAAACCGGTACTCCAGATTCGCCCGCGCTCTTGCTTTAGAAATCGCGGTCGTCTCACCCTCCCAATGCTCGGTAATGCATCTGCCAAACTCAGAGACCGGTCCCGAAAAACGATACTTGTACATAAGAACCTCCTCAAACAAAAAAGAAGGACGTCCTGTTACAGACATCCTTCCGGATACGACATTATTCTTCCTCGTCGAAATCTTCTTCAGAATCCGATTCATCCTCGTCAACTACTTCCGACTTATAAACCGTAAAACCGTTCTTTCTGAGTTTTTCGATTGAGCGTTTCTGCCGCCAGTCACTCGTCTTATGCCACAGCGCAACTGCGCCTCCGACTAATAAACAAGCGCCAACGACCAATGCCCCTCCCATCGATTTTTCCTCAGTCGTATCACCGTTATCATCCCGGTTTTCATCCACTGTCTCGATAGCAGTTTCGTTGATTTCTTCTCTTAATTCTTCCATTATTTCTTCCTCCTGTTTTGTAGAATAATCTTTTTCCATAACACACATTGTTATTTTCGCGTTAATAATATCGGTCGTAATCGTGTGTGGGCGGCGTGATAAAACCTATTGCGAGACAGGGGTCTCCGTTGTCTGCTGCCTGATAAGACGGGGATACGTCGATTAACCCTTTGTCCACCCGCCAGCCGATAGTGTATCCCATCTCCGTATTCGACAATCCGAGTTCGTTATAGAAATCGTTCAATGACACGTAGTTCTCACCGTTCACCATACGGGCATTCAGTCGATTTTCCGCTTTTCGGATGGTTTCGATATCCGATTTAAAATATCTTCCGCCGAAAACGTCATAGCAGAGAGTCGATTCTTTCCCAACGATAATAACCTCTTTTTTGCTGACCGGGTCCGCCTCCACTTTATCCTTCATGATTCTGTCCTGGATTTCCGCCACATTCTTTTCCCCGACAGTCTCGATAGCTTTTTCCTTAAACTCGGAAAGGGCTGTTTCCGAAACACTGCAAGCCATCGCCAATGCCGCGTTTCTCCTCGCGTATTTCGAGCTTGCCCCTATCAGACAGGAAATCGAAAACACACCCGTCACTACTGCCGGAACGTATGGTTTCCACGCCACTTCTATAGTTTCGATAGTCGTAAGCTTTACTGCCGGTTTTGATGCGTTCTCTCTTTCTTCCTCTACTTCCTCCGCAAGGCGTGCGTTTTTAGACGCAGTTTCTTCCTCGATTAATCTTAATGCTTTTGGGGTTGCCTTTACCGCAAGTACGACCGTCGCACACATTCCGGCAATCCCGAAGCCTGTCCATATTTCCGGACTCCGTCTTGATATTCTTTTTCTGATATTTCTCACGAACCGATTAAGATGTAAGTCAGCCATTTTAATCCCCTTTCTGCAATCGCAAATAAAAAAAAAGAGAACCCACTGCAGGTTCTCTAATCGTCAGTTTTCAGTTCCTCTAACAGCTCGTTTTTCAATTCCTCCTTCATCGTTTCCCGCGCGTTTGATTCAGCAATGCCAGACACTATTGTTTCCGCAATACCGATTGCTGCTACCACGACGCCCAGAATTGTTGTCGAAGTCGTTTTATTGAATTTAAAAGCCATATGGTCGCCTCCTTTCTCATCAAATAGCATGTTTTTTTTGCGAAATGGTGACTACAATATTTCCTGCCAGTCTGTCGAAGGGTCTATTACAGCCTCGATAATAACGCATTTCCTGCCATCTTTCAGCGTTGTCTCACGGTGGTCAAAGTCAATCCAGAATATCTCGCTATAATCGTCTATACACCAGCCAACCTGGTCGCCGTATTCTGTCCTGTTTAAACCAAGAAACTCATAAAATTCATTCAGCATCGCATTGCCACGCAGGGCATAATTCCGGTTAAGGTGGTACTCCGCAGAAATAACATGCTCGCTTGTCGCTTCAAAATACCGGTCCCCATACGCGTCGTAGAATAATCTGGGAGTCCCGCAATAGTCGCCGGTTGTCAGGCAATACTGGGAGCACAGCCCGTTCGCATATAGAACCACGCTCTCGTCCGCGTTTTCAATCGCAATTTCTTCCATAATTCTATTATGTAACTCGTCGTCCCCGCACAGCTCTTTTAGTTTTTCTCGGTACTGTCTAAAAGACTGGTCTACCAGAGCGTACGCGCTCGCCAATGCTGCCTGGCTGCGACGATTTAATATATTTGCACCCACGATGCAGGATACCGTCGCTGCCCCAATGGAAACAGCCGGCAGATAAACTCCTGCTATCCGTACCACATCCCGTCCGGTCAGTTTTCGCTCATCCTCACGGCGCATCTCCCCTCTCATTTTTATAGCCTTCGCCGTTGCAACAGCAGTCATTACTGATGTTGTCAGTGTTCCTACGCAGCCAAGAAATGTTAATATAGCAGGTCCTTTCTTATACCAGAAATGCCTATTCATTCGCTCGCCTCCTCAAAAAAAAGAGACCAAACTGGTCCCTTTACTTTTGTTTCTTTTTTGTAAGTAATCTTATGATAAACACGATTACTATGACGGCCACAATCAAATCGCCAAATACAATCAGTATCGCCACGCCGCCCAAACTACCTATAATAAACGTCACGGCAACCACCAATATCAGCGCAATGGCTATCGATAATAATGTAAGCATAATATCACTCCTTTCTATTCATTCATAAAGGAGCATGTAAAAATCGCGTGCTTTGTTTTATTTAAGTATTTTTATCACTTTTTCAAGGTCTTTTGCACCGACCGAGATGTCCGCATTGACGTGAAGGTTGATTTTTTCCTCACTCGTGCTGACGCAAAGTTCCTTTAAATGCATATCAGTTTTGATACCCGTTTTACTAAATATCATTTTTTTTGCAAGCCCAGTAAGAATCCTGTTCGCAAGTGGCATCGGTATGGTAATCTTCATATCGTTCATTTATATCCTCCCTCTTCATATATCTTTTCTGTCGAAGCAAGTCTCCCAACGTTCTCGTTTAACAGGTTTCATTTTTAACGCCCACATTATCTGCCTTACTGTTACAGTTGGATAAAACCCGTGCATACACTCGCCGGAGCGTTTTTCGAAATACTCTGTAAATTTCGGATGCAAATATAAATCGTTCGCAAGCCACGGGTCTATTTCTCCCCACCAGGTAATTTTCGTATCCTTATCGTAACGCTGCTGGATTACCGCCAGGCCACGTTTCCCGTTTTCGAACAGAGTACATTCGTCATAGACAGGATGGTCGCATCGGTAAGTTCGTCCGTACATCGGCAGATATATTTTAGGTTTTTCATAATGATATCGCAAAATCTGGTCCTCCGACGAAGAAAAAGAGAAGAGCCGTTTCAGCCCCTCTCTTCTAAACAACATTACGGTTTGAATCTAATAAGTTCTCTCAGACAATTTTTACCCGCTGTCGACGTTAAGGTATCGGTTTTTTCCCAAACCATAGAAATCAGCCCCATCGTAAAAGCCGCCACCACAGGCACCGTTATTTTTGCCACCTCGATCTTGTTTCTGGTTTTCTGAGTTTTCTCTTCGCTTTCCGCTTGTCGAATTTTCGACTGCTCCTCAATGTCGCGACCAGCCGCCCGTTCTTCCACGTCAAGCTCTGTTTTCTCAAGATCCACCAGTTGCTTTTCCAGATGAGCAACTCGCTCTGCCTGCAATTTGTATTTTTCTTTCTCAGTGCTCATTCCTATGCACTTTAATTTTTCGGTTTCTTCAACCCATTCCGCCACCAGCATTTCTTTAATACTTTTTGTCTCCACTTCTAAAATCCTCCCTTTAAACTTGTTTTTTCATAACATAAAGTGTTATTTCTGCGACGTTTTTGAATCCAGTTCGCGGGTCAGTATGATGTATCGCGTGACCAGCAGTTCCGGCGTATTCGCTATACTCACCTTTATCGTACAAACTTCCTCTTCTTCGTCCGGACGGTTAATCGTAAATGTGCCTTTCTCTGCTGAACATTCGATTATCAACATCGTAACAAGAATGCCTGTAAAAACCCCGACTAAAAACATTAAAAAAACCAAAAACACCGATGAATTCATCATACTTATCCTCCTTAAATATTTCACGATATAAATTTAACCCCCGTTTTAATCACCTGGATACGGAACAGCAAGAGGCTCTGTTAAGAACCTCTTACCCGTTTTCGGATAAATTGGTACAAACTGCGTACCGTCCATACAAAAATCCCGATAACAACTGCTGTAAACAGCCATTTCAAAAACGTTTTAAGTATTTTGGACACGAGTCACACCTCCTTTCCATTAAAGAGCTTGTATAAATCGCGAAAAAGAGAAGAGCCGAAGCCCTCTCATTTCAACACTTTCATACTGGCTAAAATATCAGCAAGACGTTCTCCATTCTGTTTCCGCTGGTCGATTTCGACCCACTCCCGGTTGGTCAATTCCCTCCGCAGTCTCCAGTAATGCCCCAGTGACCGGTCGTAGCAGTACAAATCTTTCAGTTCTTTCTCTTTCTGCGAATTAACACGTTTGCCAACAGTCTTTATTATAGCCGTTGCGCATCCGCATACTCCCGCAGCCAGAGTAATTGCTTCCTCTTTGTTCTGCACCGCCCAGTTCTTGCCACTCTCGACCGCTGAATAGATTTTTTCCTTAAGCTGTCGCTTTCCCAACTCTTTGCGGTAATCTTCCAGATTTAATTTCTTGTCCATATATTTTTCCTCCTGCAAAAATGTTTTTTTTTTCATAACAGAATATGTATATTTGACGAACAAAAAAAAAGAAAGAGCCTTTATCAGACCCTTTCCGCGTAACTATTTCGCCTGTTTTTTTTTTTGATAATTCCAAACGCAATTTTCTTAAAATCGACTGCAGTTCCATCTGGTCGGCATAATTTCTGCTCCGTAGCAGCTTGTCCTCCAACCGATAAATTCTACAAGTCAGCTCATGCGTATCGTCACACATAACAACCTCTCCTTTCGCAATAATAGTTCTCATAAAAAGGCATGTTATTTTAGCGATTTTTAATCTAGGATAAAAAAGCGGTCGAACATTTGTTTTGTAAATTATTCCGGATTGTATCTCAATACGTCTGCTGATATAATTAAACCCACCACATAAAACAGGGAGGGATTTGCCATGAGTAATTTAGAAATCAACACTTTTATCGAAACAATGCAGGAATTCGGTGACATCTGGACACCGGAACAAGTACAAGACGTCTACGGCGATTATTCGCTTGCAGATGCTATCAACGACCGAAAAGCATGCCACGCAAAAATGGCGGATATAATCGGCGCGGTCATCAATAGCTAGGATAAACATAAGAGGGCTTCCGTCAACCGGTTGCCCTCCATTTTTTTAGTGTTCGCTCATAAACGCGTTAATGATCAGCATCTCGAAAAACGTCCGGTCCTTCAACATAAGTACGATTTCTTTCGTCGTTTCCTCGTCCATGCCCATTTCTTTAATTTGACGGGCATGTCTCTGGTCCAGTTCAAAAATCACTTTTTTCATTGTCTCCTTAGACGTATTCCCGATATCGCTCAGTAATTTCTCATAATCCATGAGTGACACCTCCTTTCATAATATGCGGTGTTATTTCGGCGTATCCTGCCCTTCGTAAATAATCTTTTTCCGCAAATCAGACCACGTAATGTAACGCTCCCGTCTGCATACTGGACAAAAGAATTTGTTCACCTTACCGCCGATATCAATAAATTCCCAACTTTCACCTTCGAGGCGGCTTTGACAGTTCGGGCAATTAAACCGGTATACTTTTTTCACGGCTTTATCTATAATCTTCATATCATTTCCGCTCCTTATTTAATAACCAGAAAAAACGCCTGTACCTGTCGTAGTATGTATCTTTGCAACAAGGAATCCCAAATCGTGTCTGCAGGTTATTGTATGACCGCCCCTCGGTAACCCCTTTTATGATGTAACTCACCAAATCCGGGTCGGTTTTCATAGCGGTCTGCTCCACCATCTCCATACGGTCCGAATAAAACAGCCGTGCTTCTGCGCAGTCTGCTGTCGGGTCGAGTTCCGAAGGATTCTGCCTCACTTTGCCAGGACTAAAATTACTTCCCGTCAGACTGTCAATAGCAGCGTATGCTCTTCTCCAGCCAGGATACTGCAGGCAAAAATGTTTTAATTCGTAATACCGGTGTTTTTCAATCCAGTACGGATTCCTCCTGGATAACTCCGGGCATAAGGTTGTTCCCATTTTTTATCTCCTTGTCAGTGTTTTATACTAACAGCGCTGTCGTATTTTTATTCTAGATTAAAAATAGGTATTCGTAAAAACAACCTCGGTGGAAAATTGTGGAAAAATAGATTTGCTGATAGAAAAAAAAGAAGGGACTCTGTTTTAGTCCCTCATCTTTTGAGCGTATTTTGTCACTTCCTCGTCCATCATAACCAAATAAGCCCTTCCCAACTTCGCCCACCGCGCCCATTCTGTCGGATCGATATCATGCGTATGTTCATTCATTTTACCAATCGTATAGTCGAATGACCGTCGTAGTTGCTTAAGCTTTCGTTTGTGCCGAATTCTTAATAACAGTTTCTTCATAAATATCATCGCTCCTTTCTCATAAGAGCCTCTGTAAATCGCGCGATGATTTCCAGCGGAGCATAGTCATTTCGCAGGGATAGTCTTCGTAACCTAAAGTCTCGCAGGTAATGAACCCATCTCGTACTCCGTTAATAATTTCGGCTTCGTATTGTTTATATGGATAAATATAATCTGGTATTTCTCTGTGAATCTTTTTGCAGACTGGACACTTAAATCGTCGAAGGGTTACATGCCGAGTCTGTCGACCTTTTGTTCGTACCACTCTCCGAACCTGGTCGTAATAATGCAGAGTATGCCCGCAATTTGGACAAATGAAATTTTTACCGGACATCATCAATAACACCTCGATATTAGACAAAATAAATGAAAATAGTTGCGAAAATGCAGAAATGAAAGTTATGTTTTTAAGAAAATTTACCTATAAATACTATCGTATTATTTTTATAATCACACCCGCGAGCTTCCCCCTTTCGAAAAAAAAAAAATAGTTATCAAGAGTTATCAAAAAATCGCAAAAGAAAAAGCCTCGAAAATGCTTATTTTTCAACACTTTCCAGACTTACAATCAACGGAGAGAGTGGGATTCGAACCCACGCGCCCTTTCGGACAAACGGTTTTCAAGACCGCCTCGTTATGACCACTTCGATATCTCTCCATACAGTTTCTTGTCCGCATTTCTAACGAGCTACCGAAATGCAAAAGTAATTCTAGCACTGTTGCGTCTGTATGTCAACAGAAATTTTCATTTTTTTCTATTTTTTTCTGCACGCAGCAGAAGCACCAGACTTCCGGCTACCGCCAGGTCCTCCGGCGTGGTGATTTTGATGTTAGAATAGGAACCCTCCACCAGCTTCACCTTACAGTCTGTCATACGCTCAACGACCATTGCGTCATCTGTAACTGTGCCTTCCATTCCTTTTTGGAGCGCTTCCATCAGAAGCTCATAGCTTCCCCGTATCAGAGAATAAGAAAACACCTGGGGCGTCTGAACCTGCCACAGCGCAGAGCGGTCGGGCGTCTGTATGCCAAAGCCCGCTTCATCACAGATTTTAATCGTATCCTTCACCGGCATTCCTACAACACACGCCTGGTGTATAAGAACCGCCTCTCTTGCGCGCTCTAATATCTCCTGCGTGAGGAACGGCCGCGCCCCGTCATGGATATATACATACGAACAGTCCTCCTGTATCGCCAGAAGCCCGTTGTATACCGAATGGTACCTTTCCTTTCCGCCCGCAACAATCCGGCGCACCTTCCGGAAGCCGTATTTTTCCACGATCTGTTCACGGCAGTATGCCATATCCGCTTCCCCGGCAACCAGTATCACCTCATCAATAAACGGACACTCTTCAAACGCCTGGAGGGAATACCAGATTACCGGCATTCCCTCTATCATCAGATACTGCTTCGCCATTTTGCTGTGCATTCTTTTTCCCTGTCCCGCCGACAGCACAACTGCCACATTTTTTTCTTTCATGTTATCGTTCTCCAAGCTTCAGATTCGGAACGGCATTCAGATCGAGACCGCTGCGCGTCCCGTTTATATATTCGTAGTAAGCCGCAGCGCCAATCATCGCCGCATTATCCGTGCACAGAATAGGCGACGGGTAATAGAACCGGATATGATTCTGCTCACACGCCTGCCGCATGGATTCCCGCAGCGCGGAATTTGACGCTACCCCGCCCGCGATCGCCAGCTTGTCAAAACCATATTCTTTTACCGCCATCATAGCGTGCTCCGTCAGCACCTCCACTACCGCCTTCTGGAAGGAAGCGGCCACATCCGCCTGCGAGACGGTCTCTCCCCGCATCCGGCAGCCGTTCAGATAATTCAGCACCGCAGACTTCAGCCCGCTGAAGCTGAAATCATAGGGAGCGTCCGCAACATGTGCCCGCGGGAACGGAATTGCGTCTGCATTCCCCTCCTTCGCCAGCTTATCAATCTTCGGTCCGCCCGGATAACCGAGCCCGATTGCCCGCGCCACCTTATCAAACGCCTCCCCGGCGGCGTCATCGCGCGTTCTTCCGAGGATACGGTATTTTCCATAATCCTCCACGATCACAAGATGCGTGTGTCCGCCCGATACCACCAGACACGGAAACGGCGGCTCCAGATCCCTGTTTTCAATATAATTGGCAGAAATATGCCCTTCGATGTGATGTACGCCCACCAGCGGCAGATTTCTGGCGTAGCTGATTGCCTTTGCCTCCGCCACGCCCACCAGGAGCGCGCCGACAAGACCCGGTCCGTATGTTACGCCGACCGCGTCCACATCGTCCAGCGTGACCTGCGCACTTCTGAGCGCTTCCTCAATCACCTGGTTTATCTTCTCTATATGCTTCCGGGAGGCAATTTCCGGCACAACACCCCCGTAAAGCTTATGCAGCTCAATCTGCGACGATATGATATTCGACAGTACCTCCCTGCCGTTTTTTACCACTGCCGCCGCCGTCTCGTCACAGGAGCTTTCTATGGCAAGTATAAGAATATCCTTTTCTGCTTTCATGAAACCTACCTCTACTCTTCCGCAAACAGCAGTTCCGCTGTTTTTCCGTCTTTTCCCGCATATGTGTCCGGAAATATTTTCCGCGCCGTCTCCAGATACTCCTCCGGTCTGGCAAGCGACGGGCTGTAATGCGTCAGCCACATTTCCTTCACCTTCGCCTCTTTTGCAAGATTCGCCGCCTCTTTAAATGTCATGTGCTTATATTCCTGCGCCTTCTGCTCCTTGCCCGGTTCCCCGTACATGCCCTCGCAGATAAACAAGTCGGCTCCGGCGGCGTTGCGGACGATGGATTTTGTCGGACGCGTATCCGTACAATAAGCGACCTTCAGCCCTTTCCTGCTTTTCCCAAGCACCATATCCGGCGTATAAGTCCTGCCATCCTCCGTCAGCGTTTCCCCCTTCTGCAGCCGGTTCCAGAATTTCATCGGTATCTCCTGCGCCTTCGCGCGCTCCACATCAAATTTCCCCGCCCGGTCAACCTCCACACAGTATCCGTAGCAGAGCACGTTATGGTTCACGCGGTAGGCTGTAACCCGGCAGCCGAGAACCTCAAAGGATTCCTCCGCGCTTTGTATCTCCTTAAATATCAGCGGGAACGGCAGCTCCGGCGCAATCACGCGCAGCGCATTCACCACCCGCTCCAGCCCTCTCGGTCCGATGAGCGTAAGCGGCTCTGTCCGCTCCGCATTTCCCATACTGAGCAAAAGCCCCGGCAGCCCGCTGATGTGGTCGCCGTGATAATGCGTAAAGCAGATGACATCTATCGGCTTAAAGCTCCAGCCCTTTTCCCTGATCGCAATCTGTGTTCCCTCTCCGCAGTCAATCAGAAGACTGCTTCCATTATACCGCACCATCAGCGAGGTCAGCCAGCGGTACGGCAGCGGCATCATCCCGCCGCAGCCAAGCAGGCACACATCCAGCATATTTTACAACATCTCCTTCTGCTCCGTCTCCGCAGCCGGAATCTGAAACCGGCGTGTCAGCGCATCACAGCACGCTTCGCACAAATCAAATTCCTGCACGGTTCCGTCTTTTTTTGAAAAATACCCCCATGATTTTTTTACCGTTATAAAATCCTCCACAGGGATATCCTGCTCCTGTTTTATTTTTTTGCCGCACATATTGCAGCGGATTTCTTTTTCGCTTCTCATCTGTCATCCTCCCCTGACTTTTCAGACCTTCCGTCTGATCTTCTCAGAAGAATTATAGCGGATAACGCGCCGGTTTCCCATAGTAAAATGCTGTCAGCGCTTCCACATAATAACGGCGTCCTCCGCCGGCTTTTCATAAAAATTCCTGCGGATACCGCAGCTTGTAAAGCCGAGCTTTTCATACAGCGCAATCGCGCCCGCATTACTGCGCCGCACCTCCAGCGTATACGCCCGGATGCCCCGCTGCGCTCCTCTTCTGATGAGCTCTGTCAGCATGGTCTCCGCGACCTTCCGGCGCCTGCACTCTTCCTTTACCGCCACATTGGTGATATCCGCCTCATCGAAGGACTGCAAAAGCCCGCAGTAGCCGGCAGGCTCCCCGTCCAGCCACGCCATTAAATACAGTGTATCCTTCGACTGCAGAGAGGCGGCAAACCCCTTTTCTGACCACGGCTGCGAAAAAATCGTTTTTTCTATTGCGGCGACTGTCGCCAGATTTTCCGGCTGCATTTCCGTTATTTCAATCATGCGCAGCTTCCGCCTTTTTCTGCGCGCGCTCCCGTTCCGCCTGCGACAGGCGCAGATAATCCGGACGGTGCTCTGCCGCCGTCTGCAGCCTTCCCTGCCGCGCATAGACCAGTCCGAGCGCCGCCACAGCACCCGCGCGCTGCTTATTCAGATGCGCCGGCGCATAACAGTGATCTGCCGTCACGCATTGCTCCAGAAGGTCACGATACACCGGAACGCCGTCTCCCAGAAAAATTACCGGGCGCCCCAGCCGGTTCAGCTTTCCGGCAAGCTCTTCCACGCCGATTGCCATCTGTCCCTCCAGCGTCTGCAGCTCCTGACCGGAAAACGTGTAGATTCCCGTATATACCTGGCTCCTGCGCGCGTCCATCAGCGGGCAGACGATTTTATCCGTCCCCCAGAGATTGTAGGCGAGCGCCTCCACCGTCGGCACGGCGACAAGCGGCAGCGAAAGTGCCAGCCCCAGCCCCTTTGCCGTCGCCGAACCAATCCGCAGCCCGGTGAACGAACCGGGACCCGCCGCGACCGCAATCGCGTCCAGCGTCTTTAAATCCAGCTCCGTCATGCGGGCAATTTCGTCCAGCATCGGAAGCAGCGTCTGCGAATGCGTTTTTTTATAGTTCACGGTGTACTCTGCCAGCAGGTTGTCCTCCTCTACGACTGCCACGGAAGCCACCAGCCCCGAACTGTCAATTCCCAGAATTTTCATATGCTACCTCGATTCTCCGATAATCAAATCCTTTTTCCGGATTTTTTTCTATCCGTATCCAGATTGTATTTTCCGGCATCAGCTCTTCTATCAGATCTGCCCATTCCACCAGGCAGACACCCTCCCCGAAGAAATAGTCCTCGTATCCGATTTCGTCCATCTCTTCGGGCTCTGCAATGCGGTAAACATCGAAATGGTACAGCGGCATTCTGCCCTCACCATATATCTGTACGATAGTGAAGGTGGGACTGCTGACCGGCTCGCAGATACCAAGCCCTGCCGCCACTCCTTTTGTAAACACCGTCTTTCCTGTTCCGAGGTCGCCGGTCAGCGCAAAAATCTGCCCCGGCTGCGCCTGCTCCCCAAGCTTTCTGCCCGCCGCAAAGGTTTCCTCTCTGCTCCAAGTTTCCAATATCATCTTTTACTCTCCAACCTTAATCTGCTCTGCTTTTACATGCTTCTTTATCAGTCCCGCAACCGCGGCAAGCTGATTTCCCATACATTCCTTCGGAAGAATGGAGCAGTAACGCTTTCCCGTGTACAGCAGCAGACTGTATTTTGTTTCTCTTACCTTCAGAACCTGCTCCCAGCCAATGTGCGCCTCATTCCCATCCTGCGCGCTGGTGATTCCCTCATCGTTTATCACATAAGCCAGAGGCTTCTGGAATACCGGGTTTAGCTTCGCCTGCTTTGCCGCGCGGAAATACAGCAGAACCGGCTGCAGCGGGAGCAGATATACCGTAAACAGCAGATACACCGCTGTCATGGACGCCGAAACTTTCCCAAATGTAGCCACGGCAAGTATCAGCGTGCCGATGCCGAACAGGATGCCAAATATCCCAGAAAAACTGTGATACGTGTGATAAAGCTGAAAATCAAATACGATTTTCGGTGTCATTTTTACTTCAAATTCTGCGCTCATTTATAATACCTCAACGAATCCGAGTCCTCTCTGCCGCGGAAGGCGACGCCCTCCATAACCTGCAGGACCTGCCACCGGCAGCTCCTTCCGGATACATGGCAACAGAAAAACAGCATGTTATAACACGTAGCATTATAACACACTGTTTTCGCTCTTACAACCTTGTTTTGAACTCTCCGGCTGCCCGTAAACTGCAGACAACTGCAGTGTTACTGTTCAAGCGTCAGCCATACAGTCCGCAGACCGCCTGCTTCTGTGAACGTAATAAACAGCAGCCTTCCATTACATTGTCTGCCCTTTGAGCACCGGACTGATATACTTGTACAGAAGCAGCGTGATCACGGATACCAGAACACCCTTTATGATATTAAAGGGCGCCACCGCCAGAACCACGAAGGTTCCCAGACCGGTAATCGCCGGATTCACCGCCGTTCCCATTTCTATCAGCGCATCGATCGGCATACCGAACGCCTGGCTGTATGCCGGAAGCAGAACGTATGCGTTGATAAAGCAGCCCGCCACCGTCATGAACAGGGTTCCCACAGCCATGCCGATAATAGCGTTCTTTCTGCTCTTTTTTCTTTTATAAATAATTCCCGCCGGAACCACCAGCGCGCAGCCGATGATGAAATTGGCGATATCTCCCACAAACGCCGTGCTTGTGCCCTTTATCACCAGCTTCAGCAGATTCTTGACCAGCTCAATCAGTGCACCCGCCACCGGACCCAGCGCAAAGGTTCCTATCATCACCGGAACCTCGCTCAGATCAATCTCGTAGAAGCTCGGCGCAAACCAGAGCGGGAATTCAAACAGCTGCAGAATCATTGCCACTGCCCCCAGCATTGCGATTACCACCATGTTACGGATGTTGCTCTTTGCAGCGGATGCCGCTGCCACATTTGTGTTACTGCTCATTCTTCTTCCTCTCCTTTTCTTTGTTGCTTCTTGCATGATTTGGAAAGCTTCGAAAAATGTTTCAACACTAAAAAACATCCACCGGACGTTTTTTCGTATGCATAGCAACAGAAAAACCCCGAATCCTGGGATTCGGGGTAAATTGCGCACAGCAAAAACTCTGTTCCATCTTCTCTCATCCAGACTGTACTGTCGGTATTGGAATTACACCAATTCAGCCGCCGAAGCGGGTCGCGGACTATACCGCCGGTAGGGAATTTCACCCTGCCCCGAAGATTTCCTCATCAATTACTCGTATTATAAGCCTTTATAAGGCTATTTTCAAGAGGTTTTTGAAATATTTTTCACAAATTTACGAGTCCTTTTTTGTGAAACATGCACATATCTCTTTATAATTATTTTGTGCCTTTCTGACTATTGTTTTTTCTCTCTTTAGACTTCCACATCGTCAACAGAGCTTTCGTCCAGTATAAACCATACAGACCACAGACCGCCTGCCACATTTTCCTGCGGTCTTTACAGCCGGGTGCAAAGTATGATACCATCAGATTACCAAACAACTATGGGAGTGATGGTCATGCCTGCATCAACAGAAGAGCTTTTTCTTTCCACCCGGCAGGAGCCTCTGAAATTAAAGCTTGCCCTGGAGGGCTTTTTTGCGACGGAATCCGCTGAGTGGAAGGAGCGCTATGGCGCGTATCTGAAAAAGCGTCTGCGCCCGGCGCTTGCCGCTCTGACCAGGGCAAATGATATCGAAAAGCTGGAAACGCTCGTAAATCTTGGCTGGCTGGATAGCGCCGCCCTCGACGCCGCCATTCGCATAGCCTCTGACGAGAAAACAACCGAGGTTCTGATATATCTGCTGACGGTAAAGGATGAGCGTTTTGGCTTTCACGACAGGACATATGAACTGTGAGCTGCCCCTGGCGGCCGTATCTCTTCCCGCCACATCCCAGCCATATTTTTAATATTCCCGGCAAAGTGCATACTTTATCGCCGCTAAAAGGCGCGGCACAAAAATGCGCCTTGCACCCGCAAAAAAGACGCTGCGCAAAAACAAAGCATACTTTACACCCGCAGAAAGGCGGTCTGAAACCATGAATAAGGAATCACCCAAAAATATCATCCAGATTTGCAGCGATATCTGGGAGCTGACGCAGAACAGGCTTGCCGCCCGCTTTCCGTTCCTTCGCGGGATGCTCCTTGACTTTTCTTTTCAGCCGCAATATGAGGAATCTCTCCCCGGAACAGACGGGGAAACGATATTTTATCCTCCGGCTTATGTGATAAAAGCTTTTCAGCGCGATCCGGAGAATCTGGAATATACGCTTCTGCACATGCTGTTCCACTGCCTGTATCTGCATCCGTTCCAGAATGCGGACGGCGCCGGCAGCGACTGGCAGGAAAACTGCGATATCACAGTCGCCCGGATGCTGGCGCGCGCCGGTTTTCCCGCCGCAGATGCACAGACCTCGCCACATCCATCCGGACCAGTGCTGGCGCGCGCATGTGATTTTTCCTCCGCAGACGCACAGGCTTTGCTCCACGCGGACAGTCACGCTTTCTGGCGCGGCAGCGGGACGGCTGCGCGCCTTGCACAAATTGAAAACACCTGGAAAGCAATCGGGCAGAATCACGGCTTTGGCATCAGCGGCGCCGCCGGCTCAGTCGGAAGCAGCGCCGGGAAAGAGAGCGAGCCGCTTTCCGTACAGGAGGTGCAGCACCGCCGTTTCCGCCGCTATCTGAAGCGTTTTGCCGTCCCGCAGGAGGAAATGCACACCGACACAGAGAGCTTTGACTACATTCCATACATGTACGGTCTTCAGCGCTATCAGAATATGCCGCTGATTGAACATCTGGAGTACCGGGAGTGCCGCCGTCTCCGGGAGCTCGTAATCGCAATCGACACCTCCGCCTCCTGCACCGCGGACACCATCCGGAAATTTCTGGAGGAGACCTATGATATTCTGAGCGACGAAGAAAACTTTTCCGGTAAAATGAATGTCTACCTTCTTCAGTGCGACTGCGAGGTGCAGAGCGCGGTACACATCGGCTGCGAAAAGGAATGGCGGGATTACCTGCAGACACTTTCCATTCACGGACGCGGAGGCACCGATTTCCGTCCGGTCTTTTCCTATGTGGAAAAACTGCGCAGCCAGAAGCTTTTAAAAGACCTGAAGGGTCTGCTTTATTTTACGGACGGGGACGGCATCTATCCCACAAAACAAACTGATTACGAGACCGCCTTTATTTTTCTGGACGAAAAGGAAAACCACCAGCAGGTTCCCGGATGGGCAGCCACCTTCCGTCTTACCTGATAATGGTTTCAAAGGGAAAGGAATTAGCGATAATTGTGAACACAAAAAAGAAATAAGCGATAATTGCGAACATAAAAAAGGAATGAGCGATAATTATGAACATAAAAGAAGCAAAGACTGAAATTACCAACACCATCCGCGCCTATACCCGGAAGGATGCGCAGGGAAGATACTGCATTTCCACGCTTCACCAGCGTCCCGTGCTGCTGATAGGACCGCCCGGCATCGGAAAAACCGCCATCATGCGGCAGATTGCCCGCGAATGCCGGATCGGGCTGGTCGCCTATACCATCACGCATCACACGCGGCAGAGCGCAATCGGGCTGCCGGTCGTGGTCCAGAAAATGTACCAGGGACAGGAATATTCCGTCACGGAATACACAATGAGCGAAATCATCGCTTCCGTGTACGACTGTATGGAAAAAACAGGCTGCACGGAAGGGATTCTGTTTATCGACGAGATTAACTGCGTTTCCGAAACGCTTGCCCCCACAATGCTGCAGTTTCTGCAGTGCAAAACCTTCGGAACGCACGCAATTCCGGAGGGCTGGATTATCGTCGCTGCCGGAAATCCGCCGGAGTACAACAAATCCGTGCGGGAATTTGACATTGTAACGCTCGACCGCGTAAAGCGCATTGATGTCACTGCCGATTTTACCGTCTGGAAGGAATACGCCTATGAGCGCCGGCTCCATCCGTGCATTCTCTCCTACCTCAGCCTGAAGCCGGAGCATTTTTATTCCGTCCACAGTTCTGCCGCAGAAAATCATTTTGTGACTGCCCGCGGCTGGGAAGATCTGTCAGAAATCCTCTGCAGCTACGAAGCCATGAAAATCCCGGTGCTGGAATCTTTGTTTCTGCAGTATCTGCAGGAGCCGGAAATTGCCCGCGATTTTTCCATGTATTACCAGCTTTATGAGAAATACCGGCAGGATTACAGCATCCCGGAGCTGCTCGCCGGAGAACTGCCCGCCACCGTCCGCCAGGAAAAAACAGCGGTTGCAAAATCCGCCCAAATGGATGAACGCATTCTGATTCTTCAGCTTCTGCTCTGCGGCTGGAACAATTATTTTGCAGAATATTGCAGCACGACGGATTATACAGACGGACTTTACCAGACGCTGCTTCATCTGAAAAATTTCTTTGCATCCGGCGGCTCCCCGGAAGATTTTCTTACGCGGCAGAAAAAGGCGCTGAAAGTAAAGCAGGAAAGCGGTATGCTCTCCGGGGAGGAGGAAACGCGCGAGATCCGGATTATAAAAACACTGGAGGAATATATCCTGGAAGCAGCAAAACGCCGTCTGAAGGATAATGAAGAAATATACGAAATGATAAAAACACTGTTTTCCCGCGAAACGGATGCGCGCAGGGCTCTCATCGACCGGACCCTGCAGGCATTGTCAAACGGCTTCTCTTTCGCCGCGGAGGCTTTCGGCGACGGTCCGGAAATGACGCTTCTGGTAAACGACCTTTCGCAGAATCCGTCCGCCATACGTTTTCTTACCGCCCACCGCTGTCCGGAATATCTGAAATACAGCAAAAACCTGCTGTTTCACCGGAAACAGCAGGAGCTCTTAGAAGAAATCAAGGCACTGACGCAGTAATACAGTCTGCCCGTTCTGCAGCCTTATATCTCCCTTGCCGGATACGCCTGCTGTGCTATATCTTCATTGTAAGCTGGATGCGCTTACGACCGATGTCCACGCTGAGGACTTTTACCTCCACGATGTCGCCGACGCTGACCGCCTCCAGCGGATGCTTAATGAATTTTTTGTCGGTAATCTGTGAAATGTGGACAAGCCCGTCCTGATGAACGCCGATATCCACAAAAACACCGAAATCAATGACATTGCGCACAGTGCCTCTGAGAATCATGCCGGGCTTTAAATCCTTCATATCCAGTACATCTGTGCGCAGGATCGGCTTTGGCATTTCGTCACGCGGGTCGCGCGCCGGCTTTTCCAGCTCGCGGACGATATCGCGAAGGGTAATCTCACCAATGCCCAGCTTTTCCGAAAGCTTTTTGTAATCCTTCACTTTTTTGGAGAGCCCGCCAAGTCTCCTGGCGGCGACATCCTCCAGAGAATAGCCGAGGCTTTCCAGAAGCTGCTGCGCCGCCGGATACGTCTCCGGGTGGACGCTGGTGCCGTCCAGCGGATTCGTCCCGCCTGTGATGCGCAAAAAGCCCGCGCACTGCTCGTACGCCTTCGGTCCGAGCTTCGCCACCTTTAAAAGCTGTTTCCGGTCCGTAAATCTGCCGTTTTCCTCGCGGTACGCCACGATGTTTTTCGCGATAGTCTTTGTGATTCCGGAAACATACTCCAGCAGAGAGGCGGAGGCGGTATTCAGGTCCACGCCCACCTTATTTACACAGTCCTCAACGACGCCTTCCAGCGTCTCACCGAGCTTTTTCTGGTTCATATCATGCTGGTACTGTCCGACGCCGATGGATTTCGGGTCAATCTTCACCAGCTCCGCCAGCGGATCCTGCACGCGCCGGGCGATAGACGCCGCGCTGCGCTGTCCGACATCAAAATTCGGGAACTCCTCCGTCGCCAGCTTACTTGCAGAGTAAACAGAAGCTCCCGCCTCGTTTGTTATCACATATTGTACCGGCACCGGCAGCTCCTTCAGCAGCTCCACGATAATCTGCTCGGATTCCCGCGAAGCCGTACCGTTCCCAAGGGAAATCAGCGTAATATGGTATTTGCTGATCAAACGCTTCAGCGTATCCTTCGCTGCGCGGATTTTCTGCTCATTTGTCGGCGCGGTCGGATAGATTACCGTTGTGTCGAGCACCTTTCCGGTCGCGTCCACCACGGCGAGCTTGCAGCCGGTGCGGAACGCCGGATCCCAGCCCAGCACTACCTGTCCGGCGATCGGCGGCTGCATCAGAAGCTGCGCAAGGTTCTTTCCGAACACAGAAATCGCCCCGTCCTCCGCTTTTTCCGTAAGCGCACTGCGCACCTCCCGCTCAATCGCCGGCGCAATCAGACGCCGGTAGCTGTCTGCGATCGTCTCCCGCAGCACCGGCGACGTTACCGGGTTGTCCCGGATAATCACCTTCTTCTCCAGAAAACGCAGAATATTTTCCTCCGGCGCCTCCAGCTTCACGCTGAGAATCTTTTCCTTTTCGCCGCGGTTGATGGCAAGAATGCGGTGCCCGGCAAGCTTTTGTACCGGCTCCGCAAACTGATAGTACATCTCATAGACCGATTCCACGCTCTCATCCTTTGCCGACGCCGTCAGCATCCCCTCTTTTTCCGTCATTTCGCGGATGCGGATGCGGTAGGCGGCCTCATCGGAGATATTCTCCGCAATGATATCCATCGCGCCCTGCACCGCTTCCTCTGCGGTATTGACGTCCTTTTCCGGATTGATATAGGGCTGCGCCTCCTGCTGAAGCGTCCTGTTCGTACGCTGCAGCAGCAAAACATCCGCCAGACCCTCCAGACCCTTTTCCTTTGCGATCGTCGCGCGCGTGCGCCGTTTCGGGCGGTACGGACGGTATAGATCATCCACCACCACCAGCGTTTCCGCCGCCAGAATCTGCTTCTTTAATTCCTCCGTAAGCTTTCCCTGCTCCTCAATGCCAGAGAGAACCTGTTCCTTTTTCTCCTCCAGATTGCGCAGATAGGTAAGGCGTTCATATAATTTCCGGAGCTGCTCGTCATCCAGCATACCGGTCGCCTCTTTCCGGTAACGGGCAATAAATGGAATGGTATTTCCCTCGTCAATCAGCTTCACCGCCGCTTCCGTCTGCCAGAGGGCAACGCCCAGCTCTTCCGCAAGTTTTTTATTAATATCCATATTCCTCTCCTGTTTCAAATACATTGCGGCCCGCCGCCTTCTTATTCCATGCCGAGCAGATACGGCATCATTTTGTGCCCCTGTGCAATGTAGTTTCCGCTCGCCTTCGCTTCCCGCTCATTGTATTTCCAGGAATGCTCCTGCAGCTTCGTGCTGTCATAGAGCAGATACGGAACCGGGTCGGCAGTATGCGTGCGCACGCGGATGGGGGTCGGATGGTCCGGAAGCACCAGCAGACGGAATTCCTCCCCGGACGCCGTCATCTGCTCATAGACCGGCTTTATCACCTGCTCATCCAGATATTCTACCGCCTGGATTTTGCGCTCTGCGCTGCCCTGGTGTCCCATTTCGTCCGGCGCTTCCACATGGATGTAGGCAAAGTCATAGCCGTCCTTCAGGACCGCGTCCACCGCCGCCTGCGCCTTTCCCCGGTAATTCGTGTGCAGACCGCCGTTCGCGCCCTCCACCGCAATATTTTTCATTCCGGCGCCGACTGCGATTCCCTTCAGCAGATCGACCGCGGAAATCATTACGCCTTTTTTATGAAACGTTTCCTCAAAGGAGGTGAGAGCCGGCTTTGTCCCGGCGCCCCAGAACCAGCAGCTGTTCGCCGGATTCTTTCCCTGTCTCCGGCGCTCCCGGTTAATCGGATGCTCCGCCAGAATCTCATAGCTTCTCTCCTGCATTTCGCGCAGCACAGCATCCTGCGGAAGGTATTCTCCGATGCACTGCGTCAGAATATCGTGCGGCTGCGCAAGCGGCACGACCCTGCCGTTTTCCCATATCAGGCAGTGACGGTAGCTGGTTCCGACGTAAAAATGATAGCCGTCCCGCTCCAGCTCCCGCTGCACCGCCTGCAGCAGCACCGCCGCGTCCTCCGTGGAAATCTCCCCGGAGCTGTGGTCAATCATGATTTTTTCGCTGTAGGAGCCCTCCTCCGACAGCGTGACAAGGTTGCAGCGCAGCGCCACATCCGTATCCTTCATGGGCACCCCGATGCTCAGAGCCTCCAGCGGTGAGCGCCCGGAATAATAAATTTCCGGGTCGTATCCCATCACAGAAAGGTTTGCCGTGTCGCTTCCCGGCTTCATCCCCTCCGGAATCGTGTGCAGCAGTCCAATCTCCGACTGTGCGGCAAGCGCGTCCATCATCGGTGTTTTTGCATATTCCAGCGGTGTTTTTCCCTCCAGGGAGGCAATCGGTTCATCCGCCATGCCGTCTCCTAAAACCACGATATATTTCATAATTTTCATCCTCGCTCTGTTTATCGCCTGTTTTTATATACTGCGGATACGTATCCGGCTGATTACGCTTCCAAGGCGCTCCGCCCGCACCGCGTACTCCGCTTCCGTCATAATGCCCGTGGTAAAGCCAAATTCTCCCTCCAGCTCCGGAATCCGGATAAAGTGCACGCTTCCGAAAATCTCTTCCACGCGCGCACGCTCCTCCTCCAGGCTGCCTGCTGCGCGCACGAAGAAGCTTCTCTGGGAGTTGCTGATATCTGTCAGCTCCAGCTTATGGCTGCTCCAGAAAGCCATGATGCTGCGGTGCAGATGCTTCGCCTCGTCGATCACATCCGAAACGACCGCGCTCGCCGTCGGCAGCTTGCCTGCCCCACGCCCGTAAAACATGGCGTCGCCGAGAACGTTTCCGTGTACAAAAATCGCGTTAAACACGCCGTTTACACTGTACAGCGGGTCTGTCGGGTCCACCAGCACCGGGGCAACCATCGCGTAAAAGCTCTCCCCCGCCTTTTTGCTGAAGCCGAGCAGCTTGATGGCTTTGCCCATTTCCCTGGCGTACTTAAAGTCCGCCGCCGTGATATTGGTGATGCCCTCCGTATAGATGTCTTCAAAGTCCACCTGTCTGCCAAATGCAAGGGAGGAAAGGATCGCAATCTTGCGGCAGGCATCGTATCCTTCCACATCCGCCGCCGGGTTGCGCTCCGCATATCCCTTTTCCTGTGCTTCCTTCAGAACGTCGTCGTACTCGCGCCCCTCCGTTGCCATCTTCGTGAGCATATAATTGGTGGTGCCGTTTAAAATACCGGCGATTTCGTCGATTTCGTCCGCTGTCAGAGAAGAGTTTAAGGGGCGGATAATCGGAATGCCGCCTCCGCAGCTCGCCTCAAACAGATAATTGATGTTCCGCTCCTTCGCCAGCTCCAGCAGCTCCGCGCCATGCTTCGCCACCAGCTCCTTATTGGAGGTGCAGACGCTTTTTCCCGCAAGCAGGCACTGCTTCGTATAGGTGTACGCCGGCTCCAGACCGCCCATCACCTCCACCACGATCTTAACCTCCGGGTCGTTCAGAATAATATTGAAATCGTGAACGATTTTTTCCTGGATGGGATCGCCCTCAAAATCGCGCAAGTCCAGCACGTATTTGATGTTGATTTCCTCACCGGCTTTTTTGTTGATGCTGCTGTGATTTGTATTGATTACCTCCACGACACCGGAGCCTACCGTGCCGTATCCTAATACTGCAATATGTATCATAATCTTCCTCCTCTTTATTCCCGTCCGAGAATCTTCAGATAGTGAATCCCCGGCAGGTTTTCCAGCTCTGCAAACATTGTCATCGTGTCGCCCGTGGCAGGCAGGATGTCGATGCCCAGCGTAAGCGACGCGATACCGTTGATGGGAATGGTCTGGTGGATCGTCAGAACATTTGCCCGGTAACCGGCAATGATGTTTAAAACCTCTGACAACAGCCCCGGCTCATCGTCCATCTGAAGAATAAAGGTAATATTTTTTCCTTTACTGTTCTCATGAAAAGGGAATATATCATCCTTATATTTGTAAAACGAGCTCCGGCTGATTCCCACAGCCTCCACCGCATCCTGCACGGTAGCTGCGCGTTCCGACTCCAGCAGGCGCTTTGCCTCCACTACCTTCAGAAGCACCTCCGGAACCGCCTTTTCCTTTACCACATAATACTGATGATGTGCCGTCATAATCTCTCCTTTGCCCGTCCTGAATCCCGCCGCGTCCTAAAAGCTTCTTCCGTGTCCGCCGCCAAAAGTCCCTCCGCCGCTTGAGGTGTGCGTAGAACTTCGTCCGCCGGAAGAGCCGCCTGCGCCGCTGCCCGGAGGCGGATTTTTCGGAATCCGTCTGTGGGTGACAAACTGGTTCACCAGACGGTCCTCTTTTCCGGTTATGCGGATGTCGGCGTCTGACCCCACAGAATACTCATATTTTTCCACTCTGCGGTACTTCCGGTATAAAAACGCACAGGCAAGCGCAGCACAGCACAGCGATACGCCCAGCGCCAGCAGCCAGTCGCCCGCCGAAAGGCTGCGGTGGCGGATAATCTGCCCTGTCTCTGTATCGTAGGTGTACTGATTATCCGGAATCCCCTTTTTCATGAAAGCGGCTGTCCGCTCCAGCATGGCAAGCATCGCTTCCCCGTAATCACCGTCCGCCGCATATTCATAGCCCGCGTCGTAAATATCCTCCTCGCGCGCATCCGTGATATAGAGAATCATTTCTTTGTTTGTCACCAGGTTCAGCTCCCGGTTGTCCATATCGATCAGCAGCACGATTCCGCCGCGCTTTCCGTCCGTATCGTAGCCGCCGTCTTCATAAAACCGCTCCGCCACATCGCGGGAGGACTGTCCCTGCGCATCCGCCGTCGTGAGCATCAGAAAATTCATATTATATGTTTCTTCCAGCTCCTGCGCAAGCTGATTAAGCTGCGCCGTCTCCTCCTGCGTAAACAGCCCGGCTTTGTCAAAAACACAGCCGGAGGCTTTTGCGCACAGGGCAGAACCGCAGATAAACAGCGCCGCCGCGCAGACTGCGAAAACAGCACGAAGCAGCAAAAATGCACTGCCGGGCAGCCGCTTTTCCCTGATATCATATGTAACTGCCTGTCTCTCTACCATAGGAAGTACCCTCCCATCAGCAGAAGCAGAAGCAGCGGCAGGAAAACGCCCAGAAACAGCAGCGCCATACGCGCCTTATCGATTGGGAGCACCCCGCATATCTTTCTGGTCTGCCCGTTCATGGCATAATAATAAAGCTTTCCGTCCGCACCTCTGTACGTGAGCACCCACACCGGCAGCAGCAGATATTTCCACGTTTCCTCCTGCATATGCACGCGCGTATCGCGCGTCTGCGTCGTCATATAGCCGGATACGCTGGAGTGCAGCATTTTTCCGGCGTAATCCCGGACCTCCTGCTCCACCCCCGCCGATATCTCCGCTTTTTCGATATCGCGTTTTTCCGCAAAAAAACCGGACAGATAACCCATAGAAAAATCCTTCGCCTCTTCCAGACGGAACGGCTGTACCGCCTCCACAAGCTGCCGGTTTTCTTTATTCAGCGCTTCGCGCGTCAGATTCCGGAAAGTAAGCTCTGCGCGCCGCTCCACATCATAGACCTTTGTCTCTGTGTATTCCAGCTCTCCCATCTGCCAGACGCGCACCTTCTGTGCGCTTCCCTGCCACTGTCCGTCCGCCAGGCAGGAATATGTCCAGAACGGGAAATATACGCCGCTGATTTTTTCAATCTGCTCCTTGCAGAAAAAGTCCTTCGGGACAAATTTTTTGCCGCGGACATACTTTAAGAAGTCTTCCACCGCCTCTTTTTTGTCCACCGCGAAGGGAATCACAAGGTCCGGCTCGTATTCCCCGGAGAGCCTTCCCTTCAGCACGACCGGATTGTGGCAATAGTAGCAGAAGGTCGCCGCCGTCGTCGCGTCCGTCACGATTTCCGCCCCGCAGCCCGGACAGGAATATACCACCGCGCCCTGTTCCTCTTTCCCGCCATCATCGTTCTGCGCACTCTCCTGTCCGCCCTGCCCTGCCTTTTGTCCGCCACGCGCGTGCACATGCGGCGCAGTTTCTTCGCCGGAAGCCTGCGGATTTGCCGCCTCCAGCTCCTCCTGGGTAAACAGGGAGATACAGTACTCGCATTTATACTTCTGCGTCGACGGGTCAAAACGCAGATCACCGCCGCAGTTCGGGCATTTATAGCTGATTACCGCCATAAGCTACGCACGCGGCTTTCCGCACTGGCTGCAGAAGTTGCCGTTATTGACTGCCCCGCAGGAACAGGTCCACGTGCCGGCTGACGGAGCCGGTCTGCCGCACTGGCTGCAGAAATTGCCGTTATTGACCGCCCCGCAGGAGCAGGTCCACGCGCTCCGCTGCGGCGCCTGCTGCATACCGGCCCCTGCCGCCTGCGCGTTCTGCTGCATCTGCTGCAGATTCGCCTGGGAAGCCTGCCCGACAAAGCCGCCCGCCGCGTTCATCCCCATATTCATGCCCATAAAGCCTGCCGCTGCGCCGTTCGGGTTGGAGCCTGCCGCCTGCATTCCGCCCGCCACCGCGGACTGCACATAGCCCTGACGGATATTCGGGTCACCCATCATCGCGCCCTGGTTGCGCATGTTGATCAGCCGCTGCGATTCCTCATCATAGGAAATGCTGGCGATGCCGACCGACTGAATCTGCATCCCGCGCGTTTTCGTCCAGGTATCGTCGAGCACGTCCGCCATATATCTGCCAAGCTCGGACGCTTTCGAGGACACATAGGAAATACGGACGCCCTCCGCCGACATGCGGTTGATCGCCGTCTGCAGCGCCTCCAGAAATTCCGACAGATACTGGGCGTTGATATCCTCAATCTGCACCTGGACGGCATTTCTCGGAACCGCCTCCGCATAGAATTTCAGCGGGTCGGTGATTTTTATGGAATAGGTGCCGTGCGCGCGCAGAAACAGCTCCGCGTTGTAAAAACTGTCAAAATAGTTTACCGCATTGCGGGTGCCGAATTTGATGCCCTTGATTTCCTGCAGATTGATATAGAACACCTTCTGCGCGACCGGCGTCGTGCCGCCGTATCTCAGACGCGCAAAGGATTCCTGCAGCGCATCGTCAAACTGTCCGTTGAACATCGACGGCAGCGAGGAATTTTTTACTGTATAGTACCCCGGCTCCGCTGTGTAATCAATGATTCTGCCGCCGTCCGTCAGAATCATGAACTGATTGTCATAAACATGGATGACGGAGCCGTCGGAAATCGTATCCGGCGTTCCCCGGCGGTTGCTTCCGCGCCGCACCGTCACGCCTTTCGTGAGTACGGTTCCTTCGCCCATTTCTCCCGGCTCGACGACCTCCAGAAACTGGTCGTTCACCGCAGAATTTACAGTTCCCCTTATGGTACTAAATGCCGTTCTGATAATTCCCATTTATGCTTCCTCCTGTTTTGTTCCAAGCGCGATCCACTTCAGATACGCATTGATGAACAGGTCAATATTTCCGTCCATGACGCTGTCCACATTGCCGGTCTCCGCATTAGTGCGGTGGTCCTTGACCATCGTGTACGGCTGCATGACATAGGAGCGGATCTGGTTGCCCCAGCCAATCTCCTTCACCTCTCCGCGGATACCGGAAACCTTCTCCGCATTCTCCTGCTGCTTCAGAAGATAGAGCTTTGCTTTCAGCATCTGCATCGCCTTGTCCTTATTCTGGAACTGCGAGCGCTCATTCTGGCACTGCACCACGATATTCGTAGGCAGATGGGTGATGCGGACTGCCGAAGAGGTCTTGTTAATGTGCTGTCCGCCGGCGCCGCTGGAGCGGTAGGTATCGATGCGCAGATCCTCCTCGCGGATTTCGATATCCAAATCCTCCTCTATATCCGGCATCACATCGCAGGATACAAACGAGGTCTGCCGCTTGCCCGCCGCGTTGAACGGCGAAATCCGCACCAGACGGTGCACGCCCTTCTCGGATTTCAGGTAACCGTAGGCATTTTCCCCGCGCACCTCAAAGGTGACGGATTTGATGCCCGCTTCCTCGCCGTCCAGATAATCCAGCACCTCCACGGTGTAGCCCTTTTTATCCGCCCAGCGCGTATACATGCGGTACAGCATACCCGCCCAGTCGCAGGATTCCGTGCCGCCCGCGCCCGCGTGAAGCGTCACGATAGCGTCATTTTTATCATATTCCCCGGACAGCAGCGTGCGGATGCGGATATTCTCAAACGTCGCGATAAAGGAATCCAGCGTCTCCTGGATCTCCAGAATCAGCGACGCATCGTTCTCCTCGTATGCCATCTCGATCAGCGTCTCAATTTCCTCGTACTGCTCCTTTAAAACGGCATACGTCTCCACATCGTCCTTTAATGCCTTCAGGGTCTTCATGGATTCCTGCGAGCTCTCCGGGTCGTCCCAGAAATCGGGCTCCTCCATTTTCCGCTCTAATTCTTCAATCCGCTTCTCTTTGTTAGCGAGGTCAAAGTGAATCCCTCACTTCCAGTAATGGTTTTTTGTATGTTCCAAGCGTATAGCGGAACTGATCTAATTCGACCATTCTGTCACCTTCTTTCTACAAATTTTCATTAAAAGCCCGGTCTCCGTGGCAGAGCGCTGTGTAAGCCCGCTTACGCAGGCGCTCTGACATGTGAGACGCTATCACGTATGAGCAAAAAAGCTGCAAGCGCCAGGCTCCTCTGTACTTCCCATAGCTTTCCGGGGGAATACCTGCGAAGATACCTGGCGTTATCTTTTTCCTCTATAACATCATTTTATTTTTTACGTCCGCAGCACTGTTTATACTTCTTACCGCTTCCGCAAGGACACGGGTCGTTCGGATACACCTTCTCCGCGGCGCGCTTCTGCGGCGCTCTCGCAAGCGTATCGTCCTTATTCGTTCCGGTCACTTTTGCGACTTCCTCGCGCTCCACCTTCTCTTCCACGCGGACATGGAACAGGAGACGCAGCGTATCGAGCTGGATGTTCGCCGTCATTTCATCAAACATTTCAAAGCCGCTCATCTTATATTCCACAAGCGGATCCTTCTGCCCGTAAGCCTGCAGACCGATACCCTGACGGAGCTGGTCCATATCATCGATGTGATCCATCCACTTGCGGTCGATTACCTTCAGGATGATGACGCGCTCCAGCTCACGCATTTCCTCCGGAAACGGGAACAGCTTTTCTTTCTCCGCATAAAGCTCCTGCGCCTGCTCCACAAGCTGCTCCTTCAGCTCCTTCTTGCTCAGCTTCGCGACATCCTCCGGCTTCAGCGGCTTTAACGGGATGGTCGGCAGAAGGATAGAATTCAGCTCATTCACATCCCATTCGGAGCTGTCCTGGTGGTCGCCGATTACCTGGTCCACCGTGCGTCCGATCACGTCTTTAATCATCTTCGTGATGGCGTCGCGCATGTTCTCGCCGTCCAGCACGCGGCGTCTCTCCGCATAGATAATCTCACGCTGCTCGTTGTTTACCTGGTCATATTCCAGCAGGTTTTTACGGATACCGTAGTTGTTGCCCTCGATCTTCTCCTGCGCCTTCTCGATGGAGGAGGACAGCATCTTATGCTCAATCTGCTCGTTTTCCTCCACGCCGAGGGAGCGGAACACGCCCATCAGACGCTCGGAGCCGAACAGACGCATCAGGTCATCCTCCAGCGAAATATAGAATCTGGATTCTCCGGGGTCGCCCTGACGTCCGGAACGTCCGCGGAGCTGATTGTCGATACGCCGCGATTCGTGACGCTCCGTACCGATGATTTTCAGACCGCCCAGCTCTCTGGATATGTCATCCAGCTTGATATCGGTACCACGCCCCGCCATGTTGGTGGCAATGGTAACTGCGCCGTGTACGCCGGCATCGGCAACGATTTCCGCCTCCAGCTCATGAAACTTGGCGTTCAGCACCTTATGCGGAATGCCGCGCTTTTTCAGCATACCGGAGAGCAGCTCGGATATATCGATCGTGATGGTGCCCACCAACACCGGCTGTCCCTTCTTGTGGGCTTCCTCGATGGCATTGACCACCGCGTTGTATTTTTCCTTCTTCGTCATGTAAACGGCGTCTTCCAGATCCACACGCGCCACTGGCTTGTTGGTCGGGATCTCGATAACGTCCATGCCGTAGATGTCACGGAACTCTTTTTCCTCGGTGAGCGCCGTACCGGTCATGCCCGCCTTCTTGTCATATTTATTAAAGAAGTTCTGGAAGGTGATGGTGGCAAGCGTCTTGCTCTCACGCTTTACCTTCACATGCTCCTTCGCCTCGATTGCCTGATGCAGACCGTCGGAGTAGCGGCGTCCCGGCATGATACGTCCGGTAAATTCATCGACGATCATAACCTGGTCGTCCTTTACCACATAATCCTGGTCGCGGAACATCAGATAATTCGCGCGCAGCGCCAGATCGACGTTGTGCTGGATCTCCAGGTTCTCCGCATCGGAAAAGTTTTCAATCTGGAAGAATTTCTCTACCTTTTCCACACCCTGCTGTGTGAGGGTAACGATTTTATCTTTTTCATTGACAATGAAGTCGCCGGTCTCGGTGATTTCCTCGCCCATGATTGCCGACATCTTTGTGACCTCGCCGCTCGCCTCGCCGCGCTGGAGCTGACGCGCCAGAATGTCCGCCACCTCGTAGAGCTTTGTGGATTTTCCGCTCTGCCCGGAAATAATCAGCGGGGTACGCGCTTCATCGATCAGTACGGAATCGACCTCGTCGATGATGGCGTAATGCAGACCTCTCTGCACAAGCTGCTCCTTGTAGATGACCATGTTATCGCGCAGGTAGTCGAAGCCAAGCTCGTTGTTCGTGATGTAGGTGATGTCGCAGTTATACATTTTGCGGCGCTCGTCGTTGTCCATGTCGTTTAAGACACAGCCGACCGTCAGACCGAGAAATTCATGTACCTTGCCCATCCACTCGGCATCGCGGTGCGCCAGATAATCGTTAACCGTAACGATGTGGACGCCCTTGCCCTCCAGCGCGTTCAGGTACGCCGGGAGCGTGGATACCAGCGTCTTACCTTCACCGGTACGCATCTCGGCGATACGCCCCTGGTGCAGAATGATACCGCCGATGATCTGTACGCGGTACGGCTCCAGACCAATGGCGCGCTTCGCTGCCTCGCGCACTGTCGCAAATGCTTCCGGCAGCAGGTCGTCCAGCGTCTCGCCCTCCGCCAGACGCTTTTTATACTCATCGGTTTTCGCACGGAGCTGCTCATCGGACAGCGCCTGCATGGTCGGGCGCAACGCCTCCACCTTGTCCACCAGCGGCTTGATCCGCTTCAGCTCGTGCTCACTGTGGGTTCCAAATAGCTTTGTAAAAACACTCATTCTTAATACTCCTGTATTCTACAGATAGGATGCATCTGTTTATTTTTAAATACACTACCGATTATTCTATCACCTTTGCGGCATTTACACAATAATTTTTTTCAGCAATTCTGCTTTCAGAGAATTTATCTGTAATCCCTCTTACTACATGGGAAGTTTTATGGTATGATAAACATTAAAGAAATCCGGACAGCCAGGAAAGGAGTGTGGATAAAATGGCAAAAGTGAATCTGCCATATGGCATTGATAATTTTGCAAAGGTGCGGGAAAATAATTGCTACTATATCGATAAGACCGGATTCATTAAGGAACTTCTGGATCGGACATTCGATGTAAATTTAATTACCAGACCACGCCGCTTTGGAAAGACTCTTATGATGAGTATGCTGGCTGAATTTTTTGATATCCGGAAAGATACTAAAAAAATCTTTGAGGGCCTTGAGATCACAAAAGACACCATATTTTGCGAAAAATGGATGAACCAGTGGCCAGTTCTGTTTTTGACGCTGAAAGATGTGGATGGAAGAACATTTAGGAATGCGTATGGGCTGTTGGAACAAACCATCTCAAAACTTTGCATTGAGCACTCGTATCTGGAGACGAGTCCACGTGCAGACAAGACTGACAAAAAAGTCTTTCTGCGTTTAAAGAACCGGGAAGCAGATATGACAGACGTCCAGTGTGCATTAGACACACTGCTTCGTATGCTGAGAGCACATTATGGCAAAGAAGTGATTTTGCTCATTGATGAATATGACGTTCCGTTAGCAAAAGCCAGCGATAATGATTACTATGGTGATATGCTGGAGGTAATACGCAGTCTGCTTGGTATGACATGGAAGTCTGATCCGAACCTAAAGTTTGCTGTGATAACCGGATGCCTCTGGATCGCAAAGGAGAGTATCTTCACAGGAGCAAACAATTTCATCTCCAATTCGGTTTCCAATAAAAAATACCGGGATTGTTTTGGGTTTAGTGAAGCAGAAGTGACCGCATTGCTGGATGCTGCTGAATTACGGGATGCACTGCCTGAGATGAAAAAATGGTATGACGGATACAATTTCGGTGGCAAAGAAATATATTGCCCCTGGGATGTAATCAATCATGTAGATGCGCTGCTGACTGACCGGACTGCAAAGCCGGAAAACTACTGGATCGATACGAGCCACAACAATATTATCCGGCGTTTTATCGACCATCCGCAGATCAATGTCAACGACAAATTTGAGACCCTGCTCGCCGGAGGCGTAATCCAGGAGCCGGTCCGCGAGGACCTGACCTACGATATTGCCCATTCCACAGAGGATAACCTTTGGAGCATCCTGTATCTGACAGGATATCTGACACAGGTTCCGCCAGAGAAACTTCCGGAGGGAATGCAGCCGGAGGATGGAAAAGTGGCGCTGCGCATCCCAAATGAAGAAGTGAAATCTGTGTTCAGCGGTACAATAAAAAAGTGGTTCGAGGAAAAAATTGCAGCACAGGACCGCACTGCCCTGTTTGAAGCCTGGTGGGGCGGCGACGCAAAAAAGCTGACGCAGGAAATCACAGACATCCTGTTTGACACAATCAGTTACTTTGACTATAAAGAAGATTACTATCATGCGATGGTCACAGGTATGTTCCTGGGCGCGGGATATGCAGTGAAGTCAAATTCAGAAGCCGGAACCGGACGGGCGGATGTCATTATAAAAGAACAGCGGCGCAGGCGCGCGCTTGTGATTGAAGTGAAATGGTCTGGAAAAAAAGAAAACGGGAACAACCTGGAAAAGGCGTGTGCGGATGCGCTGGAGCAGATTGAAAAGGAGCAGTACAAGAAGAACCTTGAACTTGAAGGATATAAGACCGTGCTATGTTATGGCGCGGCATTCCGTGGAAAAACGTGTCTGATAAAGGTCGCGGATTAAAGACTGAGCCGGAATTATTTTAAAAGATGCTCCCGCTTAATTTGCATTTTTCCCTTTGCGGCAGTTTTAAACGCCCGCATATTCCAATAATATGCGGGCGTTATTTATAATTTATATATATCTTTTATCCGGCAAATCTAAAACTCCGGTTCTATCAGCCCGTAGGTGTTGCCCTTGCGCTTATATACGACATTTACCTCCTCTGTCTCCGCATTGCAGAATACGAAGAAATTATGTCCGAGCAGTTCCATCTGGATGCAGGCATCTTCCGGATACATCGGCTTGATGCCAAAGTGCTTGGTGCGGATGATGTTCACCTCTTCCGGTTCAACTGTTTCTTCCTTTTCAATAAACTCGCGCCGGAAGTTGCTGCCCTCCTGGTGCTTTGCGATTAATTTGTTTTTATATTTGCGCAGCTGCCGCTCGATTACCTCCTCCACCAGGTCAATCGACACGTACATATCGTTGCTCACCTGCTCCGACCGGATAATATTGCCTTTTACCGGAATCGTGACTTCAATTTTCTGTCTCTCTTTTTCGACACTCATGGTAACGATGATTTCAGTGTCAGGAGTAAAATATCTCTCCAGCTTGCCAAGCTTGTCCATAACAGTGGTCCGGAGCCCCTCCGTAATCTCGATGTTTTTTCCGCTGATAGTAAATCTCATACAATCACTCCTTTTCCGTCAATTTTCCTTCCGGAAGCGGCTGAAATGTTCCCTCCTTCCGCCTCCGTCATAGTATAAGAATACCATGATTTGTCTGATTTTTCAATCGTATTTGTCATATTTCACAAAATTTTAACCAACTACTCAGCTATGCGGCAAATACCAGAAACAGATGCGTCATGCCGGCAGCATGTAAGCAGATGCTTCTGGGATTTGTCATATGGCGTTTAGCCATGAGTCGCCTCCAGAAACGCCAGCACCTCGCGGTACGCCATTGTTCCCCCGAACAAATCCAGCGCACTTCCGATAGTGACGTCGATTTTTCCGCGTCCGAGACGGCCAAGCGCCTCGATATCTGCAAAGCTTCCAACGCCGCCCGCATAAGTCACCGGGATCTTCGCCCAGCTTCCCAGCAGTCCGGCAAGCTCCGTCTCAATGCCCCGCGCTTTGCCCTCCGCGTCGACGGCATGGATGAGAAATTCATCGCAGTATCCGGATAGGTCGTCAAGTACCTGTTCCGTCAGAATCACATCTGTAAACTTCTGCCAGCGATCTGTCACGATATAATACTGCCCGTCCCGCTTCCGGCAGCTTAAATCCAGTACAAGGTGCTCTTTTCCCACCGCACGCATCATTTTTTCAAGATTTTCATAGTGCAGCCTGCCGTCTCTGAACACAAAGCTGGTCACAATCACATGCGACGCCCCGTGCTCCAGCCAGAAGGCGGCGTTATCGTCCCGGATGCCGCCGCCTATCTGCAGCCCGCCACGCCATGCAGCGAGCGCCCGCAGCGCCTGCTCCCTGGTCGCGTCATAATACGGCGACGTCTCCGGATTCAGTAATATAATATGACCGCCGCGAAGGTTGTCTTTCTTATAGAACTCCGCATAAAACGCGGCGTCCGCCTGCGATACAAAATTCTCTTCTGCCCGGTCCCCCTCGTCGCAGAGCGACCCGCCAACAATCTGTTTTACCTTTCCGTTATGAATATCGATACATGGGCGAAAACGCATGATTCTTCCTCTCTTTCTTTTTCTACAGACATACCAAATCGCTGGCACAGCAGGGCTCTTCCGCCATTTTCCCGCTGCGGATGCCTGCCCGGCCGGTGCAGACAGTGTTATTTTCCTTCACAGAAGCATGTCTGCCTGCGCAGGCGGCGTTATTTCCCTTCGCAGAAGCATGTCTGCCTGCGCAGGCGGCGTTATTTCCCTTCGCAGAAGCATGTCTGCCTGCGCAGGCGGCGTCATTTTCCCTCGCATGGGCGGCAGCGTCCGGCGATTTCCAGAAAGGCTTTCTGCGAAGGGGTGTTATCCAGCAGCTCCTTCGGCAGAAAGCTTCCGTCAAATTTCTTTGCCGCATCCGCGTCGACATTGTATATTTCATTTTCAAAGTATTTCCCGGCGATCCCCTCCAGCGCGCCCTCATACAAGCCGTATACCTGCAGGGCATCCGCGAACATATTTTCCGCGTTGCGGATGCCGTAGCGCTCCGCAGGCTCAAAGCCCTGTTTTGCATAATATTCCGGATTGCCGCAGAGAATGATCGCCCGGCAGCCCATCCGCCCGGCAAGCTTTTTTACCTCAGCTATCAGCCCTGCACCGATGCCTCTTTTCTGATACTGCGGCAGCACTGCGATGGGGCCGAGCGTGACCACCTCAAAGCATTCTCCATCATCCCCTGAAATGCAGGATTTTACATTCATAACCTGTCCGATAATTTTCCCGTCCTCTGCCGCGACCAGATCCAGCTCCGGCAGAAAACCCGCGCAGCCGCGCATCTGATGCGCCAGGTAAGGCTCCACGCAGCCCGGCGTGTAAACATTCCAGAAAGCCTCCCGCACTACATTTTCTGTTTCCCGCTGCTCAGAAATCTTTTCTGTCCTTATCTCCAGCATACTGCTCCCTTTCCACTGTTTTCTACTGTTTTTCACTGTTATACTTTCTGCGAAAATTTGCTTTGGTTCCCTCATCAGTTCCGGAAAATCCTCTATGGATGGTTTTTGAGATACTCCATAAATTCCGGTGTCCGGGACCAGTAGTTTTTCCCCCAGTTTTCAAAGCTCCACTCTTCCATATACTGATTGCACTCGTAATCAATGTAATAGAGCAGCTCCTCCTGCACAACAAAATTTGTCGGAAAATAATCAATATTCAGCCCCGCCGCCTCCGCCTGCTGCGCCATTCTTCTTACCTGGCTGACATAGCTCTCCTTCATGGCATCGTCCCTGACCAGCTCATAGATGGTCGGTCCGTCAATATATTCCTTTACGATTCTTTCTCTGGCGATATCGATATCCAGCATTTCCGGAATCCGGATGCCTGCCGCCAGCAGCCTCTGGTAATCATTTCTTTCCGCTTCGATTTTATTGCCGAAAGAATAGTAATCGCACGGTTCATGGTGAATCTGTTTCAGCACACACCTCTTCTGCCCGCTCTTTGCCAGATAAGAGTAGCCGCCCTTTCCGTGCCCCAGCAGCTTTATGATAGTATATTCGGTCTGATTGACCATTATTATTTCCGACATAGCGCTCTCCCACAATTATTATTTTTATCACCTGTATATCTTCTTCATTGTACTAAATTTCGTTCCTGCTGTCCAGCCATTCCGCTTCCAGAGGCAGATTGACAACTCTTTACAGCCAGATGTAAAAAACTCTCATATACACTTTTTTTCTCTCTCTGACTCAGATATAGAAACCGTCTTTAGCATCGATTCTAATAAACTAACATATTCCTCAAACTGCCGGATTCCAAAATCTGTTATTTTATAACTTGTCTTTGGTCGTTTTCCACATATTGTCTTTTCAGACCTGACGTATCCCCATTCTTCAAGTTTTGATAACTGCACGCTGATATTTCCGTCTGTTGCTTTTGTAATCTGTTTTATATCTTTAAATGATTTTTCCCCATCCAGTAAGCAACTGATTAATTTTATTCTGATAGACAGGCTAAATGCTTCTGGTATATTAGATATCTGCATTCTTCTTCTCCCGATATAATAATAATCCAAGACCAATATATCCCCAAATATTCACCAGCAAATAGAACAGTCCTGCCAGTGTAACCTGCCGTTCTATCCCCTTTATAGAAAGTGAATAATATACATCTGGAAAAATATTTATAATAACAAAGCAAAACAAAAGCAGCATGGATAAAACCGTCAGCCATTTTTTATCAACGACATATCCTGTCATAATCATGGCAGTACATACAAGCAGCATATTTATGAGCATTTTATATTCTTCCAGAAGATACATCGAATGCACTGCAAAATTCTTTCCCCACACAATAATTACCAGTCTTGCTGCTAGCATCAAAAAAGGCAATATGGCAGCTATAAGCCCCCATATACTGATTGCCGTCAGATAATATTTGTTAGATGTGTGCTTTTCTCTTCCATATACGAGCAAATATAAAATCACAACCGCCCCTGCTCCCGCCATTTCTACTGCAAAGTTAAAATATGGAATCCCATTGTCCGGATTCCAGATAATGCTTCCTGTCAGATTAAGAATGAAAATTATCCCCTGCACAATGCCATACCCCAAAAACAGCCGGTATGGTCCGGAAAGCTTTCTTTTAGAACATTCAATCGTTGTCTTAATTTCCTCAATATCATTATAAATCTTTTTCTGTGACAATTCCATAACGTTTCTCCTTTTTCTTTATATTGTAAAGTTATTTTTATTGTAAAGCTTCCAAGAGTATATGTCAAGCAAAAATGCCAATGACATAGTTTTTTTAATATGCTGAAACTTTTTCCACGGACCCCTCAACCATAATAAATATCTATAAACAATAGTTGACAAACTCCACTATTTCCTCTATGATGATAGTGGAATTTGTCAACTAATCAAAAAGGAGCAATCTTATGAGTTACAGCAACATTGTAGAGAAAGTGCGGGCGTTTAACCGATTTTACATGCCGGCGATGAATTTACTCGGCAATCACTATCTCGGCTCGGAGTATTCGGTAACGGAGGCAAGGGTCTTTTTTGAAATTTATCAGAGTGAGGGCTGCAACGCCGCCCACATTGCCAGGGTCATGAATATCGACAAGAGCTATCTGAGCAAAATTCTCGCCGGCTATGAAAAAAGCGGCTATCTCTGGAAGGTCTCTTCCGCCAGGGACCGGAGGGCCTGGGATTTATTTCTTACCGAAAAGGGAAAACAGCGGGCGGAGGAGCTGATACGCAAATCAAACGAAGAGATAGAAGCTATCCTGCGGGAGCTTTCCGCAGAGGACCGGCTCCGCATGGAGCAGGCATTTGATACCATCATAGAATTATTGCAAAAAGGAGGCTGCTACAATGAAAATCGTTCCATATGATTCCAGATATAAAGAAGATTTCATCGAAATGAATAAAAAATGGATTTCCGAAATGTTTGCCATTGAAGAGGAGGATATACGGGAGTTAAGCAATATTGAACCAAGTATCGAAAAGGGCGGTCAGATATTTTTTGCTCTCGATGACGACGGTGCGGTAATGGCGTGCTGCATGATTGCCCCAAGAGAAGACGGCGACTGGGAGATCATGAAATTTGCCGCCAGGGGAATGTACACCGGGACTGGCGCGGGCAGCGCATGTCTCCGGGCATGTATCGACTATGCAAAAGAGAAAAAAATCCCAAAAATAATCATCGTATCCAACCACAAATGCGCACAGGCAGTCCATCTTTACCGGAAATTTGGCTTCAGGAAAATTCCGGTCGATAAAAACAAATTTCCCTTCGAGCGGGGCGATATCGCTTTTGAAATGTGCTTTTAAAATGGACTTTTACAGAGAATGTGGTATACTAAAAGCAGAATCCGGCTTCTGCTGCTTCGCACTGGCGGCGCAGCGGCATTACGGAACGTAAAATCAACAATATGGGAGGATGTACTGTGAAAGAAAGTAGAGGACAGCCGATAAATGGCGCACTTTAATAAGCTGTCTTATGGCAGCCATTGAAAAAATGTATTGAGATAAAGTGTTAAGAAGCTAATTGCGATTCGGAAATTATCCCTTCGCTGATAAGTAGTTTCTTAGCCTGCCTGATCGCCTTTTCCTTCTGTTTTTCTTTTAGAGGTTCAGGCATATCAATCTTGTATAGGTCGGTCGGGTTCCACGCTTCGCCTGTAGACAAAATCTGGTAGACAGCGGTAAGAATCATCCGGGCGATAGCAATGATGGCACGTTTTTTACCACGGCGCTTCCTAATGCGTTCATACTTCTGTTTGTAGTAAGGAGATTTATCAGATTTTACGGCTGCATGGGCGACTTGCACCAATGCAGGTTTGAGGTAGACACCGGCACGTGTTATTCTGACAGACTTCTTCTTACCAGCAGATTCATTGCTTCCGGGAGTTAATCCCGCCCAGCAGCATAAGCGTTTGGAACTGGAAAACGGAGCCATATCGGTACCAGTCTCGGAGATAACAGTGACTGCACTGTTACGGTCAACACCCGGAATGGTACACAGTAACTGGACAGCATTTTCATAAGGAGCAACCAAAGAATCAAGCATAGTGTCTATATCATTTATCGTGGATGTGATATAATCCAGATGTGCGCGGACGAGGCGCATACGGTATTTTTGGGAGTCAGTCATCTGGTACCCTTCGATGGATTCAATGACACTGTCAGACTTCTTCTTTAGGGAACGGAGGAGTCTGGAGGCTATTTCTTCGTGGTTGATGGAATTGTCGGATTGCCCGATCAGGTAATCAATAACAGATGCAGCTGATTTCCCAAAGATATCGGAAACAACCGAATCTAATGCGACATTACAGACAGTAAGCGCATTCTGGTATCTGTTCTTTTCACTGGTACGGCAGGAGGTCAGTTTGTAACGGTATCTTGTAAATTCACGCAGGATACGGATTGGTTTACAGGGGATATAGCTTCCTGGAACCAGACCTAATCGGAACAAATCCCCAATCCACCTGGAATCTTTTGTATCATCCTTATTGCCTTTGACCGCTTTTACCCATTTGGGATTGGCAATGGTGACATTAATTTCATCCTCCAAAAGGTTGAATACAGGAACCCAGTATTTACCGGTAGATTCCATGCAGACATCCCGGCACTGGTTTTTCATAAGCCAGTCTTTGAATTGCAGGATAGAATTGTTGAAGGTAGAGAAACGCTTCTTTTGATAAGAAGGTTCTATACCGGAAGAGGTTTTGATGATTGTGGCAACGAGAAAAGATTTGTGAACATCGACGCCACAGCAGGTTTGGTAAACAACTTTCATGGTCAGAACTCCTTTCAGAATGAGATAAAGAAGCCATTGACTGTTCCACCACACATTTAACAGAGAAGTTAAAACAATTCTTACTGTACGGTCTGACAGAGCCACTTATTTGTGCTTGAAAGATGAAACTTACACTGATTTTTATGCTGTCTAAAACGGAAGAAAGCCTTTACAACTTACCTCCCCGTGCTTTGTAGTATAGCTTCTTTAACAATTATTTTATCAGCAACGTGGGGAATTGGAAGACTTTCATTACTATTTGTGCCGCCAACTGAAAGGCGGCGGAATGGAGATTTTTATGAAGGACACAAATTGCGGTTACTGTGTCGGCGGGGAGCCGCTGGCAAAATTCGGCATCAAAATCTGCGACCTGGACGTGAGCCAGCTGATTCTTTTTAAGGAGCAGAGCAAACCGGGGCGCTGCATTGTCGCCTATAAGGACCATGTAAGCGAAATCGTGGATATCAGCGAGGAGGAGCGCAACCGTTTCTTTGCGGACGTAACGCGGGCTGCAAAAGCCATTCACGCCGCTTTCCATCCGGACAAGCTGAATTACGGCGCTTACGGGGATACCGGCTGCCATCTGCATTTCCACCTCGTTCCGAAATACAACGGTGGGGATGAATGGGGCGGCGTGTTCCAGATGAATCCGGATAAAAAATATTTAAGCGACGCAGAATACGAAGAAATGATTGAGAAAATCAAAGCCTGCCTGTAGGAGCAGGCAGCAAAGAGCATTCTGACGCCGGGAAACTTTCCGCTGCAGAGCCTGACATACCTCAGAACAATACTAAAAAACGTCCACTGGACGTTTTTGTCGTATGCATGGCAACGCAATAACCGCCGGAGCCTTACGCCCCGGCGGTATTTTTATATCCTCTAAATACAATTTATCCTCTATGTGCAGTTCCCGGCATTCTCCGGAACTGCAAACACTGCCGCAGGCTCCTACACTGTGTGATATTTTGCAATATAGAACGGGAAGGTATCGGTTCCCTTCATTTCCTTGCCTGCAGTGATGGTAACGTTCTTATCGGTAATCAGATACTCGATATCCGCGCCCGCTTCGATTACGGTATCCTGCATCAGAATGCAGTTTTTCACCTTGGCGCCCTTTGCAACCTTTACGCCACGGAACAGAATACTGTTTTCAATCTCGCCCTCGATGATGCAGCCGTCAGCTACCATTACATTCGTAGCCTTTGCGCCGTTGATGTATCTGGACGGGTTATCGTCGCGAATCTTGGTGTAGATCGGCGCTCTGCTGAACAGACCATCCAGGTTGTAGTCGTCGAGAAGCTTCATGTTCTCATCGAAGTAGCTCTTCATGCCGCTGATGCGCGCCAGATAGCCCTCGTATTTATACGCCTGCACATTCAGTCTTGCAAGCTGCGGAGCCAGAATATCGCGCTCGAAAAACTCCTGTCCGCGCACAAACGCCGTATTTACCAGGTCAATCAGAAGCTGACGGTCGATTACATAAATATTCATGCCGAAATTCTGGATTCCCGTCTCTCTCGGATTGATGTACATCTTGGTTACTCTGCCGTTATCAATAGAGAAGGTGTAATAATAGCCTTTGTCATTCGACTTCTGGATATATTCCGGCAGCTCCTGCTCGTTGTACGCAACCGTGACATCCGCACCGCTTGCGATATGCGCGTCGATCATGGCGTTAAAATCAAAGTTTACCGCGATATGCGCGTCGGACATTACCACATATTTTTCCTTCTGCTCGCGCAGGAAATCCAGAATGCTTGCAAGCGCGCCGACGCGTCCTACAAACGGCTTGGACTGTTTCTCCGCAAAGGGCGGGAAGATATGCAGACCGCCGTTTTTGCGCACCAGATCCCACTCGCGGCCTGAGCCGAGATGATCCATCAGAGAGTGATAATTGTTGTTTACCATAATGGAAATATTATCAATATCGCAATTTGACATGCTTGAGAGCACAAAGTCAATCATGCGGTAACGGCTTGCGAAGGGGATGGAAGCCATCAGACGCACATTCACAAGTTCGGGAACCAGCGCGTCATAACTGTTGGGGAAAATAATCCCCAATGCTCTCTTATTTGAATTTAACATTGTTCTTCACCATCCTCTACGTTTTTATTTACCATCGCGTTCGGACCGATTTTTGCGTTGCAGCCGATACGGATGCCCGCGCCGACGGTCGCAACTCCGGCCACATCGCCCTCCGGCATTGCCCCGACAACCGCATTTTCTTCAATCGTTACATTTTCTGCAATGATACAGTGTTTTACGACCGCGCCGGATTTAATCACGGTGCCGCCCATAACAACGGCGTCCTCCACCACTGCGCCTTCCTCTACATGCACGCCGGCAAACAGAATCGAATGCTTTACATTTCCTTTCACACGGCAGCCGTCTGTAATCATGGAGTTCTCCACTACTGCGTCGCTGCTGATCTTGTGACCGGTCATACCGCTGTTGCGGCTGTAAATCTTCCAGTTGTCATCGAACAGGTTAATACCGCTGTGCTCCGGGTCGAGCACTTCCATGTTTGCTTCCCAGAGGGAGGAAATCGTTCCGACATCCTTCCAGTAACCGCTGAAATGATAAGCGTACATCTTGCGGTTGTCGCGCAGAAGGTTCGGAATAATGTTGTTTCCAAAATCGTTTTCGGAATTCGGGTCCGCCTCGTCCTCCGTCAGATACTTTTTCAGAATATCCCAGTTAAAGATATAGATACCCATAGAAGCCAGGTTGGATTTCGGGTTCTTCGGTTTTTCCTGGAATTCTGTGATCCTGTCGTCCTCATCTGCAACCATCAGACCAAAACGCGGAGCCTCTTCCCACGGAACCTCCATGACCGCCACGCTGAACTCTGCGCCCTTTTCCTTATGGAATCTCAGGAAATCGCTGTAGTCCTGCTTGCAGATCTGGTCGCCGGAAAGAATGATGACATATTCCGGGTCGTAACGCTCTATGAAGGAAAGATTCTGATAAATCGCGTTTGCCGTGCCCTTGTACCAGTCAGAGCCGGAAGCCTGCTGATAAGGCGGAAGCACATGAACCCCGCCGTAGAGACGGTCCAGATCCCACGGCTGACCGTTTCCTATGTACTCATTTAATACCAGGGGCTGATACTGTGTCAGAATACCGACGGTATCAATCCCCGAATTCACGCAGTTTGACAGCGGGAAATCGATAATACGGTATTTTCCGCCGAATGGAACTGCTGGTTTTGCAAGCTTCTGTGTTAATGCATACAAACGGGAACCCTGTCCGCCAGCAAGAAGCATTGCAATCATTTCTTTTGCCATAACAATTACACCTCTCTTTTTCATACTATGTCAAAATTGTATCACAAAATTTCCCATTGTGGTAGTTTTTTGTGCAAATTTTTTAAATTTTTTTCCGGAAATTTGCAAGATAATCAGATATTATGTAAACATCCCCCTCCGAAGAGGGGTATGTGCGCTGCCAGACCGCCAAAATCAGGTTCACACGCCTCAGCCCCGCCGGGTCAGCCTCGCATCACAGAATCTGTCTGAGGCTGGCGCAGGCGTCAGCCCGCGTGCATTTACGGATTTGCCGCATCCGTATTTCTGGTATTATTATTGTCCGTATTGTCGGTGTCCCTGCGGTTGCCCGTCACGTCATCCACAATGTCCTCCGCGCCGTCAATAATGCCGTCTCCGACCTCGCCGATGCCCTCGCCAATCTCACTCAGCCCATCGCCGTCTGTCGCGTTATTTCTTGCCGCATCATCTGTCGCGCTGTTGACATTGCCGTTGTCAGCCGTCCCATCGTTTTTATCCGTCGCGCCGGTATTCTCCGTCGTCTTCTCTGTCTTTCTGTTCTCCGTGGCGCGGTTTTCCGACGTCGCAGTCGTGTTATTCTTTCCGTTGCTGTCATTTCCGCATCCCGCAAGAACTACGGACAGTCCCAGCGCCAGCAGAATTCCTGTCACTTTTTGTTTTGCATACTTCATAGGTCAGGTCTCCTTTTCTGATGTTTTATGTCCATTTTTCTGCCGGTGTTCCTCTTTCTGGTTCTCCGGCTTATTTCACAATATTAATATCCCTTATTTTTTTCATATTATGCAGTTCTTTTTTTGAAAAGTCTGCGCGCAAGCTGCCTGCCGTCAAACGGAATCAGCGGATACAGATAGCTGGTCCCGGAAACGGTGCGGTTGCAGGCGATGCACAGCACGCAGATGAGTATTCCGGCGGCAAGTCCCCAGCCCCCGAATATTCCCACCAGCACGAGCAGCAGGATGCGCATGAATTTCAGCGCATAGCCAAGCTCAAAATTGGACTGCGTATAATTGGCAATCGCAACAAACGCCATATACAGCATCGTTTCGCTGTTGAACCAGCCGGATTTTACCGCAAATTCACCCACCACGATACCGGCGATCACGGAGAGCGGCGTCGAGAGCGTCTGCGGCGTGTTCACCGCCGCCAGCTTCAGACCGTCGATGGCAAATTCAAGAATCAAAAGCTGCAGAAGAATCGGCACATACACCGTATCCGCCACTTTAATAAAATCCAGCCAGGGCGGTATCCACTGCGGATTCTGCATAAATAAAAGCCACACCGGCGTCAGCAGCAGCGATAAAAACGCAATCACAAAGCGGGAAAACCGCAGGTAGCTCCCCGTAAGCGGCGGAAAATAGAAATCATCCGCGTCCTCCATAATGTCAAAAATCGTGACCGGAAGCAGAATCGCCGTCGGCGCATTGTCCACGAGAATCGCTATCTTGCCCTCCAGCAGGCTGGCAGAAGTCGTATCCGGGCGCTGCGTGTACTTAAATTTCGGGAACGGATTGAACCATTTTCTTTTATAGATTGCCTCTGCAAGACTCTCCTGGCTCATCGGCAGAGCGTCCACCTGCAGCGATTCTATTCTCTCGCGCAGCTTCTGCACCAGCGCCTCGTCCGCACGCCCCTGCATATAGCAGAGCACAATATTGGAGCGCGAGCTTTCCCCCGCACTCAGCATTTCCATCGTAAGCTGCGGGCTGCGTATCCGTCGGCGTATCAGCGCCGTATTAAACACCACCGTCTCCACGAAGCCATCCTTCGAGCCGCGCAGCGTTTTATCCTTGTCCGGCTCCTCCACGCTGCGCATTGGGTAGGAGCGGCAGTCAATCGCAAAGCATTTGTCATAGCCGTCAATCAGCAGGCAGACCACGCCGGAGAGGATGTTTGTGATGATCTGCTCCTTCTCCTGCACCATATCCACCTCCACATAGGGGATATAGCTGTGCGTCAGCTCGTGGCTGGTCTGCGGCAGATCCTCCGGTGTGAGCGAGTGAAAAAACTCCAGCAGCTTTTCCATGATATCATCCTTAATGTAACCCTCGATAAAATAAAGGCAGGCATCCCTGCCGCCCACCGAAAGCATCCGGTATATCATGTCAAAATTTTTCGTTACCTGGAGTTTTTCATGAAAATATTCCATATTTTCATAAAGGTCCTCCGAAATCATTTCTTTCATAATAAAAAACTCCTTTGTGGGATTATCTGTAATAGCTTCCCCAAAGGAGTTTTTCTTTATACATATGATGTCAGGTTCAAAAGGTATGACCAGCATGAGCCAGCTCTATGGCGGGTGCAGGTTCTTGCTTTACTCTCTGGAATCTCCCATAAAGAACAGCGCCATCGTTCCCGGACCGGAGTGCGCACCGATGACCGGACCGACCGGATTGATGAGGAATTTCGTGATGCCGAAGCGCTCCTGCACCAGCTTTTTCACGTACTCAGCTTCCTCCAGGCAGTCCCCGTGGCTGATAAATACGATGTCGTTTTTGCCGGCAAAGCTGCCCTGCTTCTGCTCCATCGCATCCACCAGCGCCTGCAGCGAGCGTTTTCTTTTGCGCACATTGTAAAGCGGAATCAGCTTCCCTTCATTGTTGACGTGCATCACCGGCTTCAGGCTGATCATGGTTCCGACGACCGCCGCCGCCTTCGACACGCGTCCGCCGCGGTAAAGGTGGAACAGATCGTCCACGGTAAAGCTGTGGATAATGTGCAGCTTATTTTCCTCGCACCATGCCGCCAGCTCCTCCATTCCCATTCCGGCTTCCTTTTTTTCCAGCGCCTTATGCACCAGCAGCCCCTCGCCGAGGGATGCGCAGAGGGAATCTACTACGATAATTTTCCGTTCCGGGTATTCCTCCATCAGCTCCTGCGCCGCAATCCGCGCGCTGTTCGCACTTCCGCTCAGTCCGCTGGAGAAGGCGATGTGAAGAATATCTTTGCCCTCCTTTAATACCGGCTCGAAGGAGGCGCGGGCGCTCTCCGGATTCACCTGCGAGGTGGTCGGCATGGAGCCGGCGCGCATTCTCGCATAAAAATCCGACGATGACAATTCCTTTCCTCCGCGGAAATACGTCTCTCCGTCCAGAATATAGGAAAGCGACAGCACATTCAGCTCATGCTGCTGATAATATTCCTCCGGAAAATCACATGTTGTATCGGTTGAAATTACATAACTCATGAAAAACCCTCCTGTTTGAAAAATTTCTGATTCCCTGTTCAGTCCGCACGCACTCCTGCATAGAATGTACCAAATACATATCCAGAGGACTACGTATGAGCTCTAAAACCAAAATCATTATTATGAAAAAACGTGAATTAATCTACACCGCTATCTTTGCCGCGCTCGGCATCACCCTGCTGGTGCTGCTGTTTCTGATGTTCCGCCCGCACGGAAACACCGCCTCCCGGACCGCCCAGACTTCCGCCTATATAGCGGGTGTGTACTCCACTCCCGTCACGTTGAACAACAACGTGATGGATCTGCAGGTGGTCGTCGACGCAGACCATATCAACGGCATCCAGCTTGTGAATTTAAGCGAGACCTCCGCCGCCATGTTTCCGCTGATGCAGCCGGCGCTGGATAAAATCGCCGTGCAGGTCTGCGAAACACAGTCCACCAAAGACATTTATTACGAGGCGTCCAGCCAGTACACCTCGCAGATGCTGCTGCAGGCGATCGACGCGGCGCTGGAAATTGCCGCGCGCTGACCGGCAGATCAACGATTTTTTTCCGGCACTTTTCTCTGTCCGGACACGTATCGTTCCCGATGGCACACAGGCATTATATGACTTCTCATCACATTTTCTCCGCCTGCAGGCACTCCAGCTCCTGCATCCAGATGCGCACGCAGGCATCGCTCGGCATCCGCAGATCGCCGCGCGGGGATACCGCCACGCTTCCCACCTTCGGTCCGTCCGGCAGGCAGGAGCGCTTGAACTGCTGCGCGAAAAACCTGCGGTAAAAGGTTTTCAGCCATTTCAGGATCGTTTCTCTGTCATAAGTGCCCGCGAACGCCCTTTCAGCAAGGCGGTAAACCTTGGAGGGTTCTTCCCCGCAGCGCAGCATATGATACAGGAAGAAATCGTGCAGCTCGTAAGGACCGACGAGATCTTCTGTCCGCTGGGAGATCACGCCGTCCTTCGGCGGCAGAAGCTCCGGGCTGACAGGCGTATCCAGCACGTCCTGCAGCACGCCTGCAAGCGCCTCATCGCCGCAGGTATCCGCATAGTAGCGCACAAGGTGGCGCACAAGTGTCTTGGGGACGGATGCGTTGACCGCATACATGGACATGTGGTCGCCGTTGTAGGTCGCCCAGCCAAGCGCCAGCTCGGACAGATCGCCGGTTCCGATCACCAGACCGCCGCTCTTATTGGCAAGATCCATGAGTATCTGCGTGCGCTCGCGCGCCTGGCTGTTTTCATATGTGACATCATGCTCATCCGGATCGTGACCGATATCCCGGAAATGAACCTGCACGGCATTACGGATATTCACCTCTCTCAGTGTAGCGCCAAGCTTTTCCGTCAGTTCACAGGCATTGCGGTAGGTGCGGTCCGTGGTGCCAAAGCAGGGCATTGTGACGGAGAGGATAGCGCTTCTTTCCAATCCGATCATATCCGCCGCCTTTGCCGCCACCAGAAGTGCCAGCGTGGAATCCAGCCCGCCGGAAATGCCGATTACCATTGATTTGCACCCGGTATGCAGCAGCCTTTTTTTCAGACCGAGCGCCTGGATGATAAGGATTTCCTCGCAGCGGCGGTCGCGGTCCCCGCGGTCTGCAGGCACGAAGGGCATCGGCGTGAAATCGCGCGTCAGCACCGTTTCCTCCGTTTCCAGATGGAAGGGGATTTTTTCGTATTCTGTGTTTTCCGCACATTGAAAGGTGGTCATGCGCCTGCGCTCGCTGCGCAGCCGGTGGATATCAAGCTCACTGTAAATAATGCCGTTTGTGAACCGGGGCGACTGCGCCAGCACAGTTCCGTTCTCAGCGATAAGATTATGTCCGCCAAAGACAAGGTCGGTCGTCGACTCCCCTTCGCCTGCGCTTGCGTAAAGATAGCCGCAGATCAGGCGCGCCGACTGGTTAGCGACCAGCGCCTCGCGGTAAATGCTCTTTCCGGTATTCTCGTCGCTCGCCGACAGATTTACAAGCACCGTCGCGCCTGCCAGAGCATGCCGCGTGCTCGGCGGGTCGGGCGCCCACAGATCCTCGCAGATCTCGGCTGCCACTGTCAGCCCTTCCATTTCCCGGCAGACAAACAAAAGATTTTGCCCAAACGGCACCGGGCTGCCCTCAAATTCCGTCCAGGAAATATTTGCATCTCCCGGCGTGAAATGGCGCGCCTCATAAAATTCCGCGTAGTTTGGCAGAAAACGCTTCGGAACCAGACCGAGCAGCCGTCCCCGGCTGACGGCTGCCGCCACATTGTAAAGCTTCTGCTCTTTCTCCCACGGAAGCCCCACAAACACCAGAGCGTCCCACATTCGCGAGGCATCCACAATTTTGCGCAGCCCTTCCTTTGCCGAAACCAGCAGCCTCTCCTGCCAGAACAGGTCGCAGCAGGTATAGCCCGTGATGCCAAGCTCCGGGAACACGATAATTTTTGCTCCGGCGTCCGCCGCCTCTTTTGCCGCCTCGCAGATCTGCGCCGTATTATATATGCAGTCCGCCACTTTCAGCTCCGGCGTCACCGCCGCCACCTTCACAAATCCATGCCTCATGGAAGTACCCCCATTTTCTTCGTTCTATGCAGACGTCGTTTCCGCCGCCTCGCCGCACCGGTCATCCTCCGCCGGCAATCCGTCACGCTCTGCCGCGCTACGCACGGCTGGCGCGCTTATACAAATCCTTCAGCTCTTCCACGGAAAAGCTGTAGTTTTTATTGCAGAAGTGGCAGTTCACCTCAATCGGTTTTCCCTCGTCGATCATCGACTGCAGCTCCTTCTTTCCGACGCTGACCACCGCCTTTGCCACCCGCTCCTTCGAGCAGTTGCAATGAAACTGCGCCGGCATCGTATCGGTAAGCTCCAGTCCCAGGTCGCCGAGAAGCTGCTCCAGGATGTTCTCCGGGCTGCAGCCCGCCTCCAGCATGTCCGTGACACTTGTCACCTCCGCAATTTTCTTCTCCAGGGAGGCAATCACTTCCTCCGACGCAAACGGCATAAGCTGCAGAATAAATCCGCCCGCCTGGCGCACGGTGTTTTCCCGGTTCATCAGCACGCCGAGTCCGACCGCGGAGGGCACCTGTTCGGAGGTTGCAAAATAATACGTTAAATCCTCGGCGATCTCTCCGGTCTGCAGCATCGTCTGCCCGGAATACGGTTCCTTCAGTCCCATATCCTTGATGACGGTCAGAAAGCCGGAACCGACCGCTCCCGCCACGTCCAGCTTGCCCCTGCTGTTCGCCGGAATGACAACGTCCGGATTTCCGGCATAGCCCTTCACGTTTCCGTGGGAATCCGCTGTCACCAGCAGTCCCTCCAGCGGACCGTCCGCTCTGATCTGCAGCGTCAGCAGATCTTCATCGCCCTTCATCATACTGCCCATCATCACGCCCGCCGTCAGGAGACGTCCCAGAGCCGCCGTCGCCACCGGACTTGTATTGTGGGCGCTGCGCGCCGCCTCCACAAGCTCCCTTGTCGTCGCGGCAAACGCCCGTATCTGCCCCTCTGCCGCCATTGCTCTTACAATATAATCCTTCACTTTGTACACTCCCTTGCCACAATGTAAATCCGCTCGCTGTCCGCGCGCACTTCTCCCTGCGTATCAGCGTCAAACGCCCGCACAAATTCCAGTCCCGCTTCCGCAAGCAGGCGCCGGATTTCGTCCGGCTCATAGGCGCGCTGCAGATGCGTCTCCTCCTGTTTCCGGTACAGCCCGTTTTTCTCCCGCAGAAAAAGCGTCAGATCGTACTCGTTCATCTGCTCTTCTTCATAATAATAGTTTTCCCAGATGTAGCTCGCCTCTTCCCGGTTGTCCGCCAGAACGCAGTCGCCCATCACTTCGCGGAAATAATAAGCTGTCTTTAAATCAAACAGAAAAATCCCGCCGGGGTCCAGATAATTATTCACCAGTGCAAACACCGTCCGCAGGTCTTCCTCTGTCGTGATATAATTCATGGAATCGCAGACGCTTACCACCGCCCGCACCGTGCCGTACAGCTCAAACGCGCGCATATCCTGGCACAGATACAGAATATCCGCACCGGAGAGCTCCTTTTTCTGCGCTGCCGCCTCCAGCATTTCCGGAGAATTGTCCACGCCAATCATGTCGTAGCCGCCGGCTGCAAGCAGCTCCGTAAAGGTACCGGTCCCGCAGCCAAGCTCCAGCACCAGTCCGTCGCAGATGCCCGCCTCCTCCAGCACCGCCGTCACGCATTCATACCACGCTTCATATGGAATCTCACTCATAAAAAGGTCATAAACCTCTGCAAAGCTGCTGTAAGCTGTCACTTCATTATCCATTCTTTTCTCCCAAATCCTTCCGTATCGCGGGCGTCTCCGCTCCCGCCGCCGGGCATCATTCCCGGCTTTTTCCATGAAAGTAAGCGTTCAGTCACTACGCCATGCTCGCCACAGCCCGCCTGCTTCGCAGCTTCTGCCCCGCATTGCATACGTGAAAAGATCCGATGAACCTTTTATAATTAGCTGTGGCGATGCGCATCAGAAGAACAGACCCGGAATCACGTAGGACAGTGTCGTCATAATGACGGTCGCCATGCAGATGCCGATCACCACCGCCGGGAATGCTTTTTTGAAATCCATATCCAGCAGCGCCGCGATAAGAGACCCTGTCCAGGCGCCGGTACCCGGAAGCGGGATGCCGACAAACAGCACCAGCCCCCAGAACTTGTATTTCTCAATCTGCCCCTTTTTACTCATTGCTTTATTTTCCAGTTTTTCCACCATCGGGCGGAAGGTTTTCGTCTTTTTCAGCCAGTTGAAAATCGGCGTAATCAGAAGCAGGATAAACGGCACCGGAATCAGATTGCCGACTATGCAGATTGGAATTGCCTTCCACATATCAATGCCCGCCGCCGAGGAAAAAATCAGTCCGCCGCGCAGCTCCAGAATCGGTACCATTGAAATCACAAACGCCAGCGCCTCTTTGGTAAGAATACCGCCAAAGGTGGCTGTCATCCAGGATAATAAACTGTTCATAAATCTCTCCTTACTATTATTTTGTCCGGGCAGCGCCACTCCGCGCAGGCGGACCGCCGCACACTCCCGCCGGATTATTTCATATACGCTCTCAGAAACGTAATCAGCGCATCCATCTGCTCATCGGTTCCGATGGTGATGCGCAGATAATTGTCGATGCGCGGCTTTGCAAAGTAGCGCACAAATATATGCTTTTCCCGCAGCGCCTCAAACAGAGCCTTCGCCGGATAGTCCGGGTGCGTCACAAACAGGAAATTCGCCTTTGAATCCCCGAACTGAAAGCCCAGCGCCGCCAGCTCTTTTTTCGTGCGCTCCCGTGTCGCGATAATTTTTGCCGTGGTCTCCCGGAAATATGCGTCATCCTTCAGCACCTCCGCGCCAAGCGCAAGACTGGGACGATTCATCGTGTAGGAATTGAAGGAATATTTTGCATCGTTCAGATATTTTATCAGCGCAGGGCTGCCGAAAGCATAGCCGATGCGCAGCCCGGCAAGCGAGCGCGCCTTCGAGAATGTCTGCACCACCAGCAGATTGTCGTATTTCTCAATCAGCTCCAGCGCGGACTTTGCCCCGAAATCTATGTATGCTTCATCAACGATTACCACAACATCCTCATTATGCTGCAGAATATCTTCAATATCTGCAAGCGGCAGCTCCACACCGGTCGGCGCATTGGGATTCGGGAACACGACGCCGCCGTTTTCTTTGTAGTAGTCCTCTTTTACAATCTCAAACCTGTCGTTTAATGGCTGGCACTCATACGGAATATGAAACAGCCCCGCCCAGACATCGTAAAAGGAATATGTGATATCCGGAAACAGCACCGGTTTTTTGCTGTTGAAAAATGTAAGGAACGCCATCGCCAGCACATCGTCCGAGCCGACGCCCACAAACACCTGCTCTTTTGCCAGCCCGTAGCAGGCGGCAAGCCCCTCCACCAGCGCATCCGCCGCCGGAGCCGGATACAGACGCAGCTCTTCTGCGCACAGCTCTTTTATTTTCGCCTGTACGCCCGGCGCGGGCGGATACGGATTTTCATTTGTGTTCAGTTTTATCATATCCGCAAAATCCGGCTGCTCCCCCGGCGTGTAAGGGATTACCCTGCGGACGTTCTCTTCCCATTTTTTCATAATTTACTCCTCTGTTTTCTGATGACTCAGATGTTTTTGCGACGAAATCCAACCGTCTATGTCTGCCGCAGACACGTCGATTTTTTGATTTTGCTGCGCCGCCTATTGGCAGCAATTTTGCCTCCATAGAAGCTGGTCGGCTAAAATTGCTGCCGCTATGCTCGCAAAATCTGCAAAATCTTCCTATCGTCTGCGGCAGACATAGACGGCAGGCTTCCTGTGCAGAATCATTTGCCCATCTTAAGCTTATAAGCCGTATTCTTTGGCTAGCATGTCAAATTTCGGCAGCGCGTTTACGATGGTCTCGTAGGAGACGCAGTACGCCAGCCGGACGTACCCCGGACACTCGAAGGAGGAACCCGGCACCAGCAGCAGATGGTATTTCTTTGCCGCCTCACAGAAGGCTTTTTCGTCCTCCACAGGGGATTTTACAAACAGGTAGAATGCGCCCTCCGGCTTGATGCAGGAGAAGCCCGCCTCAGTAAGACCCCTGTAGAGCGTTTCGCGGTTGCGGTTATAATAAGCGACATCCACCTGCGCATCCAGGCATTTTGCGATCACGCGCTGGAACAGTGACGGTGCATTGACGTAGCCGAGAATGCGGTTCGCCACATTCGCCGCCCCGATAATCTGCCCGCTTTCATCGGCTTCGTCCGGAATCACCAGGTAGCCGATGCGCTCACCCGGCAGGGAGAGCGATTTGCTGAAGGAATAGCCGACGATGGTATTGTGGTAATATTTCGTAAGGTAAGGCACAAATACGCCGTCATATGCCAGCTCGCGGTACGGCTCGTCGGAAATCAGATAAATGCTGATGCCGAATTCCTTTTCCTTCGCGCAGAGAATTTCTGCCATGCGCACAATCGTCTCTTCCGAGTACACAACGCCGGTCGGGTTGTTCGGCGTATTGACAATCACCGCTTTTGTCTTCGGCGTAATCATCTGCGCAAATTTTTCCAGATTCGGCTGGAAGGTGGCGGTATCCGGCTCCACCGCTTTCAGAATGCCGTCGTAGTTGGAAACATACGAACGATATTCTCCAAAATACGGTGCGAAGGTGAGTACCTCGTCGCCCGGATTTAAAAGCGTCTTAAAAATTACATTCAGTCCGCCCGCCGCGCCTACTGTCATGAGAATATTGTTCTCCGAGAAGCTGGTCGCGAATCGTTTGTTCAGAGAAGCAGCGATTGCCGCGCGCACATCCTCGTAGCCGGAATTGCTCATGTAGCCGTGCACCATCAGTGAATCTTCCTCATTGATAATCTCTTCAATCGCCGCCTTCACCTCCGCCGGCGCCGGAACGTTCGGATTGCCGAGGCTGAAGTCGTAAACATTCTCCGCCCCGACCTGCGCCGCCATCTGCTTTCCTTCCTCAAACATCGCCCGGATTGCCGAGCTGTTTTTTGTCATTTGTATCATTTTTTCTGAAATCATGTTTTTACCTCTCCTTTATGGTTACGGTTCCTTTCTCCACCAGGAATGCCGGGTGATAGGACAGCTTCGCCTGCCGCAGTCCCTCCTCGCCCAGGTCCTCCTCCCGGTTTACGTAAGTATATCCCGCTGCCTCGTGGCGGACAAATTCGCGGTTTATCATAGGATATGCGCCCTCCACCTCAGAAAATGCCTTTTCAATATGCACAACCATCGTATCGTCGCACACCGGTTCCCCGATGGAAAACGCCACCACCTCGCCGTTTACGCGCAGCAGACCGCCGCGCAGCTCCAGCTCCTTGAACAGCCGCAGGGAATTTAAGGTCACACACATCTCTGCCGACTTTTCCGGGTCCTCCTCGCAGCCATTCATGCGCCGCCAGGTGAGCGCCATCTGGAAGCAGTCCTCCACATTAGCGTCGCTGATCGGCTCATATTTCCACTCCGGGTACAGCCGCTCAAATTTATTAATATGGTTCTTCTTTCCATGATACTTTTTTCCGGAAAGATTTGCAAGCTTTTCCGTCTCGTAAACGTAATCCGCCGCGTCGCGGTCGTAGGAAATCTCAAACATGCCCGGATAAAGCTCCTCCAGGCGCGCAAATTTTTCCGGTGTCACCAGTCCGAGGATAAATCTTTGTCCGCGCTCACGGCAGTATTCCAGCAGCGCGTCTATCGCAGGCTTTACGCCCTCCTCTTTTCCCACCGGATAATCGAAAAACACACGGTCCTCCGAGCCGCGGAAAATCAGCATATCCTCCACGATGGCATAATCTACTTTGTAATATACGGACCAGAGATAAATATTTGCAAACGTCATTTCGCAGCTTCTTGTTTTCTGCTGCGCAAGATAACGGTTGATCAGCTCCCGGTCCTTCATTTCCACTTTTTTAAATACAATGTCCATTCTATATCCTTTTCCTTTGCTCCTTCAGATAGGCTCCGCTACTGTTCACTCCGTTCACAGTAACCTTCGCTGATCCATTCAGGCTTCCGCCTCCGACATCCGGTACAGCCGGCTGTAGATTCCGCCCTTTGCCAGCAGCTCCTCATGGGTTCCCTGCTCCTCGATGCCTTTTTCCGTCATCACCAGAATTTTTCCGGCGTTGCGGATGGTCGTCAGCCGGTGCGCGATCACAAACGTGGTGCGCCCCTTCGCCAGCTTTTCCAGCGATTCCTGGATGATCTTCTCGCTCTCATTATCGAGCGCGGAGGTCGCCTCGTCAAAAATAAGTATGGGCGGATTTTTCAAAAATACTCGTGCAATCGAAAGGCGCTGCTTCTGCCCGCCGGAGAGCTTCACACCCCGCTGTCCGATGTCCGTCTCGTAGCCGTCCGGCAGCTCCATGATAAACTCGTGGGCGTTCGCCATTTTCGCCGCCGCGATAACCTCCTCGTCGGAGGCGTCCGGTCTGCCGTAGCGGATGTTCTCCATCACATTTTCCGCAAACAGATAAACGTCCTGCTGCACGATGCCGATGTGGTCGCGCAGGCTTTTCAGCTTAATTTGTCGGATGTCGGTGCCGTCCAGCAGGATGCGCCCGCTATCCACATCGTAGAAACGCGGAATCAGACTGCAGAGCGTCGTCTTTCCGCCGCCGGAGCTTCCGGCAATCGCGATGTATTCCCCGGCATCCACCTTCAGATTAATATGGTTGAGCACCGTCTCCAGATTTTCCTCGTAACGGAAGGTGACATCCTCAAACACGATCTCGCCCTTCACATCAGTAAGCTCGACAGCATCCGGCGCGTCCGCGATATCCGGCTCCACCGCCAGAATCTCCAGGAAACGCTCGTAGCCGCTGTAGCCGTTCTGGAACTGCTCGGTAAAGTTAATCAGCTTCTTTATCGGCTCCGTGCAGTTGTTCACATACAGAAGGAAGGTAATCAAATCGGTGCTGTCAATCGAGCCGTCCGAAATCAGAACAGCGCCCGCCACAATCACGCCGACCGTAACCAGCGTCGTCAGCGCGCCCAGCCCGGAATTGTAGGCTCCCATATAGCGGTAGCTGATGCGCTTGCTGTCCACGAAGCGCTGATTGCCCTTTCCGAATTTCTCCATTTCCACATCCTCGTTCGCGAACGATTTTACAACGCGGATGCCGGAGAGGCTGTCCTCAATCTGGCTGTTGATATCGGCGATGCGGGCGCGGTTCTCCTTGAACGCGCGCTTCATTTTCCTGTTCAGATAAAAGGCGTAAAGCGCCATCAGCGGCACGAAGGCAAACATCACCAGCGCCAGCGTCGAATTGATGGACATCAATATGGCGAACGAGCCGACAAATTTCATCAGAGAAATTACGATGTCCTCCGGACCGTGGTGCAGCAGCTCGCTGATATCAAACAGGTCGCTGGTAATACGCGACAGAAGCTGTCCGACCTTCTGATTGTCGTAGAAAGCAAAGGAGAGCTTCTGATAATGCCCGAAAATTTCGTTGCGCATATCGCGCTCGATGGAAGCGCCCATGATGTGTCCGTAATAACCGATGTAAAAATTGCAGAAGCACTCCAGAAGCACCAGCGCCAGCATCAGCGCCGCCAGCTTTAAGATGGCGGGAAGCACCTCCTGCGCCGGGAGAAAAACAACGGTGCCGGTAATATAGCGTACAATCAGGGGGATGACGAGTGTCACGCCAGCCCCCAGAATTGCAAAAAACATATCAGACAGAAACAGTCCAAGATACGGTCTGTAGTACCGCACTAATTTTTTCCATTTATGTTGTTCCATACCGGATTACTCCACTACCAGACCCTGCCTTGTCAGCACATCGATTACCTGGTTCACGTATTTTTCGCAGGTTTTCTGCTCCGGCGCCTCTACCATGACGCGCAGCACCGGTTCCGTTCCGCTCTCGCGCACCAGGATGCGTCCCTCGTCGCCGAGCGCCTTCTCCACGGAAGCGATCGCCGCAACCACCGCCTCGTTTTCGCGCGCCTCCTGCTTGTCGAACACGCGCACATTTTTCAGAAGCTGCGGATAAATCGTTACCTCCCCAGCCATTTTGCCGAGGCTCATCTTCTTTTCCGTCATCGCCTCCATCACCATCAGAGAGGTGAGGATGCCGTCGCCGGTGGTGGCGTGCTTGCTGAAGATGATGTGTCCCGACTGCTCGCCGCCCAGACAGTGTCCGTTCTTCATCATATTTTCGTAAACATATTTATCGCCGACCTTCGTCTTTTCATACGAAATACCCTCGCGGTCCAGCGCCTTGTAAAGCCCGAAATTGGACATGACTGTGGTCACAATGGTATTGTTTTTCAGTCTGCCGTTCTCCTTCAGATATTTTCCGCAGACATACATGATAAGGTCGCCGTCCACCACATTGCCGTCCTCATCGACCGCGATGCAGCGGTCCGCGTCGCCGTCGTAGGCAAAACCGACATCCAGCTTTTTCTCGCGCACCAGCGCCTGCAGCGCCTCAATGTGGGTGGAACCGCAATTTGTATTGATATTAACGCCGTCCGGCTCGTTGTGGATGACATAGGTCTTTGCGCCGAGGGCATCAAACACGCTCTTGGCGATTGCGGAGGAGCTGCCGTTCGCGCAGTCCAGTCCAATGCGGTATTTTTTGAAGGAGCGCGTCGCCAGGGAAATCAGATAACCGATGTAACGGTTTCTGCCCGCCACATAATCGATGGTGCGGCCAATGTGTTCTCTGGTCGCAAAGGGGATTTCCTCCAGTTCCCCGTCGATATACTGCTCGATCATATCCTCAACCCCGGCGTCCATCTTGTGACCGCTGCGGTTGATCAGCTTGATACCGTTGTCGTAGAAAGGATTGTGGCTGGCGGAAATCATGATGCCGCAATCAAACTCCTCTGTGCGCACCACGTAGGACACGCTGGGTGTGGTGGTAACGTGAAGCAGGTAAGCGTCCGCGCCGGAAGCGGTGAGCCCCGCCACCAGGGAATACTCAAACATATAGCTGCTTCTTCTGGTGTCCTTTCCGATAACGATATTCGCCTTGTGGTCTCTTCCGAAGTACCATCCCAGGAAACGACCCACCTTATAGGCGTGCTCCACCGTCAGATTCACATTTGCTTCCCCGCGGAAGCCGTCGGTTCCAAAATATTTTCCCATAATAATCTCCTTTTAATGAATATGGCGATAGATTCGCTTTTGTGCAACCTATCGCCCTTTTTATACTGACATCGTCACAATATGATGCACCGTTTTCTGCGCGCTGCGCACTTCCGGAATCCCGGAAGCATCATACTCTGGACAGATATTCTCCCGTGCGGGTATCGATCTTGATCTTGTCCCCCTGGTTTACAAACAGCGGCACATAAACCGTAGCGCCTGTCTCCACCACTGCCGGCTTGGTCGCGCCCTGCGCGGTGTCGCCCTTGAAGCCCGGCTCTGTATCCGTGATCTCCAGTTCTACAAACAGAGGCGGCTCTACCGCAAATACGTTGCCGTTGTAGGAGCATACCTTAACCATTTCATTTTCTTTTACAAACTTCAGCGCGTCGCCGATATCCTCCTGGCTGAGCGCGATCTGGTCGTAAGTCTCCACGTTCATAAAGTGGAACAGATCTCCGTCTGAATACAGATACTGCATATCTACACGCTCAATACGTGCCTGCGGGAATTTTTCTGTCGGGCGGAAGGTTTTTTCTACAACGCCGCCGTTGATAATATTTTTCAGCTTTGTTCTGACAAATGCAGCGCCCTTTCCCGGTTTTACATGCTGGAATTCTACAATCTGGTATACATTTCCCTCAATTTCCAGTGTTACGCCATTTCTAAAATCTCCTGCTGATATCATGCAAATTTTCCTCCTTCGATTAACAGGTATGGAACATATACATTCCCATAATTAAAAGTATTGTATAATAAAACTGTCTGCATTTCAACAGTTTTTTATAATTCAATCAATTCTTTCGGAGAATGCGCCAGATTGCGGCACTTTCCTTCCGTCACCACGACCATATCCTCAATGCGCACGCCGCCGAAGCCCGGCACGTAGATTCCCGGCTCCACCGTCTCGATCATATTAGGCTGAAGCACGACCTCGCAGGTTCTGGACAGGCGCGGCTCCTCGTGGATATAAAGCCCGACGCTGTGTCCGAGACCGTGTCCGAAGCAGTCGCCGTAGCCCGCTTTTGTGATAATGTCTCTGGATACCTTATCAACGTCACAGCCGCGCACGCCGCTTCTGCACGCCTCCAGCCCGGCAAGCTGTGCCTCCAGCACGATGCCGTAGATCTCCTTCTGCTTCTCATTTGCCTTCCCCACCACAACGGTTCTTGTCATATCCGAGCAGTAACCGTTGTACAGGCAGCCGAAATCCATTGTCACAAAGTCGCCCGGCTCAATCTTTTTGTTGGACGGCATTGCATGCGGCATCGCAGAATTTACGCCAGAAGCGACGATTGTCTCAAAGCTTAAATTCTCCGCCCCGTGTGTTTTCATGAAATATTCCAGCTCTGCTGCCGCCTCCAGCTCCGTCATGCCCGGCTTTAACACCTCCAGCATGTGGGAGAACGCCATATCGCCGATTTCCTCCGCCTTTGCCAGATAAACAAGCTCCTGCTCCGTCTTGACGCTGCGCAGCAGATCGAGACTGTCGCCGAGCGGCGTGGTCAGCTTTCCTTTGCACGCTTCCTGCAGCCTGCTGTAGGAGCTGTAAAGCAGATACTGGTCCTCAAAGCCGACCTTTTCCGCTCCGTCCTGCTCCATCAGACCGTTTAAAAGCTCCCCGTAGTTGCGCTCCGCTCCGGGGTCCACCACTTCAAAGTCCGGTGCTTCCTCCTTCGCCATCGTTGTGTAGCGGGAATCGGTCGCCAGCACGCGGCGCTTTGCGGAAATATACAGATAGCCTGTCGCTCCGCGGAAGCCGCTCAGGTAACGCATATTGGCGCCGTCCGATACGACAACGGCGTCGATATTTTTTTCTTTCATTACATCATACACTTTTTCATAAAACATAATCCTCTATCTCCTTTATGATATTTTTGACGCTTTTCTTATCGGTTGCGACCAGAAGCTGCGCCGCCTCCAGGTAGAACGCCTCCCGCTGCTGCATGAGCGTCTCGATTTTTTCCCGCAGATCGCCGCCTGCCAGCTTCGGCCGGGTGGTATCTCCCCGCAGCCGTCCCACAAGCGTCTCCACCTGCGCCTGCAGATAGACGACGGTGCCAAGCTTTCGCAGAAGCTCCCGGTTTTCCCGGCGCACCGGCAGTCCGCCGCCCACGGAGATCACCAGGCGCTGCTCCTCCGTCTGAAGCTGATGCAGCATATCCGTTTCCAGGTCGCGGAAATAAGCTTCCCCGTACTGCGCGAAAATATCGTTGATTTTCTTCTTCTGCTGCGCTTCAATGCGCTCGTCGGTGTCGGCAAAGGTAAGCTGCATATCTCTGGCAAGCGCCTGTCCGACGCTGGTCTTTCCCGCTCCCATAAAGCCAATCAGAATAATGTGGTTCATTCCCCGTTCCTCTTTTTCCTTGCGTAAAAATACAGCACAATCCGCTCCAGATAGCGTTTGAGTACAATCTGTATCTCCTCCTTCGGATGGATTGGCTTTACCAGAATGCTTTTCATACCGGCGCGCCGCGCACCGTAAACGTCCGTAAAAAGCTGGTCGCCCACAAACAGCGTGTTCTGCGCCGTTGTTCCCATGCGCTCCATCGCCTTCTGATAGCCCTTTACGGAGGGCTTGTGCGCATTTTCAATATAATATGCCTGCACCGCCTCCGCAAACGGCTGCACGCGCGGAAGCTGGTTGTTGGAGATCAGGCAGTATTTCAGCCCGATTGCACGCAGCTTTTCAAAAAACGCTATCGCGCGCGCATCCGCCGGCGCCCCGTGCGGCACCAGCGTATTGTCGATATCAAACAGCACTCCGCGGTAGCCGCGCGCATACCATTCTTCAAAATCGATGGTGTATGCGGAATCCACATACGCATCCGGGTAAAATTTTTCTAACATATTCTACCACCTGTTCCTCTTTAATGTCAAATATGGTTAAGATGAAATATACGATCCATGACGCCTTCGGATTTTTTCGCGCAAGCGTGAAACACATGACCTTTCGACCCTGGCGTCAGTCAAATAATGATAACTGGTTTGTCTCCGGCAAATCGCCGAGCAGTCCCAGATCGGACATGACGTCGATGACGCTCTTCGGCACCTTTGTGCGCTGCCAGAAGTCATCCTTCGACAGGAAGGGGCCGTCCTTGACCGCCTCCACGACCGCCTCCGCCGCCTTGTCGCCCAGACCGTCGATGCTGCACAGCGACGGCATCAGCTTTCCGTCGACAATCTGGAAGCGGCTGGCATCCGCCTTATTGATATCGATGGGGACAAATTCGAAGCCGCGTGCGTACATTTCCTGTACGCTCTTCATATCCTTGTAGGTATCCTGTTCTTTTTTCGTCAATGAGTCGTAATTTTTCTTGTATTCCTTCATGTGCGCCAGCAGCCGCTCATGTCCGAGACACATCAGCTCGTAGTTGAATGCCGAGGCGCGGATGCTGAAGTACGCCGCGTAGTAAGCAAGCGGATAGTACACCTTGCAGTAGGCGATGCGGTACGCCATCATGACATACGCCGCCGCGTGCGCCTTCGGGAACATGTACTTAATCTTTTTACACGACCAGATGTACCAGTCCGGCACATCGTGCTCCTTCATTTCTTTCTCCCACTCCGGCTTTAAGCCCTTGCCCTTACGCACGCTTTCCATAATCGTAAACGACAGCTCGCTGTCCAGCCCCATCCGGATAAGGTACGTCATGATATCGTCGCGCGTACAGATGGCGGTAGAAATCGTCGCCTTGCCCTCCTGGATAAGTGTCTGCGCGTTGCCCAGCCACACGTCCGTCCCGTGCGAAAGCCCGGAAATACGGACAAGGTCGGAAAAGCTCTGCGGCTTTGTATCCTGAAGCATCTGGATAACAAATTCGGTTCCAAACTCCGGAATACCCAGAGAACCGAGCGGGCAGCCGAGAATCTCCTCCGGCGTGACGCCGAGCGCCTCCGTGCTCTGGAAAAGCGACATGACGCTCTTATCATCCAGCGGAATATCCTGCGCGTGCAGTCCGGTCAGATCCTCCAGCATACGGATCATCGTCGGATCATCGTGTCCGAGAATATCCAGCTTTAAAAGGTTGTGGTCGATGGAGTGATAATCAAAATGCGTTGTGATGATATCCGTCTCCGTATCGTTCGCCGGGTGCTGGATGGGCGTGAAGGAATAAATCTCCTCTCCGTGCGGCAGCACGATGATACCTCCCGGATGCTGTCCGGTGGTGCGGCGCACGCCCACGCAGCCCTCCACAATGCGGTTAATCTCGCAGGTGCGCTTGCGCTGCCCGTGCTCCTCGTAATATTTTTTCACATAGCCGAACGCCGTCTTATCCGCCAGCGTGCCGACCGTCCCGGCGCGGAAGGTGTGTCCCTCGCCGAAAATAACCTCGGTGTAGCGGTGGGCGTTACCCTGATAATCGCCGGAGAAATTAAGGTCAATATCAGGCTCCTTGTTTCCCTTAAAGCCCAGGAAGGTCTCAAAGGGAATATCAAAGCCCTCCTTGCGCAGCGGCGCGCCGCACACCGGACAGTTTTTATCCGGCATATCGCACCCGGCGCGTCCGGAGTACGCCTTCACCTCGTCAGAATCAAAATCGTAATAGTGGCAGTCCTCGCAGTAATAGTGCGGGCTCAGCGGATTTACCTCGGTGATTCCCGCCATCGTCGCCACAAAGGAGGAACCGACGGAGCCGCGGGAGCCGACCAGATAGCCGTCCGCGTTCGACTTCCACACCAGCTTCTGGGCGATGATATACATAACGGCAAATCCGTTGGAAATAATGGAGTTCAGCTCGCGCTCCAGCCGCTCGGTAACGATCGGAGGCAGCTTCTCGCCGTAAATCTGATGCGCGCGGTTGTAGCAGATGGTGCGCAGCGTCTTGTCCGAATCCGGAATGACCGGCGGACATTTATCCGGGCGCACAGGCGAAATCTTCTCGCACATATCGGCGATTTTGTTGGTGTTTGTAATGACGACCTCCTCCGCCTTCTCGCTGCCCAGATAAGCAAACTCTTTGAGCATTTCCTCCGTCGTGCGCAGAAACAGGGGCGCCTGCTCGTCGGCGTCCTTAAAGCCCTTGCCCGCCATGATGATGCGGCGGTAAATCTCATCCTCCGGATTTAAGAAATGCACGTCGCAGGTCGCCACCACCGGCTTGTTAAACTGCTCGCCCAGCCGGACGATTTTCCGGTTCAGTTCTCTTAAATCCTCCTCGGAATTGATATCGTTATCCTCCTTCAGCAGGAAGGCGTTATTTCCGATGGGCTGGATTTCCAGATAATCGTAAAAGTCAACGATCCGGGCAATCTCCGGCTCGCTCTTCCCCTCCAGCACCGCCCGGAACAGCTCGCCCGCCTCGCAGGCGGAGCCGACGATCAGCCCCTCCCGGTACTGGTTTAAGGCACTCTTCGGGATGCGCGGCCGCCGGTTGTAATACTGCAGATGCGAAAACGAAACCAGCCGGTAAAGATTTACCCGCCCGACGTCGTTCTTCGCCAGAATAATCACATGGTAGGTGGGCAGCTTCTTGATCTGGTCCAGCGACGCGCTTCCCAGCTCGTTGACCTGATCGAAGGTATCCGCCCCCTGCAGTTTCAGCATTTCCATAAATTTCAGATAAATACCTGCCGTACACTCGGCGTCGTCCACCGCCCGGTGATGGTGCTGAAGCTGCACATGCAGCGCCTTCGCCACCGTGTCCAGCTTAAAGCGGTTAAGCTGAGGCAGCAGCACGCGGGCAAGCGCCACTGTATCCACGTAGGTAAAATCGCGCCACAGACCAAGCCGCCTCATGTTTTCCTCGATAAAGCTGACGTCAAAGGAGGCGTTGTGCGCCGCCAGCACCGCGTCGCCGACAAAATCCAGAAACTCCGGCAGCACCTGCTCGATGGTCGGCGCATCCATCACCATGTTGTCATTGATGCTGGTGAGCTGCTCGATGCGGAACGGAATCGGCACCTGCGGGTTTACAAAGGTTGAAAAACGGTCGGTAATCTCACCGTTTTCCACCTTCACCGCGCCGATCTCGATAATGCGGTTCTGCGTCGGACTAAAGCCGGTCGTCTCCAGGTCGAACACCACGCAGGTGCTCTCAATCGCCTGATTTTTGGAATTTGTGACAAGCTTTTGCAGGTCATCGACCAGATAACCCTCCACCCCATATAACACCTTGAAGGGATGGGAGATTTTCTTTAATTCGTCCTTCGTCACCTCCGGATGGTCCTCCTTGTAGGCATCCCGGTAAGCGCGGTCAATGTCCTCGATGACGTGATTGGCGTCCGGGAACGCCTGCACTGCCCCGTGGTCCGTGATGGCAATCGCCGGATGTCCCCATTTATACGCCTGTTTCACGATATCCTTCACCTCGGAAACACCATCCATATCACTCATCTTTGTGTGGCAGTGCAGCTCCACCCGTTTCTGCGGATACGTATCTGTGCGACCCACGCGGAAATCCGCCGCCTTTTTGATGCCCGTCACCGAGCCGATACCAAGCTGGCTGTCGAACCGGTCAATATTGGTGACGCCCTTCACCTTGACGAACGCGCCCTTCTTCAGCGTATCGCCGAGCGCCTTCGCCTGCTCCGCCTGCAAAAACAGTTTTACCACGATCGTGTCAGTAAAATCCGTCACCTCCAGAATCATGAGGAATTTTTCGTTGCGCAGCTCGCGCATTTCCTGCGCACGGATCTGTCCGCGGATGACTACCTCGCCCATTTCATGCTCAATGCTGCTGATGGGAATCGGCTCGTCCTCAAAGTCCCGTCCGTATATAACATCGGGATTGTCCGACTGGCGCAGCGGTCGGCGGTATTCGCTCCTGCGTGTAAAGCCGCCGCGACCGCCGTCCCTGCCGTACTCTCTGCCGCCATTGCCCTTCTGCGGCGCGCCGCCCTGTGCGCCTTTTGCAAATTGCCCTTCTGCCGGCTTCTTTGCCTGCGGTGCGCCTGCCGTCTGCGCCTGTGCGCGCGGCTGCGCCGCCGGTTCGTCGCCGATCATCAGCTCGTCCGCCTCCGCCGCCTGCTTATTTTTGCGCACGCGGTCGGCAATCGCCTGCACCTCCTGCTCGATCATAAGGTCGCTGTTCTGGCGCGCGCGGCTCTCCTTCGGCTCCTTTTCCTCCAGCGTAATCTTCAGGGAAAGCCCGCAGCGCTCGCAGAACACCTTTTCCAGAATGCGGATCAGCTCCTCCGCCTTTCCATGCGCGATGACCGATTTTTCAATCGTCATATGCATACTGTCAGGCGCTGGGAAATCGCACTCGGCATGGCGCAGCAGGTTGTACTCGAACATGCTGTAGTTGCGCAGCTCCAGCAGAATGCTGTCTTTGTACAGCGGGAACAGATTCTGCGCCGTATACTGCCCCGAAAGGTGAAATTTTTCAATAATCTTCACCGTAATCGGACTGCCGTCAAAGCACTGGTCGCAGATTGCCTGCTCAATCTCGTAAATAAATTTTTTATGTATCCAGACCTCGCTGACAATAAATACGCGCAGAAAGTCCTTCGCAGAAGTAACGGTCACTTTCGCAACCGTTACCTTTGTCAGCAGATCATTTACCTCATCTTTTACCTTCAATCCCGGAAAAACTTCCGTGAAAGCTCTCTCCATTCTTATTTCTCCCAATTCAAAAGCTCTTCGCGAAGCGCGCCCAGAAGCTCACTCTCCGGCAGCTTCTTCACCACTTCGCCCTTTTTGATCAGCAGACCTTCGCCCTTGCCGCCGGCAATGCCGATGTCCGCCTCTCTTGCCTCTCCCGGTCCGTTCACCACGCAGCCCATCACCGCTACCTTGATGTCCAGCGGGATGTCCGCCACCATGTTTTCCACCTGGTTCGCCAGCCCGATAAGGTCGATGCTGGTGCGCCCGCAGGTCGGGCAGGAAACCACCTCGATGCCGCCCTTTCTCAGCCCCAGGGTGCGCAGGATCAGCTTTGCGGATTTGATTTCCTCTGCCGGGTCGCCCGTCAGGGAAACGCGGATGGTATCGCCGATGCCCTGCGACAAAATCAGCCCCAGACCGATGGCGGATTTGATGTTGCCGGACAGCAGCGTGCCCGCCTCCGTGATGCCCACATGCAGCGGATAGTTTGTTTTTTCGGCAATCAGTTCATGCGCACGCACGCACATCATGACGTCCGAGGATTTGATGCTGATGACCAGGTTATCGTACCCCTGTTCCTCAATCATATGCACCTTATCCAGGGCGCTCTCCACAAGCCCCTCCGCCGTCACGCCGTGGTATTTTGCCACCAGCTCTTTTTCCAGCGAGCCGCTGTTCACGCCCACCCGGATCGGTACCTGACGCTCCCGCGCGGCGTCCACAACTGCGCGCACGCGGTCCGCTCCGCCGATATTGCCCGGATTGATGCGGATTTTATCCGCCCCGTTCTCGATCGCCGCAATCGCCATCCGGTAATCAAAATGGATGTCGGCAACCAGCGGAATGGATATCTGCTTTTTGATCTCCGCCACCGCCTTCGCCGCCTCCGGCGTCGGCACCGTGCAGCGGATAATCTCGCAGCCCGCCGCCTCCAGGCGCCTGATCTGCGCCACCGTCGCCTGCACATCCTCCGTTTTCGTATTCGTCATGGACTGTATCCGTATCGGATTGCCGCCGCCAATGGCACAATCCCCAATCTTCACTACTTTTGTATGGTCTCTGTACATTTGTCTCCGTCCTTTCCTTCACATCCACTGCGGCGCTTATCCGCACCTAACGTTTCACAAAACCCTACCGTTTTCTATTAGAATATCATAATTCCGCCGCTGCAACAAGGAAAACCATCATATATTGTTTTTCTCTTCCTGTTCCATGAAATTCTTTGGGAACACATAGCGCGGCAGTCCCCTGGAATGCTTTCCGTACTCGATTGCCTCTGCCGGGCAGCGGCAGATACAGGCCATGCAATGTGTGCACCGGTTTTTCCATACCGGTCTGCCGTCCCTCAGACGGATGTTTTTCGTCGGGCACAGCTTCACGCATTGCCCGCAGGAAATACAGGCGTCTGTCGCGCAAAATTTCTTCGCATGAACAAACATCGGATAAAAAACATCGTTCACAATGCCGCTGCTTATGCGGTCCATCGGGGTTATCTTCGGCTCTGGAAACGACCTGCATTCACAGATTGCCGCGGCAGCCGCAGCGATCGCGCCCTGCGCCGCCCGGATTGTTTTTTCCGCCTCGTCCCGCGTCGGCGTAGAAAACAGCGCAATATAATTTTCCGGCATAACAACCTCCATGCAGCCCCGATACTGCAAACGCTTCTCTGCACAAAGCTTTTTGAGGTACTGTCCGGCATTGCCGATATTTCCGCCGCAGGTCATCACAAAATAGATTTCCCTGCTCCCGCGAAGCTCTGTCTTTGCGATCCAGTCTGCCACCAGACGCGGAATGCGCCACGCATAGGTCGGCGTGACAACCACCCACGGCTGTTTTGAATCCAGCGATGCGTAATCTCCGCTGCGAATTTTCTGAAAAAGATTTAATACGCCGTCACCGGTCGCCGCAGCGATTCTCTTTGCGACGTATTCACTGTTTCCTGTTCCGGAAAAATATAAAATCATACCTTTGTCTCTCCTTTTGAATGTTAATCAGCCGAATTTTAATAATTATTTTCATTGTAACGCAAAATACGCCGGCACGCCACTACATTTAAAAAAATACCGCGCGGTGTGCGCAGCAAAGGAAATTTAACCCTTTGGATCAGGCTTGCCAGATCTATCAGCTCGTCACAAATGCAGGTGAGGGCCGCATTCAAAAAGCGCTTTCCTCCGGGGAGCCGTCTGCGATACCTGACTACGGAAACGGCAGCACGCTGACGATCTGGGAAATTCCTTTTTCCGCCTGTAATCCCAGACATATCTTTCATTTTTGCCGTGGCAGACAAATAATACTTTTATCATAAACAAAAATCCTTCTAAAATGCTGTATTCTGCCCCGTTTTGCCGCGATTTGCTGATTATAAATTTTGCTCCGAGACTGTTAAATTTGTCACAGAATAAGCAAAATGCGGCAAATCGGGGCAAGTTGAGGACATGAAACGTAGTAAGAATCGGGGTGTTTTACTACTGAAGTTATTAGCAATCATTTTGTCAAATGTGAAATGTTCAACGCATGTTTATACTATTGATACTCTTTCATTGCCTCTATCAATCTCTCTAATGATTGAATTGCATAACACGTTTGTGAATAATCTGAATCAGAATCTTTTGGTACATCTTCACTTTCCCGCAATGATATTTCTGTTTCAAATGCCTTTAGTTCATCCCCTACAATACCAATTGCCTCCTGTATTTTCTCTTTAGAATCGAGATTTTCTTGTCTATAAACAATAACATCACCACTTACATAATCCTTAATTATAGTTTGTAATTCGCAAAGATCCTTTTGGGCTTTTTCTTTACATTTTTTCAGATGTAATAATATTTGCTCATTATCATTCACAAGAATATTTTTGAACATCTCTAAAAACTCAAACGGTTTAGGTGCCTGATACTTTTCTACTTTAAAATCAATATACTCCAAATTATGGAGGAAAAGATATTGGGTCATATAATAAAATGCATTAACAAATCTTTTTTGCGGATTTTTTTCATCGTTTGGGTTATACGTTTTGTCACACTCACCCGGATTGCCACAAAAAAGTTCAATTGGAATATACATCCCCTGCGGAACCTCTAAATTAAGTCACATATTATTTATGGAATCCGATACTTTCCCGGACAAAATGTCAATTTCATGTGCCGCTTTATTTCTAATTTTCCGAATACAATCCAAAGTCTTTCGTTCATGCTCAGATATTAATCCCATATAGTATGCAAGGGTAATTTTTGCGCTGAATGTTGAGAGTGTTGCATTTCCTCCCTCAAAAATATCATCATCCGTATTCTTTTCTTGTAACAATATATTTTTTATTAGCTTTTCAAGCTGTGTATCCAACGTGGCAGCGCATATTATAATCGTAGAACGCATACTTTTTTCCTGCAACTCGCGTTGCACAGCCTGCATCCACATATTAAATTCATCCACAAAATTTCCCATTGACACTTCAATCATCTCTCCTTCAGAACTTGCTTTCTTCACATCGCTTATTATAGCAGGATTTCGGCTTTATCGCTACCTGCTTTTTATCCTCAAATTAAAAGCTCCACTAAAGCACATTGTATCTGTACCTTAGCAGAGCGCCACTGTGTTCTTTCTATATTAAATTGCCCGGAACATTTTCTGCGAAACCGGATTCTCTCCCTTAACCTTCTCCAGTTCTTTTCTGGCATCCGCCAGTTCTTCCATCCGCTTCAATTCGTCCGCAGCATCCTCCAGGCCAAGATGCGTGTAGGTATTCAGCGTCACGCCAATGTCAGAATGCCCCATTAGGTATTGGAGCGTCTTTGGATTCATGCCGGACTTCGCCATGTTGCTGCAATAGGTATGGCGGCAGACATGGGGAGTAATGTTCGGCATCTGCACCCGGCAAATATCATTATACCGCTTGACCATGTGGTTGAATCGATGTTCCCAATGCATCGCCACCAGCGGCATTCCGTCCTTATCCGTGAAAAGGAATCCTGTATGCCCGTCCACGATTTTCTCAAGCCTCGGTGCCTCCCTGTCCTCAATGATCGCCTGAAAGCAGCGGAACACATCATCCGTCATGGGCAGCTTCCTCGTTCCGGCGTTTGTCTTTGTCGCTTCAATCACATACTTCATTTCAGATGTTCTGAGCAACTGGTGGTCGATATTGATAATTCGGTTCTCCAGATCAATGTCCTTAAGCGTCAGACCGCAAAATTCCGAAATTCGCATCCCGGTATGGAACAGAATGTAGACCACCTCATAATACTTACAGTAAACATTATCATCATGGATGAATTTCAGGAACTTCCTCATTTGCTCTTTGGTAATGGCCTCTCTTGTCACACTGTCGTTGACAATTACTGTAGCCAGTTCAAAACCGAACGGATTCTTGTGCAGCACATCATCATCTACAGCCATCTGGAAAGCCGGCCGCAGCACGCCTCTGATGGAATGAATGGAACTATAGCCTTTGCCTTCACTCTGCAGCTTTATCAAGAACAGTTTTGCGTCCGATACCTTTACCTGGGATATTTTCTTTTCACCGAAAGACTCCTTTTCCAAAGTGCGCTGCACGGTTCTGTAGCCTGCGCGGGTACTATCCCTTACTCCTGTTTTGGTTCGGATATATCGCTCCACCAATTCTGTCACTGTTATGTTCTTTCCAACAGGGTCTAACTGCGAATCGAGATCATAGCCGATCTGCTTTTCCAATTCACGCAGGGAAAGGCACGGCTTCTTTCCGGACGGAAGTTTATCCGTAGGTTCCAACCGCCAACTGTACACAAAATGAGGCTTTCCGTTGATGTGATATTTAAACTGGTATTTTCCGTCTGCACGGATGGATTCTCCACAGCGGAGAACCCTATGCTTGGAATCCCGCCGGTTGCCTGGTCTCTTTGCCATTTATGTCCGCCTCCTCAACTCCGGATGTTTCTCCAGATATTTTGCAAATTCAGTACGGATGATCAGCCTGCGGCTGCCGTACATCGCCATGAAAGGCTTATCCTTTCCCTCTTGCAGAAGTTTGTAGAATTTCCTCCTGCTGAGTCTGAAATATACAATCGCCTCCTCCTGATTCAGAACATCCTTCTGCCCGGCTGATGGTTTCTTCATTCTGCGTCTTCCTCCTTTCCCATCGTCAATGCATCCATGTATTTTTCAAATTTCTTACGGACAATCAGATAACGGTTCCCTAAAAAAACAGCATAGAAGCCAGTATTCTCTTCCGCCATCCTTCTCATATTTTTGATTCCAATATTGAAATATTCCGACGCCTCTTTTATCGTCAGCATATACTTTTCGTTAATCGGAATTTCGGTTTTTCCGCTGTCTGCCATCCGGTTTGTTTCCTTCATGTCATGGCCTCCTTTTCCCGGTTTTCCGACCTTTTTCGGTCATGACATATATCACTCTAAAACCCCGGAAAGTCAACTACCCACGGCAAATAAAGGGAAATCAGACCGCAGAAGATTCTTCGATAAATTTCTCAAATTTTGTGCGTATTATGAGATAGCGGTTTCCGCTGTAAACCGCAAACCGACCGAGGTTGTCCTCCGCCAGACGCCGCATCTTTTTCACACCGATGCTGAAATATTCCGATGCCTCTTTTATGGTCAGCATATATTTTTCATTAACCGGCACTGTCGTTTTGCCGCTTTCTGCAACAGAATGTTTATTTGCCATGTGACCACCTCCTCAACATACGGAGATTCGGAGGGCATTTTGAGGGGGTATAAAATCTATTTCCTAAGTTGATATCCTTCCGTTTCAGAGGTAATATGCGTCACTGGGGAAAGGAGGAATTCATATGGATACGAAATCCGCGCTGTATCAATTGATGAGTATTCGGATAAATGATGCACTGGACGAAATTGTGAAAAATGATGAGGAATCCCAACAGATCAGTAAAAAGTCCGATGAGTATTTGGAAAATCTGGATGCAATGGATCTGCCGCGGGAAGCCCGGCTGTTAATTGACCGGCACGCCAGCGAACAGAACGCCCTCGGCGCACGCTATGGCGCACTTGCCTATCTGCTTGGATTTTCAGACTGCATTGGCCTGATCTGTGTGGCATCACATTTCCGCTCGTAGGCATCGCAGCACAACAAACAAAAACCTACCAGCAATGCGCCTTTGGGCTGCTGTGCACCAATGGCACGATATTTCTCCGGATTTTTCAGATAGTCCACCATTTCCTCCAGACTCTCCTTAGCCTCGTCCTGTCCGGCCACATCACGGAAAGTTACTCCTGTGCTTTTCTCCACCGTATAGACCTTAGCTTTGGACTTGCCAATGTTGCCGCCCATCCCGCCCATGAAACCACCAATACCGCCGCCCATGCGCTTCATCATTGCTTTCATCACGAGGAAGTACAGCAGATACATGATAGCAATCGGCAAAATCCAGCTTGCTATCGCAGAAAAGACAGAAGTCTGCTCAGGAATTTCTTTGGAATAATGTACGCCGTTTTCCCGGAGGAAGTTGGACAGATTAGAATCCTCTACCCGTCCAGTATAGAAGACCACGGTTCGGAAGGACATGGATTGAGTTTCCGGGATATTCTCCGGGATATTCTCCCAGTCATCTCCGCCTCCAAGGATCATGACTACATCCGTTTCTTCCACTCCGTCTTTTAGGTAAATTTGAATCTGGTCATCATCCATGTAAACTTGTTCCACAACGTCTCCCTCCACCAAATCCAGAAACTGGTCATAGCTGATTTGGATCTGGCCCACGGAGGTGCGGCTCAGAGAAAACATATTCAGGATAAAAGTAATCAGAAAAAAGACAATGATTACAATAATCCATGTGGAACCTCGTTTTTGCCCCGGCAGTGAATTTCTGTTTTCATCCATAATATTTGCCTCCTCGTCATGTCATTTGCTCAAGCTGACTGTTATACAGATCAGCGCATATATATCCTCTGCGAAAGATCACTTGAATATTTTCACGTTGGCCCTGTCAGCTTCTTCCTCAAGGAGCTGCATTTCCTGATTCGTAAGCATTGTATTTACCGCTTCATGTAGCTGCTCAACCTGATAAGGTTTTCTGCAACCACAGATTGGCACAACGCCCTTTGCAGCGCAAAATGCAATCGCAACCTGTGGAATCGCAATGTGGTGATTCTTCGCAACCTTTTCCATCTGTTCGTAGAGCAACGTGAGCTTTTCTTTTTTTCCATTCATCATTAGCTTTGTAATAGAAGCCTGTTTTTTGATGCGTGGATCTGTCAGCAGTCCTTCCTCCAGAACGGCCCAACCCCAGTATAAAATGTCGTTCTCATGGCACCAACCGAGTACCCCTTCCTCTTCCCATTTTCGGTCAAGCAGGGAATAATGGTTCTGCACGCCGTACAGAGGAACCCCGGCACTGTCTAAAAACGCCTTTGCCTGTTTACATTCTTCCAATGAGAAATTGGATACGCCAATATAATGAATCTTTTCCTCGTGGTACAATTCTATCATCTCGGCAAGGTTTCTCTCTGTGTCAACCGGACGGTGCAACCAATAAATGTCCACATAACCCCGCTTAAACTCTGCCAGATCCCGTTCCAGAGATTTGCGAACCTGCTCTGGTGTATATTTAGATTGCGGGGTAAACTTTGCAGAAATGATAATACCTTCTGTGCCAAATGCCCCTATTTTCTTTTGTGCCTTTCCAAGTCCGTAAACCTGAGCAAGGTCAAAAATCAGCAGCCCCTTTTCTTTTGCTGCGGCTATGGTATCCTTCAAAGTCTGGTCATCGACACTACTGCCACGGAACACTTTTGCCGCTACCGCACCGCCCCAAGAATTTGTTCCGATTACCGCTTTTGGTTTCTTAATATCCATATATGCCTCCCGTCTTTATTACCCGCAATAATCTATCATTACGACGCCTGCTCAAACTGGCTGTTATACAAATCTGCGTAAAATCCGCTTTTTTCAAGAAGCTCCTCATGACTGCCACTCTCGATAATATCTCCATCCTTCATAACAAGGATACAGTCAGCATTTTTTATCGTAGACAGCCTGTGAGCGATCACAAAGCTGGTACGTCCCTCCGTCAGCGAGTCCATCGCTTTTTGCACTTTCTGCTCAGTACGGGTATCCACGGAACTGGTTGCTTCGTCCAGAATCAGCAGGGGAGCATCCTCTATCATGGCGCGGGCAATCGTGATCAACTGCTTCTGTCCGGCAGAAAGACTGGCATTATCACCAAGTACTGTATCATAACCATCCGGCAGACGCTTTACAAGGCCCGTCAGTCCCGTAGCCGCACAGACCTCGTCCAGTTTTTTATCCGTTACACCGGTTTTGCTGTAAACAAGGTTTTCACGAAGTGTTCCTTTAAACATCCATGTGTCTTGAAGCACCATACCAAACAAATTATGGATGTTCTCTCTTTTCAGTTCGTTGATCGGCGTCCCATCTATGGTGATTGTACCGCCATTCAACTCATAGAACCGCATCAGCAGGTTTACCATCGTTGTCTTTCCAGCTCCGGTAGGCCCGACAATGGCAATTTTCTGTCCTGCTTTCACACGGCTGGAAAAGTCGTTGATGATGGTTTTGCCCGGATCATACCCGAATTTAACATGGTCAAAGATAACATCTCCCTTTACACTGCACAGTTCTACTTTTTTGTAGCTTTCATCCTCCATTTCTTTTTCAGCCAGAAACTCAAATACACGCTCACAGGAAGCAGCCATACTCTGTACGCTGGACAATGCCTGAGAAATATTCTGCAACGGCTGCGTAAACAACCGGATATACAGCATAAATGCCACGATTGTACCGAAAGAAATAGAACCCTGCACAGCAAGGACGGCACCCACAATACATACCACCACATACGCAAAATTACCGATGAAGATCATAAATGGCATCATCAGACCAGAGAGAAATTGACTCTTCCATGCACAGGCATACAAACGGCTGCTGCGCTGATGGAACTCTTCTTTTGCTTTTCTTCCTCCGTTGTATGCTTTAACAACGGTAAAACCGCTGTAAGTTTCCTCTACCTGACCATTTAAACTTCCAAGTTCCTGTTGCTGCTCGGTAAAATATTTCTGAGATTTTGAAATAATGAACAGAATACCAGAAAACCCAATCAGCGCTGCAATAATTCCGGTAACTGCCATAATCCAGTTTGTCAGGAACATCATCAGGACAGAACCAATCAATAGAGAGAGCGAAGAAACCAATGTGGAAAAACTTTGGTTCATGGTCTGGCCCACAGTATCCACATCATTGGTAACACGGCTCAATACATCGCCTGTTGAATGAGAATCAAAATATCTTAGAGGCAGCTTATTGATTTTTGTCGAAATATCACGGCGCATATTCTGCGTGATTCGTTGGGAAACAGTCGCCATAATGAAGCCCTGCGCATAATTGAGCAGAAACCCAAACGCATACAGGACAGCCAATAGGGAGGCAATCTGTACCACAGCAGAAAGCTGAATGGAACCGGATAGACCCTCCGTAATCAGATCCGTTACTTCACTGAGTTTATTCGGGCCAATCAGGTTCAAGATAGCGCCTGCGACAGAGAAAATAGCCGCTGCCAGAATGCTCCATTTATACCTTCCAAGATAATGAATAAAATCAGCATACGCCTTTTTCAAGTTCTTACTTTTTTCACCGGTTCCCATGCCTCCGGGAATACCAGGACTGTTTTGGTGATTCCTTGCGATTTTCTCAGCCATTGTTTAATTCCTCCTTTGAAAGCTGTGAGCTTGCAATTTCCTGATAGGTCACACAGGTTTTTAGCAGTTCCTCGTGGGTTCCTTTTCCTACAATCCTTCCATGCTCCAACACAATAATTTGGTCTGCATGACGGATAGTTCCAATACGCTGCGCCACAATCAGCTTTGTTGTCTGTGCCGTGCTTTCGTTTAGCGCTTTTCGTAATGCCCGGTCAGTTTTGTAATCCAATGCAGAAAAGGAATCATCAAAAATTAGGATTTCCGGTTTTCTTGCAACTGCTCTGGCAATAGAAAGCCTCTGCTTCTGACCGCCGGACACATTTGTGCCGCTTTGTGCAATCGGGGCATCGTAGGTTCCTTCCATCTTTTCTACAAAATCCGTGCTCTGCGCGATAGCAACCGCCTCTTTGATTTCTCCGTCTGAGACAGTTCCATGTCCTCTTTCCCCATAGGCCACATTGGAAGCTACCGTACCAGAGAACAGCACCGCCTTTTGCGAAACATAACCGATTCGATTGTGCAGTTCCTCCTGTTTGTATTCCCGCACATCTGCGACATCCACTAAGACCTGACCTTCGGCCACATCATAAAATCTGGGAATCAAATTAATCAGAGTGGTTTTTCCACTGCCTGTGGCACCGATCAATGCGATTGTTTCGCCAGCCCTTGCCGTAAAGCTGATGTCGGTCAATGTATCAGCCGCAGCGCCCGGATACCGGAAAGATACATGACGAAATTCTACCGTTCCGCATTTTTCAGCCTTTACTCCTGCACCATCATAAATGTGATTTTCCGTATCAAGTACTTCACAGATACGCCTTGCGGATACCTGCGCACGGGGCAACAACACAAAAATCATATTCAGCATCATAAATGCCAAAATGACCTGCATGGCATAGTTAGAAAAGACCACCATATCCGAGAAAATCCCCAACTTGTCGGTAAGGCTTGCTGCCTCTATCAAATAAGCGCCGATCCAGTAAACGGCAAGTGTCAATCCTGAGTTGATCAGAGTCATGGTTGGTGACATCATCGCCATGACACGATTTGCAGCCAAATTTGTGGAAGTCAGTTCGTCATTGGCAACTGCAAATTTCTTTTCCTGATAGCCCTCTGCATTATAAGCCCGCACCACACGGATTCCGGTAAGCTGCTCTCTGGTAACCCGGTTCAGGTTATCTGTCAACCCTTGAATACGCTGGAAGCGAGGCAGCGCAAAAATCAGTGTGACAGCAAGGGCAACCACCAGCACAAATACCGCTACAACAGTGGCCGCCGTCCATTGCCAGCTTTTTCCCGCAATCTTGACAACTGCCCATACTGCCAGAATGGGTGCTTTCATGATCGCCTGTAACCCCATAGCTACCAGATTTTGAATTTGAGTTACATCATTTGTCGTCCGGTTTATGAGGCTGGCAGTAGAAAACCGATCAATCTCCTCCATAGAAAAATCCATCGTCTTGTCATAAACACAATTCCGCAAGGTTTGCGCAAGTCCCGCCGCAACTCTGGCAGCAAAGAAACCTACAATAATTGAGGCCACCATACTGCCGAGAGCACACATCAGCATATATCCGCCTTGTATCAAGATGTCCGACATAGCACTTCCCTCTGTCTGCACAAGCGTTGTGATACCGGACATATAATCTGGGAGCTTTAAGTCCAGCCATACCTGAATCACAATAAAAAGGATACTGGCGGCGACATAAAGCCATTGCTTTCGATTGAAATACCTGAAAATTTTAGTCATTTTGCTTCCTCCTTTATGGTCTGTGTGTTAGCTTGCTAATATTAGCAAGCTAATGTTATGCGTTTTATAATACCGCCATTTGGCGGTATTATTTATATTGGCTGTCATCCGCTTAAATCTAAAATGAATTGCGAACCTTCTGCAAAAGTGTAATTAAAATACGCCGCTCTGTTTCTGTCAGAGAGGAAGTCAATGCCATTTCGGCTTGTTCCATACGTTCTTTCGCCCTGCGGCAACATTCCTCTCCCAAAGGAGTGAGCTGTATGATTCGAATCCGTTTATCCTGTATGCTTCGGGTACTTATGACAAATCCTTTATCCTCCAGCCGCTTTACGATTCCTACCACTGTAGGTTTTGCAATATGCAGCACCTCTTCCAGTTCTTTTAATTCCATCTGCTTTTCAATGCTTTCGTCAAGTTCCATCAAAGCGCCGATTTGCGATACTGTCAGATCATCCTTGCGGAGCATATTATTTGCATTTTTTTCCAGCTCGCTGTTAATTTGTTTGATTAGCATACCACATACACTATCTTCCATTTAGCAGACCTCCTTTCTGCAATAATGTTAGCACGCTAATCTTAAATTGTCAAGGATAACATCACCATTTTCAATCTCTATATTAAAGAGCTCCAGTTTGGGAGGCCTCATAATGAAGTCTCCCAAACTGAATTACACATTTATTCTGTACGCAGAGCAATCACAGGGTCTTTCTTCGCTGCCTTTTTCGCCGGAAGTAAACCGCCGATAACAGTAATAATCATGCTGAGCACAATCAAAACAACTGCGTAGTTAATTGGCAGAGACACACTGAGGTTCGTTGCTCCAAGCAGACTCTGGAGAACTGCATTGATCGGGATAGTCAGCAATGCAGAAATCGCTATGCCAAGCACACCTGCACAAAGGCCAATCAAGAAAGTTTCCGCATTGAACACTTCCGAAATATTACGTTTTGATGCACCCATTGCCCGCAGAATACCGATCTCCTTCGTGCGCTCCATAACGGAAATATGAGTAATAATACCGATCATAATGCAGGACACGATCAGCGATACGGCAACAAACGCGATCAGCACATAGGAAATCACATCTACTATAGAGGTAAGGGAAGAAGTCAAAAGTTCTACATAGTCGGTGTAGCTGATCCGACTGTCCTCATCCACTGTTTTATTGTAATTTTCAATACACTGGGACACAGCTTCCTTATCCTCAAAGCTGTCTGTATAAATGCTGATTGAGGCAGGCGCATCATAGCTCACTTTTCCGAAGGTCTCCAGATTTTTTTCATAAGTTGTTCCATTAATGTACTCGTCATAAATGGAAAGCAGAATCTCATCGTCAGGAGTTTCAACCAGCCATGTATCCATAGCCGCAGCCATGACCGTTTCATCCATCACCATGCTTCCTTCGGCTCCCATGACACGGTAATTTAAAAAATCAATGTTATCGTATCATACTTTATTATAAGTTAGATACCACCGTAATAAATCCTCTCGACCTTCCTCCTGCAGTTTCTCAACAGCATACCGCAGCCATTCATCTGGCGTGGGAATTTCGCCCTCACAAGGTATTTTCCTCCATTGCGCCCTTTTCTCCGGATCAGGGTCATTCCATCCTTTCTCAATGCGGGCAGAAATAATCGCCCGCATTTCTTCTACTGTAATATTCCGTTCACGAGCCAGACGCTCAAATAAATGTTTCCCCATAGTTAAACCCTCCTGCTGAATAGCTTTCCCCATTAGTCTACCATACTATGAGCGTATATGTCCTTTTCGGGAAATGTTGTATCTACCGATTGTGACTATTATAGCACCGTTTTGGGAATCAGAATAGATACAGATGGGCAGGTGATGATATGATGATATGGATGCGCAGAAGCGGCTCCTACTTGATTTAATGAATACGATGTGAAATGCACGTTGATTCCGCCGAAGGAACAACGTGCATTTGCCTTTTAACAATGCTATCAACTCAGCATACCATTTATCCAACCTGTCAACTCAACACCCCTAATATCCATTCTGTCCACTCAACTATCCGCCAATTTTACCGTTGACCAGTTCCCACACTCCTCTCAACCGCAAAAAATCCGGGAGCCGGAACCGTTGTCCAAACAGTCCCAACTCCCGGAAACCCTTTGTTTTCTACATTTTTTTAGTTCGTTATTTTTCAACCCGTGACATCAATACCACGCACTCAACATGACTTCTATGCACAAACTGCGCAATATCTTATTTTGAATATGTACTTGCCGCCGCTTTTGCCGTCGAATCAATCAATAACAATTCTGGTACTTTTTTGTCATTTTTAATATTTGCATCATGAATATTCGTAAGCTTTTTTAACCTTCCTGGATTTCCTAAATCAATAAAAACATAAATCATCTTATCCGTACACTCTGCCCTGCTATACTCTTCAACCTGTTCTTCATAACCATGTAAATATTGATCATTAGTAGACAATTTAATCTCAACAATTGTTTTATCACCGCCCCTACTAACCTTAAAATCTACTGGCCCTCTACCTGCATCTGGCTCAAAACTAATGTCTAAATCATTAGCAGATATATAATTCTTAGCCCCCAAATGAACAAGTCTCTGAATAATTTTTTCTCTTTTCTTGCTTTCCGCACTTTGAATAGTATCCCAACCTTTATTATATTCGATCCATTCTTTAAAAATATTTAATACATCTATCGCTGCTTCAAAGCTATCTTTTCTCTTGGCATTTTCAACAACAAAATGTATTCCCGCCTTTTTCATAACTTTAATCAATTTTTCCACAAAATAATCAATGTCCAGATTAAGATCATATTTTTCTATTTCAGATTTCTTATACCCCTCAATAACACGAGAACACCTTTCCGGATCTTTAAATATATATTCCTTCAAATACGCTTTTTTATCCCTTGCATACCATCTACTCCATTCCTGCCCAATCGCTTCATTTATTTCTCTGCGAATATTTTCGTTTTCCGAAACTACTCGATCAATATCGTCCCAACACTGCGCTATTGGAAGCTCATGTAAAATATCTATAGGCAGAAACAAAATTTCACAACCTTTATATGGATTCACAATAAGACCATCTTCTCGGAATATACAATCAGGATAGTTTTCTTTATTCAGTTTAAGTTCTCGCTGAATTCTTTTTGTATATGTTACTATATCAGGATAAATAATGGTTGAAATCATATCGCTCAATCTGTCTGGACCAATATTTTCTTCAAAAAGGCTAACCAACTGGAAAATTTCTGGATATAGTATGCCCTTTTTTACAATATCGAATGCATCGCTTATAACCTGCCTTCTCAGTTTTTCCCCAAAAGCCGCACCATGTTTACTTTCAGAGAACCCAAGATTTATACCATTTATTTCTAAAGGTTTAAATCGTTTAAATGCTGTTTTGTAAAGTTTGTCCTCTTTTGAATCAGAGGCATTAAGAAGTGTCGCTATTTCACTAAAGTAATCATTTATTCGCTGATATGCATCTTTGAACTCGGGTACATCAGATACTTTCAAACGCATAAGATTAATAAAAAACCTACTGTCATTGTCTAGAACACAATCAAATACCCCCATTTTGTCCAATTCATCGTCTAAGCCAAAATATTCTGAAACAAACATTCCCACATCTCCATAATACTTTCATTCTTCCAACATTGCCAGATAGCTGTCCAACCTTGTATTCACATACCCGGCAAACAACTTTTCCATCGCATCCAGATTATGATTTACATGATATTCATCAAACGCATTATAATAAGCAACCCGATCTGTAAACTTAATATCTATTGGAGGATACCCGTCTTTCATCAATTCCAGATTCACAAGCAGCCGTCCTGTCCGACCATTTCCGTCGATGAAAGGATGGATACCCTCAAACTCAATATGAAACCGTGCAAGCCGTGGAATGATATGCTCTGTACTGTTTCTATAAGACTCTAGCAACTGCTCCATCTTAGGCTGTATCAGATATGGCTGCACTGGTTCATGCTTTGCACCCATAATTCTTACCGGAACTCTTCTGTAAACGCCTCGGTCATCCCTTTTATCAGCCAACACCAAATAATGAATCTGCTTGATAATGCTCTCTGATAATGGTACCTGAGCTTTTACCAAATCCTGTATAAAGTCAAAAGCTTCCTTATGTCCGACCGCTTCCATATGATCTTTCAACGGCTTCTGATCAATCGTCAAACCACGCAGAACCATATCTGTCTCTCGCAAAGTCAGCGTGTTTCCCTCTATCGCATTGGAATTGTAAGTGTATTCAACTACAAATTCCTCTGTCAGCCTTTCCACCTCTCCCGCTGTCAAAGGTCGTCGGGAATCCAGCTCGATTTTTTTCCTATCAATCATTGCAAGCAGACTCTCTGCTGTTTTATACCTACCGTCCTCCGGTTTCTTCGCATCTGCAGGAATTTTCCAACTGCGCCCTTCGCGGGTAACACCCGGAATCTTCCCCTCTGAACATAATATACGAACTCTTCTATCTGAAATCCCCCATTTCTCTGCTGCTTGTTTCACTGTCATGTACATAAATCTACACCTCACTTCAACCAGTAGTATATCCTATTATCGGAACAATATCAACGGTATCGGAATAATATTTTTCACTTATCGGAACAGTGCAGAAGTCCGGAAGATACCAATTTTCCATTTCCCAGACCATTATTTCACACTTCTGATTTTGGTTTCCTCAATCGTAGTAAAACCGTAGTACCCCACCAGTCCTATTGCACCGATTTGCCGCAGTTTAGCCGCTAAAAGCCGCCAAGCAGCCTACACTTTGCTTCCTGCCGTGGCAGACAAATAATACTTTTATCATAAACAAAAATCCTTCTAAAATGCTGTATTCTGCCCCGTTTTGCCGCGATTTGCTGATAATAAATTTTGCTCTGAGATTATTAAATTTGTCACAAAATAAGCAAAATGTGGCAAGCCTGGGACATAAATCTTCTGATAGATGCTTATAAACATAGATTTTATTCCATAAATTTTGATTATCGCTCAATCAAATCCTCCATTGTGCAGCCCAAAGCCCTAGCAAGGCTGTACATTGAATCCGCACTTGCTTTGTTGATGTTTTTGTTTCGCTGTTCATACATTTGAATCGAACGAAGGCTAACACCGGAACGTTCCGCTAATTCTGCCTGAGTAAATCCATATGCTGTACGAATGCGCTTTAAATTAGTTTCAGAAAAATACTCTTTTATTTTTGAATCCACAATGTCAACAAATTTTGTGATATCCGCTTCGTGGAGAGTGTAGTACATTTTTTGCAAATCCTCAAAAGAAAGGACCTTAAAAATATCGCAATACTTCCTGCCTGAATACCACTGGTAATAAGCAACAGCCCAACCAATCCAGTATTCCTTTGAGCGTCCAAAATGCTCTTGCGGTTCTATTTGAAGCTCTTGTCCTCTGGTTTCTGCAACGATCTCCCGAACGATTTCAATGCCGCTTTTACCTGCAAGATAAGCAGGTTCCCCATTTTCCATTCGCTTGCTCACAGAACTTGCAATAAACAGTTTCACAAAATCTGTTCCAGGAATAGCGCAAGTATTGACTGCATAATCAAAGGCATCTCCCATCACCGCTTGTGCCTTACTCAGATATATTTCTTGGTATGCGCGAGTCATCGTTCTTAATGCCTCCTCTCATAATATCCTGAATGTACAGTCCATCACTCTCCTCTTCAAGCATCTCCAGATACAACTGATTAGCTTCATCATCTCTGGCTTTGCGAAGAACATAGTACAGGTCCTTCTCTGCAACATCAAAACCTTCATATTTCAGCCTGGAAAAGGCAAACTTTGACTTAATAACGATTTGTTCCCCCAGCTTTCCAAGTCGCATGGCACATGCAAGTTGTTCTACAGAAATACCGTTATTAAGAAACGACTCTGCATAATCAAAATAAGAATCATCCGCGCGGTAACCTGTAATCAAGTCATAGGCATTTACATTAACACTGAAATTATCAATCAAATATCGCTTTGCTCGTCTTGCCACAGGGGTTTTTATCGAAAACAGGCGATGTTCCACCAAGACGGCAATCCAGTTAAGAATTGTATAATCAGGACTATTCAAATTTAAAATGTTCAAATATTCGGTATCCAGCGTATAGCGATTGGAAAATCCATCACGTAAAGAAGATACCGCCCATTCTTTTGCAAGTTCCTCACTTACCGTACAGTAAAAGCCAAGTCCAAAATCGTTATTCTTCTTGCCTTCGCCAAAAACCGGCTGCTCCACATTTTTTTCCGAACCGTGATATATCGTAATCAGTTTACCCATTTTCCCAACCTCCATTCCTTCACCGTAATTATATCACCAAAGTGATAGTAAGTCAATTGTTTTCGAGATATTTATATCACCAAAGTGATATAGTGAAAACCAATTAAATAAACAAAATACCACGTTCATCATAAGCACTGCGCTTACATCACTTCCACATCGTATAGCCCTGTCCAATTGGTACAATATTTTTGAATTATATTTTAATTTCGCGCGATTTCCATTGATTTTCCCTATAAAATCACACACCTCATAGTCTGCTTTTCGTTTACCATATCCTGTTGACAATTCCAGACAGCTATGATAAGTTAATGGACATACGGAAAAAGGCAGGTAAACAGTATGTACAGGAGTCTATTCACCAACTTAAAGGAAGCGGCAGATCGTTAGCGTTCTATCCATGAATCTCATTCACGGATATGGACGCTTCTTGTGCTGTATCCGTGTGGCTGGCAAATAGATTTATATTTAAGACCACATCGGTAAAGATTTTCTTTGCTCATGTGGTCTTTTTTTATCGAAAATTTTAAAAAGGAGACTATAAAGATGACAATTCAACAATTAGAAAAGAACGGAACCCACATTGCATGGATTCCGGAAAAAGAACTTTTGATTACAGACGTGCAGAGTGCTTTGGACCTTGCTGCTACTGTAAAATACGAAACCGGATGCACTTCCATAATTCTGGACAAGGCATCCGTATGCGGTGATTTCTTCATCCTCAGCACAGGGCTTGCCGGGGAAATCCTCCAGAAATTCACAAATTATGGTATCCGCGCAGCCTTTGTCGGCGATTACTCCGGCTACACCAGCAAACCGCTCCATGATTTTATCTACGAGAGCAATCACGGCAGAAGTTTCTTCTTTGTGCCGACCAAAGAAGAAGCCATTGAGAAACTCTGCCAGTAAATATTTCCCCGGAGCCTGTTTCTGCAGCTCCGGGAAGCCCTGTCAGCCAAGCAGATACGTTTTCAGTTAATACCAGCGAAAAACTTCATTCCCTGTTTTTTACATCCTTCTGATCCGTTCAAGCGCCGCCACGGTGTTTTCGTAGCTGCCAAAGGCGGTGAGCCTGAAGTACCCTTCCCCGCTCGGTCCGAAGCCGGAGCCGGGCGTTCCGACAACGTTTGCCTTTTCAAGAAGGTAATCGAAAAATTCCCATGAGGTCATATCATCCGGTGTCTTCAGCCAGATATACGGCGCGTTGATGCCGCCGGATACCGTATAGCCCATCTCGCTCAGTCCATCATAAATCGCGGCGGCATTTTTCATATAATACGCTACCTGCTCCCTGAGCTGCGCCTTTCCCTCCGGGGAGTAAACCGCCTCGCCCGCGCGCTGCACAATATAGGGTGCGCCGTTGTATTTTGTGCCGTGGCGCCGCGCCCACAGCGGATGCAGGAAGGTATCGCCCGCCTTCAGCTCCTTCGGAACGACCGTGAAGCCAAGGCGCACGCCGGTGAAACCGGCATTTTTCGAGAAGCTGCGCAGCTCGATCGCACAGGTGCGCGCGCCCTCGCACTCATAGATGGAATGCGGCACATCCTCTTCCGAAATATATGCCTCGTAGGCGGCATCGTAAATAATAATCGCACCTACGCTATTTGCATAGTCCACCCAGACCTGCAGCTCCTCCTTCGTGATGGTGGAGCCGGTCGGATTGTTCGGGAAGCACAGATAAATCAGATCCGGCGTCCGGGAGGGCAGCTCCGGCGCAAAATTATTTTCCGCCGTACACGGCATATAAATCACATCGCTCCAGGTTTCCGTCTGCGGATTCCAGGTCCCGGTCCTGCCCGCCATCACATTAGAATCCACGTATACCGGATATACGGGGTCGCAGACCGCAATCTTATTATCCAGGCTGAAAATTTCCTGGATATTTGCCGAATCGCACTTTGCACCGTCCGACACAAAAATCTCGTCCGCAGAAATATCACAGCCGCGGTCGACGTAATCGTTTTTCGCAATCGCATTTCTTAAAAACTCATAGCCCAGATCCGGCGCATAGCCATGAAACGTCTCCGCGTGCGCCATCTCGTCCACCGCGCCGTGCAGCGCCGTGATAATTGCCGGCGCCAGCGGCTGCGTCACATCGCCAATCCCCAGGCGGATGATTTTCTTATCCGGATTTGCCGCCGAATACGCGGCTACCTTTTTGCCGATTGTAGAAAACAGATAGCTGCCCGGCAGCTTCAAATAATTATCATTTACCTTTGCCATATTCCCGTCTCCTTTTCCCTGTATGAATCCATTCCTGTTCTGCCGTCTCCGCTGTCCTTTTTAAACAGCTTCCCGGCATTCCCGCCTTCTTAATGCATGACGTCAGAGTGCAATTTCCCCGTCAAATACCGTCGTCGCACTTCCGGTCATGTAAACATTATTTTCCTTTCTGTCCCAGAAAATTTTCAGGTCGCCGCCCAGAAGCTTCACCGTCACCTCATCCTCCGTATAGCCATTCAGGACAGAGGCAACCGCCGTCGCGCACGCCCCGGTACCGCAGGCAAGCGTCTCGCCGGAGCCGCGCTCCCACACGCGCATTTCCACTGTATGGCGGTCAATCACATGCGCAAATTCCGTATTCACCCTGTCCGGAAACATCGGATGATGCTCAAACTCCGGGCCGATTTTCTCAATATCCAGATGCTTCACATCCTCCACATAGGTCACAGCGTGCGGATTGCCCATAGAAACACAGGTAAGCCGCCACTCTCTGCCGTTCACCGTCACCGGCTCGTCAATCACCGTCTCCTTTTCAGAAACTGCCGGTATGGCGGCCGCCTGCAGAACCGGAGAGCCCATATTCACCCTGACAGCAGAGACCTTTCCATTCTCCACCGTGAGGTCAAGGTATTTTATACCGCTCTTCGTCTCCACGCTGATGCTGGTTTTATCCGTAATCCCGTAATCGTACATATATTTCGCCACGCAGCGGATACCGTTGCCGCACATTGCTCCCTGGGAGCCGTCCGCGTTGTACATTTCCATTTTCCCATCCGCAACCGACGACGGCTTAATCAGAATCAGACCGTCGGAGCCGATTCCGAAATGACGGTCACTGACCAGGATTGCCGTTTTCTCCGGATCCTCCACCGTCTCCTTAAAGCAGTTCACATAAACATAATCGTTTCCGATTCCATGCATTTTCGTAAACTTCATGTATTCCTCCTCCTGATAAATAATGGCTGCAGCATCCTGTTATGCCTGTCCAGAGATGCCTTTTGCAGTCCTGCCGCTTAATACTTCATCAGCGCAAACACCATCTGCGCCGTTTCCACAATATTTGTCCCGCTGTCCATGCTGCATTTCTGCATATAGCGGTGTGCTTCCTCCTCCGTCATGCTGTTGCGTTCCATCAGAAGCCGCTTTGCATCGGCAATCAGCCTGATTTCCTCCTCCGATCGCACCTTCGGCTGCAGCTTTTTCCTCTTTTTCCGCCGCAGAAGATTTCCCATCATCATTTCCAGCGTATTTGCAAGGTCATGAATCTTCAGCGGAAGCTCCAGGCAGACGATTCCCCGGTCATCGCACAGCTCCAGGACACTGCGGGAAGCAATCAGCAGCATCTCAAAGCTCTCCGGAAGGTCCGCCAGCAGATCGCTGTACATCACATCGGAAAATTTGTAGCCGCACACAACAATACCCTCCCCGATACGGTCAGCGACCTGCAGAACCTGCGCACCGCTGGTGCAGACGGCAGCCACCCGGTATCCGCTGCGGACAAGAATATTGCGGATGTTTTTCGCATCCTCCGCCTTCGGGAACACCACAATGATACTTACCAATCTCTCCACCCCCTGTTTTTATTTCCGTATAAAAACAGGACTTAAATCCGGTAAAGATACTGTTCCAGTTCCCACTCCGTAACGTTTCTGCTGTACTCGGCCCATTCGCTGCGCTTTGCCCGGCAGTAATTGTCCGTAATATGCTTTCCGAGCACCTGGCATATAAAGTCATCGCTCTCCATCGCCTCAATCGCATCCAGCAGATTTTCCGGCAGGGTCGCGATTCCAAGCTCCGCCCGCTCCGCATCCGTCATTTCAAAAATATTGCGTTCCACCTTGGCAGGCGGCATAATCTGATTTTTGATACCGTCCAGTCCGGCGGCAAGGCAGACCGCCAGTACCAGATACGGATTGCTGGACGGATCCGGACAGCGCAGCTCGATCCGCGTTCCCTCTGTGCGGATACTGGGAATCCGTATCAGCGGCGAACGGTTATGCGCCGACCACGCCACATAGACCGGCGCCTCAAAACCCGGCACCAGGCGCTTGTAGGAATTGACAAGCGGATTTGTGATTGCCGTCATACAGCGGATATGCTTCATCAGTCCGCCGATAAAATAATAAGCCTCCCTGCTCAGACCCACTTCGTCGTCCGGATCTGCAAAAATATTTTTTCCGTCTCTGGAAAGAGACATATTAATATGCATCCCAGACCCGTTGATGCCCGTTTTCGGCTTCGGCATGAAGGTTGCGTGCAGACCGTGCCGTTTTGCGATCGTTTTCACCGTCAGCTTAAAGGTCATAATGTTGTCCGCCGTTTTCAGAGCGTCGTCATAGCGGAAATCTATTTCATGCTGCGCCGGCGCCATTTCGTGATGAGACGATTCAATCTCAAAGCCCATCGTCTCCAGCGTCAGCACCATGTCACGTCTCGCATTTTCTCCCAGGTCAACCGGTCCGAGGTCAAAATATCCAGCTTTCTCGTGCGTAATCGTTGTCGGCTGTCCGTTGTCGTCCGTGTGATACAGGAAAAACTCGCACTCCGGTCCCACATCAAACTGGTAGCCCATTTCCTCCGCCTCTTTCACAACGCGCTTCAGCACATAGCGCGGGTCCCCCTCAAATATCGTGCCGTCCTGGCGGTAAATATCACAGATTAACCGCGCCACCTTTCCCTGCTGCGGTCTCCACGGAAAAATCACAAAGGTATCCAGGTCGGGGTGAAGGTACATATCCGACTCCTCTATGCGCACAAAGCCCTCAATCGACGAGCCATCAAACATACACTTATTGTCCAGCGCCCGCTCAAGCTGGCTCGCCGTAATCGCGATATTTTTAAAGGTTCCGAAAATATCGGTAAACTGCAGGCGGATAAACTCCACGTCCTCCTCCTGCACCATTCTGATTACATCCTGTTTCGTATATCCCATCCTTAAATCCACTCCTTCTTCTTTAAAGCAGAAAAAGGCATTCTTCACCCTTTTGTAAGAACGCCTTTGTTCTGAAAAAATGATAACAGCGGGCTTTTTGTTTGTCAACAAAAAACCCGCTCCAGAATCATGATTTAAAAGCATCAGTATAATGTATTATTTCGATAAAAGTTTACTGCAGACCAGGCACCGTCCGCACATACCGGAAACCGGAGCTCCACGCCTCGCCCACGACCACGCCGTTCTGGCTGGAGGAACAATGTGCGACAATCAGACCGCCGTCCGCCGATTTTCCAACCACCAGCCCGACATGATTCATATCGCCGCGCTCCGGACCGCCGTAAAATACCAGGTCGCCGGGCTGCGCGTTAATCTGGTCGACCATCACGGACGCGTTCCACTGGCTGGTCGTGTGACCGCCAATACCCGCATCAGAACCGCCCAGACCATTGTAATAGCAGTACAGCGTAAAACCGCTGCAATCCAATCCATAGCCTCTTGTCATGCCGGTCGAGGTGCTTCCGTCCGCCGTCACCTTTGCGGGAGTGCCCCACCGGTCGTCCCAGCCGAACACGAAGGACTTGCCGCCCCAGAAGTAGCCGACCTTTCCGACCAGGCTGTACGCCGCCGTCACGATTCGCACGCGCGCCTCCGAGACATCATCGCCGACCGCCGCACGCACGATCTGCGGGGCTGCGCTGGCGATTGCACAGAGCTGCAGACACTGCGTCGAGGCATAGGATTCTATCTCCGCTGCTCCCGCACTGCCGATGCCGTTTCTGCGCACATAGTCCGCCGCCGCTGCCGGAACAAGCTCTGACACCAAATAGCTCTGCTCGCTCTGGTCGTCCGTCTGCAGAACGCTCTCCTGCCGCAGACGCAGCCATTTTTCATAGCGCGCCCGGTCCATCTGCGCCTGTTTTTCCTCACGCAGCGCCTCTCTCTTCTGTTCTGCCCGTTCCTTTATGGATTCGCGCATAAATTCCTCCAGAGTGCCCGTCCCGGTATTCCATCCAGCCAGCAGCAGCTCCTCCTGCGCGTCTATTTCCGCAAGCGCTTCCTCAATCGGATATTCCTCCACAAATACTTCGGAAATGTCCGGTCCCGCTTCTCCGTCCGCACTGTGCTCCGGCTCGTTCATTTCCGTGAATATTTCCAGCAGAAGCGCATACGAATCCTCCGATATACTGGCGGAGCCGGTCCGCTGCTTCAGCTCATAGACAAATACCGCAAAAACATCCTTCCAGTTGGATGCATGAAAATTTTCCGGGTCCGAGAGCGTCTGGGCAAATTCTGCTTCCACCCGGCTGCAGAGACTGCCGAAATCACAGGAAAAGCTGATACCGTAGGTACCGGACAACTGACCAAGCCATGCCGCGTTGCTGGCGATGATATTGGTCTCCCAGTTGGCGTTCATCTGCGAATGGTCCTCGCTTTCACTCTCCGATTCGGACTCCGACTCAGACTCGGATTCTGTTTCTGACCCGGATTCCGTTTCCGTGCCGGATACGGCTTCTGTCCCGGTATCGGTATCGGTTCCGGTCTGTCCCTCTCCGGGTCCTTCCGTTCCTTCCGCTGCCCCGCCATTTTCCGTACCGGAAGCCGCTTCTGTCTCCGGTTCTGTGACAGGCGCGCCCGTTTCCGTCTCTGACGGATTCCCTGTGCCTTCTGTTCCGGCGCCCGGCGTCTCTGTCTGAGGCGGATTTGTCTGCGGCGGTTCCGTCTGAGGCGGATTCGTCTGTGGCGGTTCCGTCTGGGGCGGATTCGTCTGCGGCGGCTCCGTCTGGGGCGCACTCGTCTGCGGTGCCTCCGTCTGGGGCGGATTCGTCTGCGGTGCCTCCGTCTGGGGCGCACTCGTCTGCGGTGCCTCCGTCTGAGGCGCGCTCACCTGCACCGCCTCCGTCTGAGGCGCGCTCGCCTGCACCACACTCGCCTGCACTGCCTCTGTCTGGGACGCGCTCGCCTGCGCCACACTCGCCTGCACTGCCTCTGTCTGGGACGCGCTCGCCTGCGCCGCACTCGCCTGCGGTGCCTCTGTCTGGGGTGCGCTCGCCTGCGCCGCCTTCTCCTCCGACGCCTTCCTCTCTGTCCCCTGCGCCGTCTTCTCCTCGGCGGACACCGGCGTCTGTATCGCTGCCGCCGGCAGTGAAACCGCAAGCATCCCGGAAATGGCCATGTACGATATGTTCTTCCAAAGTCCTTTTCTTCTCATCTATCTGTTCTGTCTCCCGAAGATTAGTCTCCCACACGCTGCTGTTTCGCAGACCCATCCGCCAATCTGCATAAAATCCGACTCACGAAAGGGACTTGCTCCCACATTCCTTATCCTTATACGGTATCACATTTCCATCAACATTTCAATTTCTTTTTTAAAATAGCAGCTATGTACAAAGCCGCCATTTTGGGTTATAATCAGAATAGAAACATGATAGAAAGGGTGTGAGAAAATGAAGCGCAAAATCATGATGCCTGTGGGCATTTCAGACTTCAGTGAAATAAGACAGGAAGGCAGTTACTATATTGATAAGACAGGTTTGATTGAAGAACTGCTGAATACCACAGGGACAAAGGTGACCTTGTTTACCCGCCCGCGTCGTTTTGGAAAAACATTAGGAATGAGTATGCTTGCTCATTTTTTTGATATCAGTGAAAACAGCAGGATGCTATTTGATGGATTGAAAATTTCGGAGAATAAAGAATTATGTGAAGAATGGATGAATCGGTATCCGACCATTTTCTTTTCATTTAAGGATGTTGACGGACTTGATTTTCCTGTTGCTTATGAAAGACTTCAGGGACAGTTTGCAGATTTATTTAAAAAATACGATTATTTGTTAAAAAACGATTTCGTGAATAAGGATGATGAAGAAGTTTTTTCACTGATTAAGACTGAAAAAGCAAGTATCGGACAGATAAGCAGAGCATTAAGCATCTTAATGCGTATGCTGAAAGACTATTACGGCAAGCCTGTGATTCTTTTGCTTGATGAGTATGACGTTCCTGTTGCAAAAGCAAATACAAATGGTTATTACAATGAAATGCTTGATATGATCCGGGGAATTTTAAGCACTGCGCTAAAGGATAACAGTTGTCTTAAATTTGCAGTAATCACAGGCTGTCTGAGAATTGCAAAAGAAAGTATCTTCACAGGAGTAAACAATTTTACGATAGATACCATTTTAGATAACCGCTATGATGAATTTTTCGGCTTTTCGCAGAATGAGGTGGATAAGCTTCTGGAGGATACCGGATTGACGGACCATACGGATGAAATGCGGGAGTGGTACGATGGCTATCGTTTTGGAAACATGGATGTATATTGTCCGTGGGATGTGGTAAACCATGTGAATAGTCTGCTGATTGATTCCGAAGCAAAGCCGGTCGGCTATTGGAAAAATTCAAGCGGAAATGAGATCATTCGTTCTTTTATTGACTATTCCGGACCTGCAATTACGCAGAAGCTGGAAACCCTGCTGTCGGGCGGATGTATTGTTGAGAATATTCAGGAAGAAATCACCTATGACTATCTGCATTCCACAGAAGATAATCTGTGGAGTATCCTGTATCTTACCGGATATCTGACACGCACAAAGGACGGCAGATGGGAAGAAGAGCTGCCCCAGGGAAGCTATGCCATGAAAATTCCCAATAAAGAGGTCAGAGAAATCTTTGAAACGGTTATTAAAAAATGGTTTATGGAAAGCACACAGCAGATAGACAGAAAAGCATTGTTTGCGTCTGTCTGGAATGGGGATGCAGAAAAAGCAACCGCAGAGATCACGAAGCTGCTCCGCAGAACCATAAGCTATTATGATTACAGAGAAGACTTCTATCATGCTTTTTTTGCCGGGATTTTTGCGGGCGCCGGATATGTGGTGGAATCCAACCGGGAACATGGGGATGGCAGAAGCGATATTGTAGTACAGGACTACGCGGGAGACCGTGTGGCTGTATTTGAAGTAAAATATGCAAAGAAGCTGGAAGACCTGGAAAAGGAGTGTGAAAAAGCAATTTCACAGATAGATGAAAAGAAGTATGCAGAAGAATTTAAAGAGAATTATGCAGAGGTTATCTGTTACGGAGCCGCTTTCTATAAAAAAAGATGTAAGATTATGAAGAAATGAAAAATGCAGGGAAGGAGGCGGCTGTTCTACAGCCGCCATTTCTCATGCCAGCGGATCACCGGCTTCTCCCCCTGCCATTCTACCGGCAGCCAGACATACCTTGATTTCCAGGTGTTATCCTTATGCCGTGTTTCCACTTCCGGCAGCGGCTGCGCCGTCCTTGGGCTTTCATCCGGCCTGTAGTCCATAAAATGACGCTCCATGCCGGATATGATCTGCTTTGACATTTTCGGAACCAGCCATCCCGGTTTCCACCTGTCCGCGCACGCCACATACAGCTCTTTTCCCGGTATCTTCAGCACACTGGTAATCTGGCTGTTGAAGGTGGTGTGGCTCTTATCGCCGATGCATGGATCGCCCAGGTCTTTATATTCCCCGTGATAATCGTCAAATACACACACCCTGCTCGCATTGGGGAAATAGCCGCTGGTACCGGAGGTAAATAAATACTTTTTCCCATTCCGCTCAAAAAATACCGGAGCCTCCCGCGTATAAGGCGGGAGCAGGCCGTCATAGTGTACAGAATATTCGCCGGTCACACCGGTAAAATCCTCCGTCAGACTGGCGCAGATCAGCTGGAAATGCGGGCGCTCAAAGAAAATATATCCCCGCCCGGTTTCCTTATCCACATGGAGAGCAAAATCACCGGTGTCCATCTGCAGCGGTTTATAAATTTTATGCACGAACGTATAGGGTCCCTCAAATTCATCCGCCTGCAATACAGACATAAACTGACAATCCGCATGTTCTCCGCCTGCCATGATCTTCAGCCATGCAATGTACTTCCCCGTGCTTTTACAGTAAAGGATATGCGGACGGTCCATACAGTAAGTGGGATGCAGAGGACTGCTCAGATCCTCCGGTTCCGGCGGAATAATCAGGCCCCTGTCCGTCCAGTTATACAGATCCAAAGAAGTATACAGCCGCACGCCCCAGTGCCAGATCGTTCCGCCCTTTTTCGTCCGTTCCTTATTTTCTCCATACCAATAATACAGCTTTTTTTCTTCGTTATAAAACACAGAAAAGCCATGCGCCTGAATCGGTTTTCCAGCAGTATCCAGCCATACTCTGCCCGGACGAATACAGTCATAAGTTTTCATCGTTTCCACCTCCTGTAAAATATGGACATTTTCCTCTCTGCTGCATGCTCATGAATGCAGGTTGCTGCGCGGCCTGCAGGAAAGAGGACATTCGCATTCCGCCTGGCTGCTTACGTTCGAACTCATGGCAGCCTGCCGCTATCACGCAGCGGTCCCCGTCCGGAAATATCACTTCGGCAGTGGTATTTGCCGGTACTATTATGGTATAGCGCACGCCATCCTCTGTCCTTGTCCATCTGCTTTCTATCTTTCCATAGATGCTCTGATAGCCTGCCTCCGCGTAAGTCAGCGTGCCTCCCGGCACAGGCGCTATTTTAAAATGGTTCTCACCATCCGGCCGGATGCCTGCCACCGTTTCAAAGAGCCACTGACACACTGCGCCGGGTGAATAATGATTCCGGCTGACCCTGCCTTCCCAGTCCTCCCAGATCGTCGTAGCCCCCGCATTAATTTCCGCCAGCCAGCCGGGCGCCCGTTCGTTTTCCAGCATTTTATATGCCGTTTCCGTATAACCGGCCCCGGTTAAAACAGGAAGGACGAAGGGCGTGGAGAGAAATCCCGTTCCGACGCAATACGCCCCCTTCTCCACCGCCTGCTTCAGGCGCTTTTCCACATTGGATTTTTTCTCACCGGACAGCAGGCCCAGCGCCAGCGGCCGCACCAGCTTTGCCTGACGGTCCGTATCGATCGTGCCGCTTTTCAGGAACAGATAATCATACGCTTTTACTGCCCCATCCGCATATTCCGCAAACAGCTTTTCATCCTCCTGCTGCTGCAGCTCTCCGGCAATTTCCGCCATACATGACATCGTATAGTGCAGATATGCGGTAGCTTCCTCGGTATGCAGCGCACGGTGCCCGGCGGTAATTTTCTTCTGAAACTCCTCCGGCTCCAGCCACTCCCCCAGATGGAATCCCTTTTCATAAACATACTTGTTGTAAGGATTCGCTCTGGCTGCTTTTTTATTTTTGTGACCGGTATTTTGTATCATAAACATGGCAAGCTTACGCATCGTCTGATAATTCTCACGCAGGATTCTCCGGTCGCCATACCGTTTCCAGTAGCGGTACGGCACCAGTACGACTGCATCGGCCCAGCCCACACTGGCGCCGGTATTATCATACATGAGAGAAAGTCCGTTATAAGGAACGACCGCACTTAAGCTTCCGTCCTTTTTCTGTCCATCCTTCACATCGCGCAGCCATTTGCGGAAAAACGGCGCTGTATTCATCAGATAAGCGCCTGTTTCGAAGAAAATCTGGGCGTCCCCTGTCCATCCAAGCCGCTCTCTTGTCGGACAGTCGGTAGGAACATCCAGAAAGTTTCCTTTCATGCTCCAGAGCGTATTGTGAAATAATTGATTTACCTTCCCGTTGGAGCACCGGAAGCTGCCTGTCTGCTCCATGTCTGAATAAACGGCGATTGCTTCAAACGCTTGCGGGTCAACCTCTATTTCTGTCTCAATCAGCGCATACCGGAAGCCAGACACGGCAAAGGCTGTCTTATAATGGTCGATGCCGCCGGAACAGGTGAACAGGATCTCCTGCTTTGGTGTCATCTGTTTTTCCCCCGGAAGCTTTCCGCCCATGCCGACAGCGAGGAATACCTCTCCCAGCTTTCCCACTTCCCGGACCGGTTTTACAGACTGTATATTTTTCTGCGTAAATTCTCCCTTTTCATCGAGCATTTCTCCCAGACGCAATTTTATCTGCTGCCCTTTTTCTCCATGCACGGTAAAGGATAAAAAGCCCGCAAGATTCTGCCCAAAGTCCAGAACCTTTTTCCCCGCCGGCGTTATGATAAGTTTCGCCGGAAAATGCTCCTGCTCCGTCGGGCAGACATTATCCGCCGCAGCCAGAATCATGTCCTCCGGCGCTTTGGTCAGTCTCGCTCTCCCGCGGTAAGAAGGTTTCCGCCTGGCATCATAGATTTCCCCATCCTTCAGGTCCGCAAAACGGCAGGGTCCGTCGTTGCTCCAGCTCCAGCTATCGTCGCTGATGATGGTATTGCGGCTGCCGTCCGCATAAGTAATCTCCATCTGACAGAAAATTTTGCTTTCCCTGCCGAAAACATTCGTCATACCGTAGCATCCGACGCTTCCCCGGTACCAGCCGTCTGCCAGCTGTATCTCCAATGTGTTATAAGCCGCGAGGAAATCCGCCACATCATACGTCTGGTACTGCAGGCGTTTACGGTAATCGGTGCATCCGGGAGCCAGACAGTATCTCCCCACACGCCTGCCGTTCAGCCTTGCCTCATAAAGGCCGCAGGCTGTGATATACAGTCGTGCACGGGCAACCGTCCCCTTCACTGGAAACGTTTTCCGAAAACAGTCCACCGGATAACGGACATTTTTTCCCGGACGGTAATCGCCGGTCATCCATTTCGCCGACCAGTCTGCCTTCTTTAAAAGCCCCACTTCAAACCAGCTTCCCGACCATTCGCCGGGATGATCATTTTCATCCCAGAGGCGCACCTGCCAGTCGATGCGGTCCCGGCTCTGCAGTGGTTTTCCCCCATAACAGATATGCGTCATGGAAGCCGATGCCACCTTCCCGCTGTCCCACACCGTCTCCCCATTTTTCCTGGCAATGATCTGATAGGCAGTCTGCACTGAGCCGCCCTCACAATTCCAGTAAAACCGCGGTTTCGTAATGCCAAGCCCCAGGGGCCTTGTCAGATATTCTGTTTGCAGACGGATTGCTCTCATAGCCTCTCTCTTCCTTCCTGTAATTATTGGGGAACAAGTGCTTCGTCACACCGCTGTGACGGCAACGCTTTCTGTGCCCAGCTTCTCCCCAGATACGGATATCTTTATCTTCCCCGGCTGCGGTGCATAGACCACTGCCAGCGCTCTGCCCTGATAGGCCGTAAAGCTGCCGGCATCATACCGCTCCTGTGTGCAGGGATCGGCGCTTCCGAAGGCAAGCAGCGTGCCGCCTTCCACACTGACAGAGAGCTTTTCATCCGCATTCGATTCCACGATGCCGTTTTCTCCGGTAATCTCCACCGGAACGTATACAATATCTCCTGCCTGTATGACCGTCTCCTCCGGCTTCAGAGTGATACGGAATTTCCCCTTTGCCGAAGACAGCGTGCTCTCCCCAAGGACCGCCCCGTCTGCATCATAAGCGACCGCCCGCAGGGTGCCCTCTGCGTATCTTGTCTTATACACGGCTTTGCATTCCTTCAGCCGCTTCTTTCCCAGTGATTTCCCATTCAAAAACAGTTCCACACCGGCTGCCCCGGCATAGATCTCCACCTGCGCCTTATTTCCGTCGCAGCCTCTCCATGACCAGCTTTCAATCGCATTGGTACCGCGCCATACGGATTTTGAAACGCGCACGCCCGGATGGTTCACCGGCCGGACCGCGATGACCGGCTTATCCGCGCGCTCCCAGACCGTTTCCGCATACCTGCAGGAGGCATCCGGATTTCCCAGAATATCGATCACGCCCGTGCCGCCCAGGAGCCACGGATACGGCCGGTTAAAGGGCATTCCTCCCGTATAGCTCCACGCTCCCAGCCCGGCCTCTCCCAGATAATCCCAGGCTGTCCACATAAAATCTCCCACCAGATAGGGATATTTTTTCACCTGCTCCCAGTTTTTATAGATTTCATACGGGAAGGTCTCGCTGCCAACGATCACCCGCCCAGGATGCAGCTTTCCCTCCAGCGGATAGCGGCCGGAAGCGTAATTATATCCGGCAATATCCAGCGCATCCAGTATCGGCGTGGTGACCATATCCACCTTTTTCGAATTTCCCGCTTTATTCATCCCCGGTCCTACCACGGTCGCCATCATGTTAAAAATCAGGCTGGCGTTTTTCGGCTCTTTGCTGTCATTTGCGGCTTTTTTCTTCTCTTCTTTATCCACGTTATCATACTGGCCTTTTCCTTTGGCATAATTCCCCATAATCATCAGATTCATTCCGCCGGTGACTGCACGGGAAGCATCCAGGCTTTTTACGAAAGAAATCATTTCTTTTCCCAGCTTTACTCCCTCCGGCTTTCCCGGTTCGGAGACTTCGTTTCCAATGGAATACATGATAACGGAAGGATGATTATAATCCCGGTCGATCATGGCTTTCGTATCCGCCTGCCACCATTCTTTAAAGTCCCTGCCGTAATCGTATTTGCTCTTTCTCACGTACCACATGTCAAAGGTCTCATCCATCAGATACATCCCGTACCGGTCACATGCCTCCAGCATGGCTTTCGAAGCAGGATTGTGGGCAGAGCGGAGCGCATTAAATCCGTGTTCCTTCATGATCCGGACTCTGCGCTCCTCACTTTTCGTCCAGCATGCCGCTCCGAGGATACCGTTATCGTGATGGAAGCACCCGCCCCGAAGCAGCGTCTGCTTCCCGTTTACCAGCAGTCCCCCGCTGCTCCACGTTATCAGACGGATGCCGAATTTTTCCGTTACCGTATCGCATACTTTGTCCTGTTTTTTCAGGGACACCCTGCACTCATAGAGGTAAGGCGTCTCATCCGACCAGAGCTTTGCATCCGGTATAGCAAGCTCCATATTCCGGCCGCTTCCGGATGCAATCACCCGCCCCTGCTCCAGAATCTCCACCAGAATTTTTGCTTCATCGGAAACACTGGCGTCCGTCTCCACCCGGATACGGGCAGGCGCAAAGGACAGCGTCGTGATGCGCACGCCCTGATACACAATATGCTCTTTGGGCGAAATCAGCAGCGAAACCGGGCGGTAGATACCGCTTCCGGTGTACCAGCGGCTGTTGGGAAGCTCTGAATTATCCACCGTTACCGTAATGACGTTTTCCCCGCCGTATACGAGAAATGCATCCATGCAGATGACAAAGGGCACATATCCATACGGTCTGCCGCCGGCTTCTTTTCCATTAATGAATACCTTGCTGTTGCGGTACACCCCTTCAAATTCAATGGAAACTGTCTTCTCCCGCCACTCGTCCGGAGCTGTGAAACGCTTCTCATACACATATTTTCCTCCCGGAAAGTATCCGTGAGCGCCGCCTCCCGGCACATCCGGCCGCCTCTCCTCATGAATCATGGCGTCATGGGGCAGCGTAACGGTCTGCTTCTTCGTGCTTCCTTCTTTCCAGAATATCCAGTTATCATTAAACGTTTGTCGTTTCATAATTATTACAGACTCCTTTTTCAGCGATATATTTTGATCAGATGTACATCATTGACTCCCAGCACAGCCGTCATATGCAGTCTGCCGTCTTTATAAGTATAGGGCTGCTCCTCCTCCGCCAGAGAGGCGGCTTCATCGATTCTGGCGGCATCCGCCGGTTTCATGTCCATCGGACTTCCCATTTTCTGCCAAAGCTTCAGGGGATTTCCGTGGTCTTCATCAATTTTCTGTACCGTCACCCGCTTCGGCGCATCGCACAGAATTTCTATTTCCGCAGTTTTGACCGGCAGCCTGCGGCACTTCAGGTCGAGACGGTACAGCAAAAGCTGCAGCCCTTCCTCATTTTCAAAAGCGCCCAGCTCAATCTCATTTTTTTCCGCCTGTACTTCAATGCGTGTATCTCCCACCTGGCGCAGAAGCGCAAAGGCATGATACACCGGCTTCCGGATGCCGTGAATGGTCAGCAATCCGAAATTTCCCGAAAATTCCTGCGGAAATAGAAAGGATTCCTCAAAAATATCAGAAAAGCACCAGATCGAGCTTCCCTGCAGATGTCCCTCCACATCCAGAATATTTTTCACCGCATTGGCCGCCAGCTTCCTCGTATCATTATGGGGCGCCCCGCAGCAGGAGGCGGCATTCCATTCCGTATAAAACAGCGGCAGCCCTCCCGCCTGCTCTTTGACCGCTTTCACATTATCGGAAAATAAGGTTTCCGGAAAATCTCTCGTTTCAGAGGAATCCTCAAACATCAGCCGGATTCCCTCGTTGATGCTGCCGCCGGGATGCTTTCTTATCTTCTTCATGCCTCCGCATACCGCTTTCACCAGCCCCTTCATCATGCCGGCGTCATGTCCCAGCGGCTCGCCCATATACTGATGCGTGGAACAAAAATCTATAGGAACCCTGTGCGCCCGGCAGTAATCCACCAGTTCCTTTACCCAGGAATTAGTCGCCGTGGCAGGTCCTCCCACCCGAAGCGTCCGGTCCACTGATTTGATTGCTCTGGCAGTGTGTGCGTAAAGCTTAAAATAATCCTCCTGGGTGCCACTGAAAAATGTTCCGATATTTGGCTCATTCCATACCTCAAAGTACCACTGTTCTACCTCTTCTTTTCCGTAACGGTCAAGGAGAAAGCGGATAAATTTTTTGACAAAGCCCTCCCACTCCCCATAATCCTTCGGCGGCGAAATACTGGCTTTATAGCTGAAGCCAAGCTGCTTTTTATTGCGGGCAAAGAGCGCCGGCATAAAAGACAGCTCCACCAGAGGCCGCATCCCGGCGGACAGGACATTATCATAAGCCAGACCAATCTGATTAAACGAGACGTCTCTGAATTTTTCCATCCCCGGCATCGGAAGATAACTCTTCAGGTGGAGAACCACCTTCATATCCTCATCGAAAATGCCATGAAAACGCACCCGCTCTATCCCCAGCTCCTCATGCACCCGTTTTAACTGCGCCACATAATCTGTGCGCAGCGCCAGCGGCGCATGACCGCTTCCAACACAAAACTGATAATGCCGGTCAAAAATATGACGTTTTTCTTTTCCTGTGATTACATATGTCATAGGGATCCCCCTCTCTCCTGCTATTGATTCAGTTCCGCCAGCAGCTTGTGCAGCTCCTCCTGCTTCTCCTGCGGAAGAAAGCCATCCAGCATACCAAGCGGCTGCCCCAGCAGCACCTGCACGCCGCCGGTTCCTCCGGCAGCATTTCCTGCACGCTGCGCAAGCATATCGATCGCAGCCAGATTGACGCCGCCGGGAAGCTGCTCCAGCATCGCCGCCATTTCTTTTGGAATGAAGCCTGCCGCCGCCATGCCCTTTATCATATAAATGATATTCTCAACCAGAAACCGGCGTCCCTTCGGACTCTTCGCAAACTCGCCCATCGGGATACCAATGTGATAGCCGCCTGCCGGCGGAACCGGCTCCGCCTCCATCTGCACCTCTGCTTCCAGACAAATATCATGCGCGTTTTCTCCAATTTGAATGGTATATTTCCCGCTTTCTGTGCGCCACTGATGAACCGTCGGATTCCAGTGGGCAAAGGCACGTTTCTGCAGAGTAAAGGTAACCGTTTTGCTCTCACCCGGAGCCAGCTTTACCTTGACAAAATCCTTCAGCTCCCGCACCGGCCGGATCATCTCCACCTTTTCCGGAGCGACATACACTTGAACGACCGCTTTTCCCGCTCTTTTTCCTATGTTGGTTACCGTTACCGCTGCCGTTAAGTCTTCCCCTTCCGTCAGTTTCTTTTTATTTAACTGCAGATCGCTGCAGCGGAAAGTCGTATAGCTTAACCCGTGTCCGAACGGAAACAGCACCTCCTGTTTTTTACTTTCATAATAACGATAGCCGACAAACAGCCCTTCATTATAATTCACCACACCGCCCTCGCCAAAGTAATACAGATAAGATGGATTGTCCTCCAGGCGCTTCGGAAATGTCTCCGGCAAATGCCCCGAAGGGTTCACGTCTCCATAAAGCACATCTGTCACAGCCTCCCCGGCGGCCTGCCCTGCCAGATAGCATTCCAGAATCGCCTTCGGTCTGTCCACCCACGGCATCTCCACCGGAGAACCGTTGTGCAGCACCACTACGGTATTCGGATTCGCCGCGCATACGGCTTCAATCAGCATATTATGCCCCTCCGGAAGGCGCATATGGCGGCGGTCCACTCCTTCCGATTCCATCCCATCCGTGAGACCGGCAAACACCACCGCTATTTTTGCCTGCTTTGCTTTTTCGATTGCCTGTGCAAGCAAAAGCTCGTCTGTCTCTCCGTCGGGACGGCATCCCGCGGCATATTGTGCCCGGACGCCGCGATGCTCTGCCGCTTCCAGGGCGCCGACTACCTTAAAGCTGTTGATATGACTGGAGCCTCCGCCCTGATAACGCGGCTCCTTTGCAAAGGGACCGATAAACGCTACGTCCGCTTCCTCTGCCAGCGGCAGAATATTGTCTTCGTTTTTCAGCAGCACCACAGACTGCCCGGCGATCTCCCTGGCAAGAGCATGGTCCCCTTCGTAATCAAATGCAATATTCTCTCTGTGCTGCTCTGCAGCCCGGAACGCCAGCTTCAGCAGACGGATACAGCACGCATCCAAAGCTTCCTCACTCAGTGTTCCATTTCTGACAGCCTCCACGATCAGATGATCCGTATCCTCCGCCGGCATCGTCAGATCACAGCCCGCCGCCACCGCCGCCGGACGGTCATGCGTCGCACCCCAGTCGCTTGTCACCACTCCTTCAAAGCCCCATTCCTTCCGCAGAAGGTCTGTGAGATATTTCCGGTTGGCGGTGGAATACACGCCGCCGATTTTGTTGTAGGATGCCATAACCGTCCACGGCTGTGCCTGCTTTACCACCGTCTCAAAAGCCGGCAGATAAATCTCGCGCATGGTTCTCTCGTCCATTTCCGAGCTGGCATCCATGCGGCGGTGCTCCTGACTGTTGGCGAAAAAGTGTTTCAGGCTCGTTCCCACGCCCTGGCTCTGCACGCCTTTCACAAAAGCTGCCCCCAGCTCGCCCGCAAGATACGGGTCTTCCGAAAAGTATTCAAAATTCCGCCCGCACAAAGGGCTCCGCTTGATGTTTACTCCAGGGCCAAGAAGTACATGAACGCCGGTGCTCTGGCACTCCCTTCCGAGCGCTTCCCCCATACGGTAAAGCAGATCCCGGTCAAAGCTCGCTGCTGTAGCGCAGGCCGCCGGAAAGCATACCGCAGGAATACTTGCATTTTCTTCCAGAGAATTTATCTTTCCCGCCTGGGTCCGCAGCCCGTGAGGCCCATCGCTGGTGCGCACCTGCGGCACTCCCAGACGCTCTACTGCCTTTGTAAACCAGTTATCTTTTCCCGAAGTAAGACCTGCCTTCTCCTCCAGCGTCAGCATAGAGACCAGTTCCCCGATTTTCTTTTCTGTCATAACCATCTGCTTCCTTTCTGCAATCCCGTTTGAGCGGCGTTTCAGACCGCCGCTCTGATCAAACAATGCCGGATTTATTTTTTCCGGTTTTTCTTCGCCGCCTTTGCTTCTTCCTTTGCCCTCCGGGCGGCAAGCTTTGCCTGGTATTTTGCTTCTTCCGTCTTAAAATCCAGGCCCTTTTTCGCACATTTGGCCTTTAATTCCTCAATGCGTTTTTCCTCCGCCTGCCGGTCAAGCTGCTCCTGCTCCATAGCCGCCTTTTCTTCCGGCGTATAATACACCTCTCCCCGCGCTTCCGCTTCCGCCTTGCGCCGTGCATTGATGTCCGCCGTCATCTGCGGCACCTTATCTTCCACATCATAAAACTTCATAATCAGCGAACCCAGCAGAAATCCGATCATCGGTATTCCCGCAAAGCACCATGCAAAAAAGGTCTGCATTGCCGGCGGCTGATTGATGACGTCCGCCGTGGACGCCGGTGCGATATAGCCAAAGGCATGGATCCCGCTCAGGATAATGCTCTGCCCGATTCCGGCTGTCACGGTAATAATAATGGCATATACGGAGGCAGAAAAGCCGTCTGCGCGGAATTTATTCACCCATTCAATATGATCAAGAGCCTCCGCGAGCTGCGCCATCATACAGTATGTCGGAAGCGCGCCGAAGGATTTAATAACAAGCCCCACCATGACAAGCGTAAAACTCCCCGTATTGGTAAGGATCAGCAGGCTGCCTGCCGCGCTTGCCAGAAAACCGACCTGCGCCACGCGGCGTTTTCCGAATTTATGTACCAGCGGCCAGAGAATCACGATCCCCAGTCCAAGCGGAGCCTGGCCGATGGCATTTACAAGCACCTGCAGACCGGTACCTCCGTCCACAGAGTTGCTGAGTACCCAGTTGCAGAAGTAAAGCATACTGTTTGTCTGCAGAATATTATAGATATTATAAATTACGATAAAGCCCATGATAAGCAGCCAGTATCTGTCTGTAAAACACGCCTTAATCTGTTTGCTCATGGGCACGACCTCTGTCCGGTTCTCGCCGGAGTCATTAATCGCTTCCTCCGTCACACGCTCCTTTGTAAAATAATATTCAAGCAGTGTCGCCGGAATCGCCAGGATCGAGATCGTGCTCATCATCCTGATCCAGGTATCCTGCGCGCCGGTTCCAACGCCAAACTTCTGAATCATGATTGGAAGAATAATCGTCACCAGAAATCCCGGTATCATATTCATGCCAAAGCTCTGCATCATTGCCAGACCGTCACGCTGTTTTGTATTCCGGGTGGAAAGCGGGACCATCAGACTATGGCTCATATTATAGATGGTAAATGCCAGCGCAAAAAACAGATTATAGCTGATAATGATCCAGACAAGCTGCACCTGATAAGACGCCTTCGGCACCATAAACAGCAGACATCCGGTAATCGCGATCAGAAATCCGGACAGAAATATCCAGGGTCTTGCCTTTCCCTGACTGGTGCGTGTCTTATCAATGATGCGTCCCATAATGATATTGGTAATCGCATCAAGAATCTTGGAAAAGACCGGCATAAGCGCCAGGAAGGTTCCCGCGATGCCAAGCACGTCCGTATAAAACTGCGTGAGATAAGTACCCGCCACCGAATAATAGACCATATAGAGCAGACATGGTCCGGCAAAATAGCCAAGCCACATTTCACTTTTCTGCGTATTCGCCGACGTAATTCTGGAATTCATAAACCTTTTCGAAAATAATCCTGTCTTTTTCTTTGCTTTCATCGTGTTTCCCTCCCGTTTTTCTATCAAAATGTACATCGTGGCTAAATGATAACAAAAAGACAGGAGAAACCGTTATAATAAATCAGCTTTTGTTATAATAATTCCGCTTTCATTTGAAAATAAGACTGATTTATTGCTAAAATAGCGTTTTTATGATAAAATACAAAGACGATGATTGCTGTATTTCAGAGCAATGAAATGAATTGACATAAGAGGAGGGTATCCTTATGGAAACCGAAACCAGATTATCTCTGTTCCGTGATATGATTAGCTGCTGTCATAATCTTTACCTGTGGACCTATGACAGCGCGTTCCATCTGATTACCAGCAACTGCCCCGAACAGGCGATTATCGATAATCTGTTTGTGATGAACCGCAGCAGGGACGATTTCATCCGGCAAATAGCCGAGCAGGACACGCCTGTTATTTATACAAATGAGATGGGGCTGATGTGGGTTATGACGCCTTATTTTCTGGATAATGAGCTGCTGCGCTTCTATATTCTGGGACCGTTTTTCGTGGACGATATTCCTCCAAAAAGTCTGGAAGCACAGTTAAATAAGCACAATCTGAGCGTCCCCCTGCGTCAGGAATTTATGCTTTTCCTGCACAAGCTGCCGGTCATCAGCCTGAGCCGCATTTTCGAGTACGCGATCATGCTGTACTTCTGTATTACTGAAAAGAAAATTACCGTCAGCACTCTGCGCTATCATGAAAACACCCGGAAGATCAACGGGGAATTTATCCAGAGGGAATCGATGGACGCCCACGGCACTTACAAGGGCGAACAGGAAATGCTGAGGATGGTGCGGGAGGGTGATCTGAATTATCAGTCTCATATGAACAAAATGTCCATAACCGGACATCTTGGCAAGCTGAGCAATGGCGACCCGCTCCGCCAGATGAAAAATGCGGTATTGGTCTGCATCACATTGTTTTCCCGTGCCGCCATTGAGGGCGGACTGACGCCGGAGGTCTCCTATACCCTGACAGACCACTATTTCCAGAGTGTGGAAGCCTGCACCGCCATCACGGACCTGGTGGAAATCGCCCACACCATGCAGGACGATTTTATCCAGCGTGTACACCGCTGCCGCACCAGCAGCCTTTCGCAGCCGGTACGCGCCTGCTGCGAATATATCAGCCTGCACCTGGAAGACAGGCTCTCCCTGTCCATGTTAGCCCGCCAGACTGGCTACACGGAAAACTATCTGAGCAAAAAATTCAAGCGGGAAACCTCGCTGACTCCCAACGAATATATCCGCAGACAGCGGCTGGAGCAGGCAGCCTTTTTGCTCCGCACAACTCAGGATGATGTGCAGAATATCAGTGAACGGCTGCAATTTTGCTCTCAAAGTTATTTTGCAGATCATTTCCGCAGATACTTCGGCGTCACCCCGACGGAATACCGGAAGCAGAAAATGTAAAAAATACACACTGCGAAGTACCTTGTTCCGCAGTGTGTGACCTGTGATTTATATCTTTTGCTGACCATATACCAGCTTCCGCTCACATATTCGATGATTTTCCCTTCTTCTCCTAATCCAGTTTCTTATACGAAAAATAACAGGAATCGCTTCGCGAACCCTGTAATCAGACTCCTTATAAACTATTATAATGCAAGGTAACTATCATGTCATTGTAGCGATAGTATAATGTATTGCAGCTTAATCCCACAGCGCAAAAAAATATTGCTTAAGCATATCCATCGCTTCATCTTTACAAGCAATCCTATACTGCTCCAGCCGACGTTCTTCTTCACGGTATTTTTCGGCTATCTCCTTATATTCCGGCAGCTCATCCATAAAATGAACGGTACAGCCACCTCCGCGTTTTTTATTTTCTTCCATTTCTTCTTTAGTCTGCAGTTTCTCTCCTAAGAATCCGTATCTCTCCGAAAATTCATGCGATGCACTGGAATGCTCCTCGTCATACAGATTCTTTTTGGAACATGTATTCTCATCTGTCTCTTTCCATAAAAATATCATGCGGTCCAGAATCCTGTCCCATTCCGCATGACAAGTATCATTTACCAGAATGCCATCCTTATTTGTATAATTCTCTCCGAGGAATCCCGGCGATCCATGTCGATAATCTTTTAAATTTTGAAGCATATCTGGAAGAAGAATCTGCAAATATCCATACATATTCCGGACATCCGAATCAGAATATCCCCGTGCAATGCGCTGTTTGCTCCATTTCAAACACCTTTTAACATGTTTGATTTTTGCCCATATTTTGCTCTTCTCCCCTAAACCACTCATTGCAAAATCATAACTGTTCCAGATATTATTGGTTTTGCCTGTCAGTTCTATCTTTTTATGCTTAAACATATGAATCACTCCACTTCAGCCTGCTTTAAGCTATAACTTACACCATTGCCAGAACATTGCTCTCCACAAGCACATCCTCTACCTGTTTCAAAGTCAGTCCCATTTTCCGGGCGATTTCCTCTGGCGACATGCCATCTTCATACCGGGCTACAATTTTGCCTCTTTCCATGCCCTTTTCCATGCCCTTTTCCATGCCCTTTTCCATAGCTTCTTCTTCAATCAAATCACTGTAATTGCACATAATATTCATCCTTTCTTCCATGTCGCGGCTTACATGAATTCCAAAACCATTCTCCAAACGTCCCCGCTTATCTGTCACACTCAGATTACTGGATACAAGCGTATTCATAAGTTCAATGAACGGGTCTGCAGCTTCTTCTTCCCGATTCAGAGCCACAATCACAATTGATATTTTATCATATGCTTCCCTGCGGTCCGGAATCCCCGGAATCAAATCCCTTTTCCGGAAAGAATATTCTGAAATCGCATTTCCAATCTTTTTCGGTGCATTCAAACAAAGCCATATACTGTATACTTTCTTAATGGAATCAAAATCCGAATGCTCAAATTCCCGGTGCTTCTGTGCGGATATTTCCCTCGCGCCATAAAATACAGCCCTCGTCTCTATATTATATCCTGGGTAAAAGCTCTTTTGTGCTTCGACATTAATAATCATTTTTATGATATTATTCCCTTTCGGAATTTTCACGCAAAAGATAATGTCATAATACAGCTTTCCTTCTCCCGGTACGTTGTCTTCATTTGCCATCCCCGCTATTTCCGTATTTGTCTCCCCTGGATTTACCGGTCTTGTCCCAATCTCAGGCTCCCCTTCTATGCAGGAGATAATATCCGGAATTTCCATACTAAAAACTTCCTCTACATTTCTGCGCAATATCCACGCCAAAATCACTTTCTGGGCAAGCAGCTTTTTTACCGCATCATCCAGCTGAGCCTTGGCGGACTGCAAAGCTTCTTCATTCATTCCCATTTTCCTTATCTCCTCTCCTACATTATACTTGAAATATATTTCTTTGACAAGCGGAACCGACTTTGTTCACAAATCACGAAAAATGGATTTTATTCTCGCACAGCTGATATATATTATCGCTCATACTGATGTCCTCCCGCCCAGTTCCATATACAGTAAATATATTATAATGCAAAGCATACATCCTGTCATTGTACCTGTAGTATAATGCCCCATAAATATTTCTTTATATTCCGGCAGTTCATCCGTTTCTTTCCATAAAAATATCATGCGGTCCAGAATCCTGTCCTATTCCGCATGACAAATATCATTTTCCAGAATATATGCCTAAACATATGAATCACTTCCAGTTTCCATTTCAGCCTGCTTTAAGCTGCATAATCTTTTGATAATATATAATTACCCGTTGATAAGCCGCTCCCTCCAGATACCCATATTCAAATTCTCTATTTCCTATTATCAAGGCATCTACTGGAACGCGGAAAAGCTCACTTAAAGCATACAGATTGTCCACTGTTGGTAAATTTCGTCCGTCAAACCAATGATAAATGCTTTGGGGCGTGCTTAATTCCAGAAACTCCTGCACATCTTTCACAGTCATCCTCCGCATCTGCATAATGTGTTTTATATTCTGGCCTGTTTTCTTTATATCAATGACAGGATATTTCTTTTTCACAAAAATCTCACCCCTTCTTTACTAAATTCCATTTCTGCAATTTTCAGAGATATACATCCCCTTATTATCTTATCCGATATAAAGGCTGCTGTCATTGTACTTCTGGTATAAAAGATTTTCACACAGCTTTTTGCGAAGCACCTTGTTCCGTAGTGTGTATCCTGTGATTTATATCCCATCTGATTCTGTTCCGGAATCACTTACCAGCTTACAGGCAATTTTTAACTTTCTTCCTTATCTCTCCCACAAGCTGAAACACTGTTGTACATGGACACATCTGAGATGGTATTTTTTTACCCTCACGTACACATTGTTCATATTTCTGCTGTGCAATATGAATCGCCTTTTCTTCATTTCCTGTTCGGGAAATTTTTTCATATAATCCCATATCTGCTTTCGAATATTTCTGTTCCGTTTTTCTCTGATATACTTTACCAAATTCACTGCAGCATGTCCAGGATTCCGTAATAGCCGGCATGGCTCCATAGTAAGCATACATCCATATTTCAAAACAAGGATTTGACCAGCCAACTCCTATGCCATACGCTTCCGCTTCTTTTATAATCTCATCAAAATCCTTTACTTCATCCCGATCAAACACAATCCAGGGCATCCGATACTGCGCATCATATGCAGTCATTTCAAGACATTTATTAATCATTGTTCTTGTCCTGGTTTCCACCACTTTAATTACCAGTTTATTCTTTATATTTTCCGGTAAAGACTTATGCAATCCCTCAAAGTAACAGCGTTCTGTTGCCTCTGTGTCTGTAACAATCAAATAATATCCAAGATCAGGAAGTTTTAAAGGTGTTCTCTGCTCTCTGGATTTCCGGTTGCCGTTCCTGTCTTTTCTCGCCATATACCGCTATGCCTCCTTAAAGATATCAATGCTTTTCAAAGTCGGAATAGCGCCATATTTTCCAATCAGATAATTTTTTTCATAGCTCTCATCTTTTCGGATTCTGGAACCCGACTCATCTATAAAATCTGCCAGTGAATACAGCTTTGATATTCCCTGCTCATCTTTTTCCGTAAACCATACCTCGTCCCTGCGCAGAAGCTGGTTCGACAGCTGCCATGTATCGTGTGTCGTAAAAATCAACTGTGCATGATTCGTATTAATTTCCGGATTAAGGAAAGTAAGCAAAAAATTACGAACTAACAGCGGATGTAACCGGGCATTCAGCTCATCAATAAAAAATACACTTCCTTTTTCCAGCACATCCTGCAGTTCCGGATAAAGTGCAAACATTTTCAGAGTTCCTGCGGATTCCATCCCTAATGGGATTGCGGCAAATGTATCCGAATCTATTTTTTTGTGCAATGCGTTGATTTTGTATACTTCTTCTTTGCTTTCCCCATCATTCGGAAGTTTTTCTATCTCAAAATCTTTTATATGCTCATCGAAAGAGGAAAAATACTCAATAACCTGTTTCTGAACACTTGTATCTTCTACAAATCCTTTTGGCAAGCGCCGCGATAAGAAGAAATTTGTAAATAAATCACCAAAATCCGCAAACTCATTCGCAAGAAACCAATCCCGTATATCTTTGCACTTATTTACCCTCAGTTTTGCTCCCAGCGAAACAATCAAAACCTGCTGCTCCAAAGCCACCCGAATATTTTCCCTGCTGTTCTTAGGAAGTCCGGATAAATCCAAAACATCCTCCTCAACAGAACGATAAAAAACACTCGTATATTTACGCGCTGTTCTGGCCTTTGTATTCAGCCATTCTTCTGTTACTCCATGAGCATCCACACAAAAGCCATAATTATATGTTCTCTCTGATTTATCTCCCGGAATCGTAAAATACACCTCGAAACTGGATTCCGCTTCCTCTGAAACACTGTCAAACAGAAACGGTGTTGGCTTGAATTCTTCAAACCTTTCCTCTTCATCCCCATACTTGAAAGACTCAATCACATAATCCGCCATATACTCAAACGCATTATATATATTGGACTTCCCGCTGGCATTCGCGCCATAGATAGCCGCTATGGGTAAAATTCTTTCATTGCCTACTGTAACTACCCTCTCCGCAAATTCTGTCATTTTAGCTGCTGACAGATCCAGTGTTGCTTCGTCCCGAAATGATTTAAAATTTTTAAAACTAAACTGAATAAGCATATTTGCACCTCACTTCTCTTTATACACTATTATATCTCACTTTCCTTACTTTTCAACATATAAATCAGATTTTTTCTCAGTTAAATGTATTTTTTATCTTTATTATGAAATTTCCACTATAAAAGCGGTGCAAAATATGCACCGCCATAAACTCTTCATGTCTTAATAATCCGCCGCAACTAAGAAATCATCCAGGTTTCTGTTTCCTCCGAAGCGTTTTTCCCCGTCACACCTTCCAGAAACTTCAGCGCCTGCTCGCCCTCAAACCGCGCCATCCGCTCATAAGGCTGCGGGTACATCAGGGAGGTCGCACACAGCCTGTAGCTGAGATACGGGACATATTCGTCCTTCAGTTCGATTACAAGGCGGAGGAAGAAATTCTTTTTTTCTTTCGTTGTTCCGGACACTTCATAGAAACGGTCCAGATAAAACGCCCTGACAGCTTTTATTTCATAGCAGAGGGAATAATACGTGTTTCCAAACAGTTCTCCCTCGTTCAGATACAAATAACGTGCATTTCCATCCACCAGGATATGCCCGTCCGGTGAAATCCGGGAAGGCTTTAGCGCCCTGCGTACAATCTCTATATGCCTCATTCTGTTGAAAAACATCTGCGTGTCCAGTTCGCTGTGTGTCCGCCATGCTTTTTCCATATCCAGCTGCAGATATCTTCCTTCTTTTCCAAACCGCCTGCGCCTCACCATGCCATAGTCATTCCCTTTCATGGCACACGGCGCACATATATAACCGTCAGACAGACGCAGAAGGCTCTCGCCCCCGGTTTCGCAGATACAGCATCTCTTTTCCAAAACTGTCCCTCCCCGCTATAGACTGCAGGGCAGCACGTTTTATCATGCTGCCCGCTTTTTTTACATAAGCGGCTTAACAGAGATTCGTATCCGTTCCCGCTTTTTCATTTTTAATCTGCTTTGCTTCTGTTTCTTCCTGCCGCGCAGACCAGCAGAACCATTACCGAGCCTCCGCAGAGCAGTATCCACAGCATCGGGTCTGTTTCATCCCCGGTCTTTGCCGCGGCTCCTTTCGCATCGCTTCCGGAGGAGCTGCCCGGTGTTTCCGTTTCGTTTCCGCCCTCCGGCTGCTCTGCCAGCACATAATAGCTGTTGTGTGTGGTGGCAAAGGAAATCTTTCCGCCGGATACACTGCTCTCCATCCGGGTCACGCTGCCCTGTCCGGACACATAATAGACGGACGGGTTTCTGTATGCACTGTCCAGGCTGATGCTGATGCTGATGTTGATCTGCCCGTCCACCTCATAACGCTGTCCGTTGCTGTCCACAAAATAAATATCGTAGACATGCAGGTTCGTCCCAAGCCCTTCCATACATTTCTCGATCCAGTCATGGGTTTCCCCGTTTTCTTCCTCCAGTATGTGTTCCACCACGAAGAGCAGCCCGTCCGGCAGGCTGTCCCCTTCCACAGTCACAGCCGTCCCGTCGTCAAGCGTCACTTCCCCACTGCCTTTATCCACAGTATCCGGATGTCCGTCCACCTTTGTGGTCAGCACGGTCTGGCTGTCCTGCCCGGTCTGCGCCTCCTGCGCCTGCACAGGCGCCGGGAGCACAGTGAGCAGGAGGCACAGCGCCGCCGCTTCCGCCAGTGTCCGGATCCCTTTCTTTAAAAATCCCACTTTCCCGCCTCCTCTCTGAAATTTCCGGTCTTACTGTGTATCAGCAAGCTCTGCCGCAAAGGTGACCACTGCCCGGTAGGTGCCCGGACTGGTTTTCCCCCATGTTTCGCTGGGGATGTGGACGGTCAGCAGGACAGGTGTCCCACTGCCTTCCAGTTCCTTACTGCTCCAGGTCTTCCCGGTAAATACCCCGCTTCCCTGCCAGAGTGCAAACAGGAAATGGTTCCCGGCATCCGCAGTATCCGTAAATTCCGTGGTATCCACGCTGACACGGACCTCCTGCTTTGTACCGATCTCCCCTGTCACAGACAATTTGCCGATTTCTGTGTCCACCGTACCGAAAACGATATCCTGGCTCTTCGGGATGGACATTGTGTAGGACGCATCCTTTTTGATGGTGAGCTGCATGGACTGCGACTGGCTGCCGTCAGCGGCATACGCTGTGCAGACGGACATTGCCAGGACAGCCGCTGCAAGGACTATTCCCGCAGCTCTTTTTTTCCGTTTTTTCCCTGTTTCCATGCCTATGCCGCCTCCCGGTGTTTAGTTCGTGCTGTCTACAACTGATGAAGTGAATACAATCTGTCCGGTGTAATTACCTGCTCCTACCGTTCCAAGTGCAGCGAAATGTAATGTACCTGTTCCTTCATCTGCTGTCAGTGCGTTTGCTGTAAATTCTGCCACCACCGCGTTATCTTCGATTGCTTCCCCTCCTGCGATCAGGCTGACGGTGGATGTTATCTTATTTGCTGCATCTGCAGAATCTGTAAGCGTTACCTTGCCGCCTGATATTCCGCTTGCAACAGTAACCGCCACTTTCTTGCCTGTTGCCACATTACTTTCTGTAAGAGTGATCGGCTCTGCAGCAACACTTACTGTTTCACTCAGCGTCACAGTTTTCGGGATGCTCAGTACATACCTGGAATCTTTTGCATACGTCACTGTCAGCGTATCGTTTTCTGCTGCAAAAGCAGTCAGCGCTCCTCCTGCGATCATTCCTGCTGCAAGCACTCCTGCAAGTCCTTTTGTAAGATACTTTCTGTTTTTCATCATGGTGATCCTCCTTTAATTAATTACATTTAATGTTAATTTTATTTCAGAGCCGTTTAACGGCGTCTGTGCGTCATCCATCGCGAAGCATTCGTATTTCAGCACCGCATCCTCATATGTTCCTGCGGCAAGCGTCTGCTCCAGCGTGATATCATAGATTCCCTTCCCCGGCTCTATGAGGCCGGACTGCCATAACTGCGTGCCGTCTGACAGCAGCAGCGTCATGCGGAAGTAGCAGGTATTCTGCTCCGGGTTGTACAGATTCACGGACTGCTCTGCGGCATCCGCCTTCAGGGTAATGCTCCCGTATCCGGGGATATCAATGGTGTCCGTGTTTTTCTCCCCTTCGTACACGTCCTGCTCGCCGGTCCAGTCCTGGGCATTTTCATCCGTGGCCAGACCGCCGCCCTGCGGGGCATCCTCCCCGAACCAGTTATTCCAGTTCAGCCCCACAAATACCCCGGCTCCCACAAGCAGGATTACCAGCACGATCAGAAGAAGGATTTTTCCTGTCTTCCCTTTCGGGTTGTTACTGCTCATTCTGTCGTCCCTCCTTCCGCTGCTGTATAATCAATCGAAAATGTGACGGTTCCCTCATAGGTTCCTGCCAGGATATTTGTTTCTGTCGGCTCCTTAAAGGAAAGGGAAACTGCCGGGTCGCTCTCTGCCTTAAACTCTGCAACTGCCCCGCCTGTATATTTTTTTCCTTCTACAAGCATCTCTGACGTCACACTGCTTCCAGAATTATCTGTATTGGTTAAGGTCAGTTTCCCGTTTTTATCAATTCCACCGCTGACAGAAACACTGACCGTTCCGCCATTTAAGTTGAATGGTTCTTTTGTATTGATTCCAACGCTGACGGCATCTCCGCCCGCAACGGCAGTTGCCGGAATGGTAATGGTGTAGGCTATTGCATCTGGTTCTCTCACATTAATAACAGCACTGCCAGTTACGGTATAGCCATCACAACTTACTTCACAGATAAAGGTCTGCATGCCGCTCCACTCTGGGATATATACCATTTCCTTTGTCTCATAAAGAAGATGTCCTCCACAATACCATTTATAAGTCACATCCGAATCTGTATAATCTTTGGACAATTCCACTTCAGCAGTAATCGTCACCACCTCATCAAGACTGACCGTTACATCAGATTTATCAGCTTTGACTATCAGGTTCTTAATGGGTGCCTCTTCCACTATGACCGTGCCTTTCAGAGTTCCAACAGAGGTGTCGCTCACCCAACTATCATTCTGTTTATAAGCATAGTTTTCTTCGAGAATACTGCCAACCGACTTGCCCGTATAACAAAATACTGCATTGCCGTAACTGGTGCTGGAAAAAGTGCCTCCAGAAAGAGTAACTTTACCTGCTGCACTAACAGAAAGACCGCGGCTTTCACCGGAAATACTTCCGGACTCAATGTTGACCACTGCGCCACTACTGGCAACAAGTATACCCTCACCGCCGGCATAAATTGTACCGCCCTTCATGTTTAGAATGCCTGCAGTTACGCGGATTCCCTCACCCTGAGCATTTGTGCTGTTGATTGTTCCACTTTGGAATGTCAGTACACCGCCGGTAACATGAATAATCGCCGGTATACTGGTAGCACTATCATAAGGAATATTGCCGGAAATAGAATGAATGTTTCCATCGCCCCCTACGCCGGCCAGTGTAATATTCCCACTGGTCACAGTCAGCGGGCTTGTTACCACCACATCCGTAAGCAGAGTTACTACCGCTGTGGAACTGTCAGAGCTGTTCTCCTGCGCATAGGTCCACGCTTCTTCTATAGTGCTGAAATACTTTGAAGCATCACCGATTTCCACACTGGCTGCCGCCTGTGCAGTACAGCCTTCTGCCTTACAGCTTCCGTCTGTATCCCAGTCATGGGGTTTTGTTTCTTCATGCCCACATACCACACATGTTCCGATGTGGTTCTCTCCATCTTCTTTATCTGTCCAGGTTTTGTAACTGTGTCCGCATTTTTCTACAGTCAGCGGACCCGTCAGCGTTTTACCGTCCAGACCTTCCGTAACCAGCACCCCATTGGAAGAATAATAAGCATACTTCAGGTCCCCGCCTACATTTAAAAGCTCTTTCAGCGTAATAGAGTTTCCGCTATCAATCAAGATGCCATATGCACCGCTGTAACTTCCTCCGGAAAGGAGCGCACTACCAGAACTCTGGATTCTGAGTGCCGCGCCGTCTGCACCGTTTTCCCCTTTTGTATTGGAAGCGCTGATGCTGCCTCCTGTGATCGTGATCTTTGCCCCGGAACCGCTGACATACACGCCGCTTGCCCTGCCGCTGATGTTTCCGTCCAGAATAGTGATGATACTTCCATCGGAAGCCGCCGCCACGCCAATATCCCCGCTGACGTTCCCCGTCTGGATTTCTGCCGTTCCCCTGTTGTACACGCAGACGCCGGAATGTCCGTCCGCCGTTGCCGCAGCAGTTCCGCCGTTCAGGACAAAATGCCCGCCATTTACTGCAATGGCATTGTTTCCGCCCGCTCCATTTTTAACGGTTCCGCTCTTCAGCGTAAGGGTTCCCCCGGAAGCAACATTAATCAGTCCGCTCGCCGAATTAAAAACATTTCCGGAGATGGTATAGTTGCTGTCCTTTTCGCTCTTTAAGGTGATATTACTGCCGGACGTTACCGTAAGGGTTGCGCTGACTTCCACATCTGCCAGCAGTGTTACCTCAGCCGTCTTTCCCTGCGCCGCTGTCCAGGCATCCTCAAAGACCTCATAATAGACCCCATCACCGCCTGCGCCGTCTGAAACGCTGGCCTCAAATGTCTTGCCGCAGCCCTGGCAGACTCCGCCTGTGATCTGGCTGTGAGGGCACACTTCGATCTCAGCATGGACCGTCCGGCTGGACACGGAATAGCCGCCGCAGGAAACCACACAATAGAAGTTTCCGCTCCCGCCGCTTACCCAGCTGTCCGGCAGAACCAGGGTGTCCGTCCGGCTTCCGGCATATCCGCCCTCACTGTCGGTAAGAGCCTCATCCGTTCCACCTTCCTCTTCGTTTACCCGGTACCACTGGTAAGAGATTTCCCCTGTCACAGTTTCCCCTTTTTCCGCAGTCACCTGCAGCTTCGCCGTACCGCTCGCAAATCCGTAGGACAGCTTCAGGTCAGATGGACCGTCTGTGATCTGTACCGGAGCCGCCTGAATGGAAACTGTCTTCCCGACCGCCAGTTCCCCGGTCTGGTTCAGCCCCTCTGTCAAGAAGCTGCCGGTTTCTGTATCATAATACGCTCTTCCCTCACCCAAAATTTGGGCAAAGGTCTTATTCTTGGTATTGAGGCCCCCTGTATAAGTTCCGCCGTACAACGTCACATTGTCCTGTTTGTTAATTTCACGGACTGCATACCAGGAACCGCTGATCGATCCTCCATGAATCGTCACACTCCCCTCATTCAAATGGACACCAACATAGCCGTCCAGTTCACCATCATAAATGGTAAGGTTTCCTCCCCAGGCCACATTGATGGCCGTCCCGGAAACCCAGCCTGTACTATCCGGGTTTGTCTCTATCCTGCCGCTTTCCACCGTCAGGGATGCTCCGCTCCTTACAAAGACTCCTTTCCCGTTCATATTTCTGATAGTCCCTGTTTTCCCGTTGCTGCTGTCTTTAATGGTCATCTGGCAGTATTCCAGAAACAGGACCTGGTTTTGATTCTTACCTGTCAGCGTATATCCGTTCAGATCAAGCGTTATATCTCCGCTTAGTATTGAGATATAACCCTGACTGCCATAGTCAATATCCGCCAGCAGCTTTACCTCTGCCTTAGTCCCCGCCGTGGACGCGGCTGAGAAGGCTGCTGAAATATCCGTATAGTATTCCGTCTGGCCGTTCACAGTAACGCCCGCCGACGCCTGGGCAGTGCAGCCCTCCACGGTACATTTACCGTCTTCGCCAAACTGATGGTTCTCCGTTGTCTCCTCTGTTCCGCAGTATTCGCATGTACGGGTATGCACCTTGCTGTCCGCAGACGACCATGCTCCATAGGAATGGCCGCTGCACGCGCCTATGGTGTAAGTTCCGGCAGGGAGAATGGTGTCTGTGTTGTTTGCCCCCGCCGCATAAGCGCCGTCTGCGTCATAATACACGAAGCCTTTCTCCAATACTCCGCCGAGCGTGTTGTATCCAATAGTTACTATAGCATATCCTGTGCCGTCATAGCCGCCGGTAAAGGTTCCCCCGCTAAGCGACACATCCGTGCTTGCAATATCAAGACCAACTCCAGAACCGCTGACCGTTCCGGCAATAACCGACAGTGACCCACTGCCCGAAATAAGTATGCCATAACCCGACCAATTGCTGTCTTCCGGATCTCCTGCCTTGATTGTTCCCCCTTTCATTTCAGCCGTTCCACCGCTGACATAAATACCGTAAGCCCCCCAAGAATCTTCCGACACCGCCTCAACCGTTCCCTTTTCCACAACAAGCGTCCCGCCTGTAACGTATATGCCTCTCGCAATACTATCATCTGTCGTTTTTCTGATGGTAAGGGCATCCCCTGCGAGGGTCAGGCTCGCACCGGAGGGAACCGTAACGGTACCGGCGAGCACAACTGCTTCCGTGCTGGTCAGCGTAACATTACCGGAAACGGTAATATCCGTCTCTGCATTATCCAGCAGCGTGATGGTCGCCGTTTCCCCTGCGCCTACAGATGCAAAGGCTTCTGTGATATCATCAAATTCCTCTGTTTTCCCGTTTTTCTCTACCCTGGCTACCGGATTGCCGGTTTCCTTTTCTTTTATCGTAACCATAATCTTCGGCAGTCTCACGCTTTCCTCAGATTTCAGGGTGTACGTCACATCATTTATGGTTACTGTCTCTGGAAGCACCGGGACGTATGTATAGGTCTTCCCGACCGCCGTTTCATCGGAGGAAAATTCCGCCGCACTGCTCTTTTCCGCGTCAAGCTTCCATTTAACTCCCGTCAGCGTAAAATTTTCAACTGTCTGCACATTTGTGGCTTCCGCCGCATGGACAGTCATGGACGGGAATACCGCATCCAGCAGGGAGGTCAGGATACCGCCGTCTGATGATGTATCCGTCACCGTCTGTTCCGTTTCCGGGGCTTTCTGCTCTTCCGTCACCGGGGCTTCCGTTTCTGCGGGAGGCTCTGCCTGCAGGACTGCTGCAGTTTCTGTTGCCCCGGTTTCCGCTGCCGGTGCTTCCGTGCCTGCGCTCTGTCCTTCCTGTCCGGACGGTTCCGCCGGCTCTGCCTGCTGCTGTACAGGTGCTTCCGTCCCCGGTTCTTCTGTCCCCGATGTTTCTGTCTGCTCTGTATTCTCCGTCGCAGGAGGCGTCACCGATTCGGTTTTCTCTTCTGTCCCGGTGTCTGCTTCCGGTCCGTCTGTCTGCTCCTGCGTCACGTCCGGGTTCTCCTGTGTTCCCGTGTTTTCTTCTGTCTGCATATTATCCGGCACGGGTTCCTGTGTCACCGGTTCTGTCTGCGTTTCCGTCTCCTGAACCGCCGCTGTTGCTTCCACGCCGGATTCTGCCGGCTGGAGTTCCAGTGTGACAGTCAGTTCTCCCGGAAAGTTAATAGCCATCTCTTCCGCACCTGTATCCAGTGTCTGTGTACGTATCCCGTCATCAAGGTCAGAAAACCTTGTGACTACCGCCGTCCCCATGCCGGTGGTTCCTGTGCCCGTATCCCCGCCCGCTGCGGCTGGGATCTCCACGGAGCTTCCCGCCAGTACCGCCGCCAGTATGAATGCCGCCGCCCGGCGCAGCCCCCTGTTCCTGTTTTTCATGCCTGTATCACTCCTGTTCCTGCTGCAAAAAATTTCTGTATCTGTAACCGGTACCTGCTGTTTCGGGTATCCGTGTTTTCCATTCCGTACATCCTATATCAGCTTCCGTTTCCTCGCCTCATTGACTGCGGCGGTCCGGGTGCTCACGCCCAGCTTCCGGTATGTTTCTTTATTATGGTATTTCACCGTGGCTTCCTTTATCCCCATGTGCTCCGCGATCGCCCGCGTGGAAAGGCCTTCCGCCTGCATCTTAAGCACCTTCACTGCCTGCTCTGGCAGCCGCACCTCGGCGTCCGTCCCCTGCTCCATATAGCGGGGATAGGATTTTTCCATCCTGCGGCACTCCTCCAGCACCTCTGTCCGGAAGTCCTCATCCTGCCAGGTGAGGTCCGCCGTTTCCAGGAGGTCCAGCGCGGCGCCGCACTCACGGGAGAACAGCCTCACGAAATGGTAGCTTTCCGCCTGTGTGACGCAGCCCTGCAGGGTCTCCCTCCATTCCTCCCGCCCCGCACGGTACAGCGCGATGGCAAGGAGCAGGGATGCTTCCATGTGGATATAGGTGCGCTTCATCTTTTCCGCATAATACAGGAGCTGCTCCAGGAGCGCCAGGGCTTCCCCGGTCTTCCCTGCCATCAGGTAGACGCGCGCTTTCGTCAGGTACCGGAACCTCTCCAGCGTGCAGAACGTCCCGTTTTCGTCCGGTGCCTTCTCCATCCACTCCGCTGCCCTGGCGGGCTGCCTCCGGTACAGGTATATCCTGCACAGGAAAGCGTCCGCGTTGGGCAGCGTCCGGGGCGCTTCCTTTTCCGCGCGCTCCCGGTAGGCTGTCATGATATCCTCTGCAAACTCCGCGTTCCCGTTCAGGACTGCCACCCACGCAAGCAGCGCCGCCGCCACGAAGCACAGCTCCGTCTTCCCGCCGCCTTCCGCGGCGATCCTTCCTTTTTCCGCCAGCCGCATGACCTCGAAGCTGTCCATTCCTTTCTCAAGCCCGCTCTCCGCGAGGGCAAGGGGCACAAGCCCTTTCCCGTACTTCCCAAGGACGATGGACGCCGCCTTCCCGATGGAAGCCGCCAGCTCCCGGTCGTGCCTGCTCCATTCACAGAAGTCCTTCCCGCCGTTCATCAGGGAGGGGAGGTTCGTGGTCACGGAAAACTCCGGCAGCGCTGTCTTCTGTCCCGGAAGCAGGCTCCCCGCGTTCTTTATGAGGGAGGCAATGTCCGCGCTCCCCCTGTGGGGCAGGGCGATGTCCAGGTAGAACAGCCTTCTCCTCGCCTCCCGGCGTTCGCCGCCGCTGTGTTTCCTCGCATATTCCTCCAGTTCCCGGTACCAGCGCTCGCTCTCCTCCGTGTCCATTAAAATGGAATGCAGCATGCTCATGTAGCACATCAGCACCGGGTCGTCCAGTATCATCTCTTCCGGAAGCGACAGGTAATAGTCACGCAGCTCGAAGTAGGAGCCTGCCGCCGGGTTCCTCCGGGCATTGGCGGAAAGCACCCGCCGGATGTCCTCCGCATCCCCGTATTCCCCGTACATTTCCAGTGCCTCCGGGTACCTCCCGTACATCTCGTAATAAAGCCCGGCGTGGGAATAGAGCTGCCGGATCTGCTCCCGGCTGTATTTCCTTGCCAGCCTGCCGCGCATCGCCTGGCGCATCGCCCAGCGGTATTCCCATATCCCGTCCTACCCGGTGCTGGTCATGAAGTTCCCCAGTTCCTCCGCGCGGGACACCAGCGCGTCCACATCATCCCTGCCGGTGATCATCGCCGCCAGCTCCTTTGTGTAATTCTCCACGATGGACGTTTCCATCAGGAACTCGGAAAGCTCCTTTTCCCACTGGTCAAAGATATGGTTTTCAAGCCAGAGCCACATGTTCTTTACCGCCAGATCCACGTCCCCGTTTTCCAGCACCAGCAGCTTCAGCGATACCGGGTGCCCTTTTCCCAGCTCCCATGCCCGGTCCGCCGTCTCCGGTTCCAGCCGGATGCCGGACAGCTCCAGGTACGCGTCCTGTCCCCTCCGGGTAAGACATAAGTCCTTCTCCCCGATCTCCACGAACCGGTATTCCACCCGGAGGGGGATCAGCCATCCGGGGACGGGTGCGCGGGAGACGAGTACCAGGCGGACGCCCTCCTGTCCGGCAAGCTTCCGGAAAAGGGCTGCCCAGCATTCCTTTATTTCCTGCAGGGTGACGGTGTAAAGGTCGTCAACCACCACAATGCGCTCCTGGCCGTCCGGCTTCACGCCCACCTCTTCCGGCTGTGTTTCCCGTGCGGAATAATACTCGTACTGTTTCCGTGCAAACACTTCCCGCACCAGCCTGGTCTTGCCGGTGCCGGTGACGCCGTACAGGTACGCCACCATCCCCAGCTCCAGTGCTGCTTTCAGTTTCCTTTCTGCTGTTTTCGGTCTTATGTATACATCATTGTCTGCTGTGTTTTTTCCTCTTTTCCTGCTTTCATCCTGCACCGCCGTCACCTCCCGTATCCGTATATGTGTCCCTTAACATTCCTGTAAGCTCCTGCCGGATTTCCGGCAGGAACAGAAGTGTGCCTGCACACTTCTGCCGTGCCACGCGTGGTCAGCTTCTGCTGACATCTTCCATTCACGCGGGTGCACATCCTGCCAGAGTTTTTTGCGTCATCTGGATGACGCAAAAAACCGCCAGAAGCCGGGCGGCATTTCTGCCACCCGGTTTCTGACGGTTTCCCTGTATCCTGTATGGAAGACACCACAAAAAGACAGAACGTTATCTCTGCTCTGCTCTGCTCTGCTCTGCTCTGCTCTGCTCTGCTCTGCTCTGCTCTGCTCTGCTCTGCTCTGCTCTGCTCTGCTCTGCTCTCAGATTATCGCTTCTTTTGCTCATGGTGTCAACTCCTGTTCTGGTAAAAAATGTTTTCTCTTTGAGCATTATATCACGGAAAATGGCAAAAATCCACTATCCGAAAGTGTAGTTAGTGGTGTTTTTGGGCACTTTTCCAAAAATTTCATTGTTATGCACAATTTTATTCTTTTTATTCCCCTTGAATTTGTTTATTTTTAACAGCCTCATATCTTCATGCATTGTTAATATCTTACATGACCTGTCTGGAAGCCAGAGGGAATATCCGCATTTCTCCGTCCGACCGGCAGAAATGCATTTTTCCACGATTTCGCATCACTTTACATTTCATATGGTTGCCTAAGGCAAAACATTATCCCAATTCCCGAATGCAATGTTCTCTATATTTTAAAAATATCAAGGACGCCACTCCCCAGAATTTTCATGTCCATAGTTTATTCCGTCTAATCCTGGAGCATAGCCCTAACTTCGCCTGGAGTACAATGATAATCTCTTTCCCAGTTTCTCCGAAAGCTCCCTTTAAATATATCGCCATTTATATAGACCATTCTCTGTTCACAGCTTGCCCGCAGTACAGTAATAGCCATAATCAATCTTTTAATCACAAATATTCCCCGGCTGATTTTCCTTATAGCCGGGGAATACATTTTGTCCCGTAATTATACGGTCTGCATCATTTCTTCTTTCAGATGCCGGACATCTACATGCTGAATATCAGCAGTTCATTTTTGAAGCACAAATTTTTACGCTGCCTGTTTGTAATCAATCACAGCAATCTCCTGCATCAGCTTCTTTGCCATATTCACAATGATTTCCAGCTTTTCAGCGACTTCATCAGTGTAATATTTCTCGCCACACTGATCACATTCAAGGCATGGAACATTCTTGATTACGATGATGCAGTCTTTGTAGTTCACAACGTGGGTTGTGGTGCTCTGGATAGTAGTCGTATTTTTACAAAACATACACATATTTATTTCCCCTTTCTTCTGGTTTTCAAATCATTTTCAAACTTCTTTGTATCTGGGTAATAAGCCGTTATGATATATATATTTATATTATCACATCCTGCAACGATATGCAAAATTCGATTATTAACAGTATACCCAAAAATCAGGCCGCTTGGATTGGGGAATCCTATTCGTAAAAACCCCCTCTGTCAGCAAATCCGCTTCCAGAGGGGTCCTTCATTTTTCTATAAATATACTGCTGTACCCGTCATACTGCCCGCTGGTACTCTCTCAGCTTCTGTTTTGCTGCTGAGTTAAGGTTACGGGGAACCTGTATCTCCACTTTTGTATACTGACTGCCTTTTGCGGACGGATGATTCATGTCCGCGATGCCTTTTTCCCGCAGCCGTATTTTTGTGCCCGACTGTGTTCCTTCCTTAATATGACAGCTTACGTTGCCGTAAAGGGTGGGAACGATGACATCTCCGCCAAACACAGCGGTGGTGTACGGAATCTGAATCGTGGTGTAGACGTCCTGACCTTTCCGCTCAAAGCCGTTTTTGTTTCCCACAACTATTTCAAGATAAAGGTCTCCGTCCGGTCCGCCCTGCATTCCGGCGCCTCCTTTTCCGGGAACACGTATCTTCTTTCCGGTGTCAATTCCTGCCGGGATGTGTACCTTCAGGTTCTGCACCCTGCCGCTTTCATCCTGATACGAGATTACCTTATCGCATCCGAACGCCGCTTCCTCAAATTCCACCTTAAGCTGCGCCGTGATATCGGACCCCCGCATTCCTCCGCCATAGCTGTTTCTGCCGCCGTAACTGCTTCTGCCGCCATAGCTGCTTCCGCCACTGTAACCGCTTCCGCTGCCGTAGCTGCTTCCGTCATAGTCGTCTTCTCCGTAAAACTGCTGTCCAAAACCAAATCCGGGGCCTGCGCCGCGCCCTGCTCCAAAACCTCCTCCGAAAAAGTTCCGGAACAGGTCATCCATATTATCCCCCTGGAAATGAAACTCTCTGTAAGCGGAGCCGTTATTCCCATATGACCGGTAGCTTCCCGCTCCGCCTCCGGCACCGTTTCCTGTTTCTGCTCCGGCGCCCGCTCCCATACTTCCGTCGAACGCCGCCATGCCAAACTGGTCATATAATTTCCGTTTTTCCGGATCGCTCAATACATCATATGCCTCGGCCGCCTCTTTAAATTTTTCATCTGCCGCCGGGTCTCCTTTATTCGTATCCGGATGATATTTTTTCGCCAGCTTCCGGTACGCTTTTTTTATGGAAGCCGCATCTGCATTTTTACTGACGCCGAGAACCTCATAATAATCTCTTTTTGCTGCCATAGTATACGCCTCCTGTCTGTTCGCCTGTTTCTGAAAAGGGGCTGCATGTCAGATGCATGCAGCCCCAGAAGCCATCTTCTTTTGTTCTATTTGTAATATAACACATATATTTTGTATTGTCAAGCGATGGAGGAAAATTTTTTTCAGATTTCTCCGCTGATAATGCTCTGTGCCTCCGCCTCTATTTCCAGAACCTGTCCGCGTACTCTGAGATAACAGGGGCGCGCATTCTCCGACCTGTTTAAAATCACAAACACAAGCCTGCCGTCCGCATTTCTCCATGCCGTAAAATCCAGAGCGTCCGTGTATCTGGTAACTGCCAGACGGACGGCGCCGGGTCTGATAAAATGTGCAAAATGCCAGTAATATTTCAGGCACATGCGCTCTTCCAGCCTGCCCTCCTCCAGATGATATAAAAACGGCGCATCACAGAAATTATCCACATGGTTGGGACCGCCGTTTTCGTCCAGCAGGATATTCCAGTCGTAGAACCCCGACATGCCATGATTCAGATTCCCAATCATGTCATGCGCCAGCTTTCCGGCATTTTCCAGCTGCGCCTCCCGGTCATGCCTGCCAAACTCCAGACAGCTTTCCGAAAGAATCAGCTTTTTCTCCGGGAATCTCTGACGCACCATATCCAGCGCCTCAAAATGGTCTCCGCTGTACCAGTGAAAAGCGATCCCGGAAATCATATCCTCCGTGGTGTCGTCTATCGTATCCCTTGCCCGCTCATAGACCCTCTCCTTATTATGGTCCCAGATAAAAAGCTCTATATCCTCCATCCCGCGCTCACGAAGCGCCGGAACCAGATAATCCCTGAGAAATTCTTTTTCCTCCTGCGCGGTAAACAGGCAGGAATCCCACTTCTGCACGGCGTTCGGCTCGTTCTGTATGGTCATGCGGACGACCTCATAGCCCCGCTTCCGGTATTCTTCCACATATCTGCAAAGATATGCGGCCCACCGCCTCCGGTATTCCTTTTTTAAGGAGCCGCCTCCCGTCCGGCTTCCGTTCGTTTTCATGTATGCCGGCGGAGACCAGGCGGAAAGCATGATCTTCAGCTTCTTTCCCGCCTTTTTCTGTGCCCTCTCCAACAGAGGGAGAATATATTTTTCCGTATCCGCAAAGGAAAATCCTTCCAGATTCTCATCCTCCCGGTCGGGCGCCGCCTCGTAAAGATGCGTCGAAAAATCACAGCTGTCCACAGGAATCCGCACCTGGTTATAGCCCATATGCGATTCGTCAAAGTACATCGTAAGCAGCTCTTCCTGCTGTTTTCCGTTCATGCGGGAAAATACATATCCCGCCGAATCGGTGAGGGCTCCGCCAAAGCCCTCCATCGTCTGATACTGCACATTCTCATAAATGTTCAGCACTTCATTTTCCACACCGTCATCCGCAAAGGCGGACACGTTCTTTTCCGTCAGCGTTCCTTTTCTATCGGTAATAAATAATTTCGCGTTCATTATTTTTCCTCCGTTTTTTGCTTTGCTGGTTTTATTTTACGCAATGGGCGGTTCAATCTATATCACTTTTTTTAGTTGTTTATCACTTTCTTTGGAAAATATGATATACTTATCTTTATCATGAAAACGGAGATAAACAACGATGAATATTACTTATCTGATGCAATACCTTTCCAGGCAACTGCACACCATTGTGCGGCGGTATACCCGGCAGGGCGAGCTTCTGGAAACGGTATGTGAGCGTGTGGATCTGACGGCGCAGCCTGAGAGCGAATCCGCAGAGCTCCTTCCATTTCTGCTTCAGACGGCGGAGGACGCCTGTCCTGTGCTTTCGGCGGACGACCATTCCATCGCCTACGCCACAGCCGTTGCCGGAGCAGAGATCTTCCTGATGGGTCCCGTCCTGCTCCCTGGCGGCACCCGGTATAAGCACCGGCTGCCAGAGACATTATCTGTCCCGGAGGAGCAGCGGCTCTTGCTTTATCATTGCACGCCCTATGTCCTTTTAAAGGAAAGCCTGTTGGTGCACAATCTCTTCCATAACAGCATCCTCTCACTGAACCAGGCGTCTGAACTGAACTGTCTGGAGCAGGCGGAAGCCAGCGAGGTGCAGAAAAATTTTACGGACATTGTGTTCCGGAACCAGGAAGCCTCCTCCCGGCACAATCCTTACGACCAGGAAATCCGGGAGCTCTCCAGCATCGAAAACGGCGACGTGGCACAGCTTACCAAAAGCTGGGAGGAGGATTATATCGGACGTGTGGGAACGCTTGCCAAAGATCCTCTGCGCCACTGCCAGAATCTTGGAATCGTTCTTGTCACCCTGGGCGCCAGAGCCGCTATCCGCGGAGGCGTCATCCCGGATATTGCCTTTTCGCTCAGCGACAGCTATATCAATCAGATCGAGGAGGCGAAAAACCCGGAGGCCGCTTTCTCTCTCGGCAGAAAGGCGGAATACCAGTACACGGTCCTGGTAAAGGAGCTGAAGGAACAGCGGGAAGCGCGCAGCTCAGAGCATCCGCCGGATTCCAGAATCAGCAGATGCAAGGATTATATCTGCTCCCATCTACACGGAAAGCTGTCCACCTCGGACGTCGCAAAGGAATTATATATGAATGCAAGCTATCTGTCCGATTTATTTAAAAAGGAGGAGGGCATCACCATCAGCGAATACATTCTGCAGGAAAAAATCCGGCTGGTTAAAAATATGCTGACCTACTCCCGGTATTCCTACAGCGCGATTGCAAATTATCTGGGCTTTACCTCCCAGAGCTATCTCGGCAAAAGATTTAAGCAGGCGACCGGGCTGACGCTGCACCAGTACCGTGAAAAATACGGCGTAAAGGAATTTACGGAAAAATCCGGCGAAGCCCGGTAATCTTAATCCGGAATGTTTTGCCTCCGGCGGAAATCTCCTCTCCTGCCCGCATCCGTCCCGTTTTGGAAAATTTCCCAAAACGGGGCGGCGTTTTTTTGACGTCTGTCCGATGAAACCGCCCCGCAGTCCTGCTATACTTGTATCATCAAATCAAGAACACATACACTTTCAGAATAGAAAACACCATTCCGAAAGCTCATGGAAAGGAGGCAACATGAAACGGGTAGCGGAAATCATCTACATTGTTCCGGAAAAACGTGAAGAATATCTTCAGAAATGGCTGAATCCCGATACAGAGATGCAGCAGATCCTCTGGGTTCACGGTATCCGGAATCAATACTATTTCAAGCTGAATGAATTTATCATGATGACGTTTGAATATGTGGGCGGCAATTTCCGGGAGGATATGAACGCTATCGCTGCATATCCCGAAATCGATTCCCTTCTGGTAAAGAAGCGCAGAAAGGATGTCCCGGAAGAGGAACGCACCACAACCGACTGGTGGGCGCCGGTCAAAAAGCTTGGCAGTATCCTGACAGAAAGTCCCATGCCGGAGGACAAAGAGGAAGAGCTGTCGCTGACAGAGCAGTATCACGAAATGCTCAGCGGCAGTATGGAACCAGGCTCCATGAAATACGATATTTCTTATGACGATGATGACTGGAGTGAATCCGTCCACATCTGACAGCCATAAAACAAAAATTGCAAGGAGGATAATTATGGCAGCAAATTATGTTTTTAAAGAAATCAATGACGAGGAGTACAAAAACAAATGTGTAATCGCTCCCGCCCCCAAGGAGGCAAAAACCTTCTACTCACCGTTTGAGCCGCCTTACTCTGATGTAAAGCACCTTTTTTACAATTTCTTCATACCGTATGTACAGCCGTATGAATACACCGGATGGCGCGACGAGCAGCTTTCCTGGGAAAAGACCGTCTATCTCCATGCAGGACTGAGCTGCTCTCCGTATTACCGCTTCCAGGGGCCGGACGCAACAAAATTCATGATGAAGCACTGCACCTGCACCTTCGAGAATTTCCCGGTCGGCACCGGAAAGCACGCTATCACCTGCAATGAGGAGGGCATCATCACCAGCCACGGTATGCTGTTCCGTCTGGATGAAAATACGTATGATACCTACTTTATGCTTTCTCTTGCCGCTTACTATAAGGAAGAGGCTGCCGACTATGATATGGAAATGACCGACCTGACCGGAAAGAAATTCCTGTTCCAGATAGGCGGACCGAGAAGTCTGGAGCTTCTGGAAAAAGTGACGAAGGAGGATCTGCATGACGTCAAATTCATGACCTTCCGCAATACCTCCATCAACGGAAAGACGGTGCGTATCGCCAGAATGGGTATGGCGGGCACGCTTGCGTATGAGCTTCACGGCGATACGGAAGACTCCTATGAGCTGTATGACCTGATTTACCGTGCGGGCGAAGAATTTGGTATCCGCCGTCTCGGATGGCATTCTTATATGATGGAGCATACTATCTGCGGTTATCCCCAGACCTCCTATCATTTTGCCTGCGATATTCCGGGATTTCCGGACAACACCGGAAATGTCAGCGGCAGCGTCGGCAGGGAAACTGCCGGATATACAGACCCGTATTCTCTGGGATGGGGCTTCTGCGTAAAATTCGACCATGATTTTGTCGGCAGAGAAGCGCTGGAAAAGATGAAAGCCAACCGCAAGCGCAAAATGGTTTCCCTTGTATGGAACCACGACGATATTCTGAAGGTTTATGCCTCCCAGTTTACCGACAACCCGTATGCTCCTATCGATGAGCCGAACGACCTGGCGAAGGATTACCGTGTGGCGATTCATCAGGACAAGGTTCTGGATGCAGACGGAAATATGATTGGCGTCAACAGCGGCCGTATGATGAGCCTTTACTATCATGAAATGATATCCCAGTGTCAGCTTGACCTGGCATTCTGCGAAGAGGGTACAGAGGTTTATGTACTGTGGGGCGAGCCGGGAACCAACCAGATTAAAATCCGTGCAACAGTTGCCCGCTTCCCGTACTATAACGAGAACCCCAACAACAAACTGGATGTAGAAACGATTCCGAGATATAACAAATAATCCTGCATATACAATTATCGCCTTTCTCTTTATTTTATAAATAATCATTGATACGCAGCTTCCCCCTCCTCTGCAGATACAGAGGAGGGGGAAGCTGCGTGTTATACTATATATGAAAAAAGAGGTGCTGTAAGGCAATTTTTAAGAGGCGGAGGTTTTTCTGATTAAGAAGAGCCTGTTCATTCCCGGCTGCCATTCATAGGGAAACTCCACATACCGCTCCAGGCTTCCGATTTTCTGAAAAATCTCCATCCAGTACGGCGTAGGCTCCTGCTTCAGCCGCAGAATACCGCCCTCTCCGTACATATGAGGTCCCATTTCCTCATACTCCATATCCTTTAATTCCTGTGTGGTATAGAAGGGATTCAGCTTGATAAACCAGTATCCTCCCTCCTTCAGAACACGGTTCAGCTTTACCGCAGTCTGATATCCGATGCTCTCCGGCATCACATCCAGCACATTGGACAGGATAATGCCGTCAAACCTTCCCGCTTCAAAGACGTCCAGAAAGGATTCATCCCCCTCAAAGAAATGGAGGTTGCTGTATCCGCTCATTCTGGCGGTTTCCCTGGCAAAGGAAACGCCCGTCTTCGCAGAATCGATTCCCGCGCCTTTGGGGTGTCTTTTGTACTGTGCGTACTGGAACAGGATATCGCCTGTCCCGCAGCCAAAATCCAGTACCTGGTTTGTTTTTCCTGCAAACATCATCAGGCAGGTGTCAAAAAGCGGTTCCACACTCAGCGTCTTCTCCCGCAAATCCACCGGCTGGCTTTCCGCGTAAATGGTATTCCACATATCTTTTCCGCGCTGGTCGTTCTTCATTTTTTTCTCTCCCGTGTTTTCCGGGAATACACTGCCTGTGCATTCCCTCAGATTTATATTAATCCCCATTTCCCGGAAAGTGAAGTGAAAAAACGGCATCATCAATGACGAAAGCGCAATAATTGTCATAGCAATCGAGTAGGAGGAATTTCTCTTAAATGAGAAATTCCGACCTCTCACACCACCGTGCGTACCGTTCGGTACACGGCGGTTCAATCAACTTAACAAGTGACACACCTCTCGGTGTAGTAATCCAGCATTGAGACTAATCCAAATGAGGTTAGTCTCTTTGTACTTATAGCTTTCTGTATCCAGCCATTGTGTGCGAGACGAGCGTATTTATCGCCACAATAAGCGATATTGTATGCCGCCCATCTTGGTACATCAAGTTTCATCAGATTCTTTGCTCTGTTCTGGGGAGTTTTCCAGTGTTTCCATATACACATGCGCAATCTATATCTGATGTTTCCGTCCAGTTCTCTACAGAGCGTTTTCATGCTTCCTATCCTGAAGTAGTTTATCCATCCTCTGATGAGTTGGTTGAGTTTCTCCACCTTATAGCTGTTGCTAACGCCCCAGCTACGGCAGGTGAGTTCTTTCATCTTCTTCTTAAATTTCTCAGCTGATTTTGCATGTGGTTTAGCCTTGTATTGGTGTGCCATTGGGTCATAGTAGAATCCGAATCCAAGGTATTTTAACCCTTGTGGTCTGTCTGCTTTGCTCTTGGTCATGTTGACCTTGAGTCCCAGTTTCTCTTCGATGAAACGTGATATATTTCTCATCACCCGCTTTGCAGACATTTCGCTTCCTACCATGATAATGCAGTCATCCGCATATCTTACAAAGTTCAACCCTCGCTTTTCCATTTCCTTATCGAGTTCATTGAGCATGATGTTTGCTAACAGCGGAGAAAGATTTCCTCCTTGTGGTGTTCCCACAACTGATTCCCTGTACTCATCATCTATCATGATTCCGCTTACAAGATATTTCCTTACAATAGAGATAACATCTCCATCTTTGATTGTTCTGCCAATTAAAGTCATTAACTTGTCATGGTTTACTGTGTCAAAGAACTTTTCCAGGTCAATATCTACAATCCAGTCATTTCCGTCATTCATCATGTCGAGTGCCGCAAGGATTGCCTGCTGTGCACATCTGTTTGGTCTAAATCCATAACTGTGGTCATGAAACTGTTCTTCATAGATTGGTGTTAACACTTGTGCTATGGCTTGTTGTACAAATCTGTCTGTTACTGTTGGTACTCCCAGATTTCTGACACCGCCATCCGTCTTTGGTATCTCCACTCTTCGTACTGGCTGAGGCTTATATTTCCTTGTCCTCAGCTGTTCCTTGATGATTTCGCCGTTCTTTGCAAGGTGCTCCTTAAGTTCCGTGTACTTCATTCCGTCCACTCCCTCTGCACCTTTGTTTCGTACGACTTGCAGGTACGCTCTGTTGAGATTATCTCTGGATAATATCTGCTCCATTAGACTACTTGTGTCCATGCGTTCTTTCCTTTCCGTCTCGCTTGATTTGACCATCTTTTCCCCGATTGGTTACGGCGGATGTCTGTCTCTTCTGCAACACGAGACCTACTCAAACTGATTGATTGTTCGCCCCTTCGCTCCATCTCCATTACTGAGACTTCCTCACTACTATGGACTCTGCTGACTTCTCACAGTTCGTTGTTACTAGGCTGATGGAACCTCTGTGAGACCTCCACGCTTAAGGTGCACGCTCTTTCTCTCCATATATCCGCCGCATTTACTCTGCTACTACTAACGTGATAGTTATTAGACTTCGTTGCTTTCTGCCAGCTTATCTCTCGTAGCCTAGCCTTATATGCGATTTCTGTCCGTCGGACCAGAGATTTGCCTACAGCTTCCTTCAGATTCCACCTCACGATGGACACCCTTGCTGTTCAGCTATACATTTTCCACTATCCGGGCATGTTCGGGACTTGCACCCGTTAGAGCGCGCCCATGACGCGCAAACAAAAAAGAGACGCCGGCAGTCCCGGTGTCTCCTTTTGCTCTTCCAATTTCGCCTTTTGTGCTCTATGTATGTCAATGTGTACTGAGGTATTTTTCGATGTTGTTCATTGCTTCTTCTTCGTCGGAGCCTTCTGCCTCGACAACAATTTTCTCTCCGGTCTCAAGTCCAAGCGTCATCATGCCCATAATGCTCTTCGCATTTACACGTTTGCCTTCTACTTCTACATGAATCTGGCTGTCATACTGACTCGCCACCTGTACCAGAAGTGCAACCGGTCTTGCTTCCAGGCCGTTGGCAATCTGAATTGTAATAGGTTTTTTAATCATAATGTTTCTCCTCCTTATTATCTCTCAGTTCACTGGCTATCTCACTGAGCTTTCTCAGCCGGTGATTCACGCCGGATTTTCCTACCTGAGGAGTCAAAAGCATACCTAATTCCTTTAATGTCGCGTCCGGATGGGCCAACCGGATTTCTGCCATCTGCGCCAGACCTTCCGATAAATCGCCGAATCCTTTGGTGTCCCGGATATACCTGATGTCCTCAATCTGCTTTACCGCCGCATTCACTGTCTTGTGAATATTGGCAGTCTCACAGTTCACCTTGCGGTTCACCGTGTTTCGCATATCCTTTAAAATACGGATATTTTCCAGTTCCATGAGTGCCTGGTGAGCCTCCATTACATTCAGCGCATCCACAATCTGGTCCCCCTCCTTCAGATATACCACAAAGTATTTCTTGCGGGGGATGACTCTCGCCTCCAGTTCAAATGACTTCAGCACCGACTGTATCTGCCGGGCACGGTACTCGCTCGTGCACGTAAACTCCAGGTGGTAAAATTTACGGGGGTCGCTGACGGAACCCGCCACCAGAAACGCGCCGCGCAAAAACGCCCGCTTGCAGCAGGTCTGCTGTATAATCAGACTGTCTGTGATATCCTGCGCATCCTCTGCGCCCATATAATCCAGTCCGTCTCCCTTCAGCAGCTTCACTGCCTGCAGAATACGCACTGTATCCCCGTGCCTTTTCACATATACCATGTACACACGGTTCCTGCTGCGCCCTCTGCTTTGTTTTATAGAAAGCTCAACTACTATATTAAATGTTTTTTTCAATAATGTAAAGTATTTTCTTGCGACAGAAAGATTTTCCGTCTGCACCTTTAAGCAGAAGCGCTCATTTGCCGACACCGACACGCCGCCGCACAGACTGATGATCGCCGCGATCTCGGCGATCCGGCAGTGTCTGGCCGCCGGTATCTGCCTGGAAAGCTCCTCTTTTATATTCCCGGAAAAAGACATCCGCTCTCCTCCTCCCGGAGCTGTCACCGGTTGATATCCCTGTGTTCTATCCTCACGCTGTATTCTGTCTCGCCCGCAAGCTGTTCAAAAAGCTTATTTGCAATCGTCACCGAGCGATGCTTTCCGCCCGTGCAGCCGATTCCGATTACCAGGCTGTTTTTTCCCTCCAGCACATAATTGGGAATCAGAAAATTTACCATGTCGGTGAGCTTTGCGAGAAACGTTCCCGCCTGGCTGCAGTTCATCACATATTCCTGCACCGGCAGGTCGTTGCCCGTCTGCGTCTTCAGCTCCTCCACATAATACGGATTCGGCAGGAAGCGAACATCAAACACCAGATCCGCGTCCGTCGGTATGCCGTATTTAAAGCCGAACGACACAATCGTCACCACCATATTTTTAAATTCCTGATTCTCCACAAAAATCTGGTTTAAGCTGCGCACCAGCTCGCGGATCAGCAGATTGCTGGTATCGATAATATAATCCGCTTTCTTTTTCAGAAACGCAAGCTGCCGCCGCTCCTCCTCGATTCCGTGGTCTATCCTGCGGTCGCCCGTCATCGGATGGACGCGCCGCGTCTCCTTGTAGCGCCTTATCAGCGTGGCGTCCGAGGCGTCCATAAACAGGATCTCGTAGGCGCAGCCGGATTTCTCTATCTGCTCCAGATAGCCGCCGATATCCTGCAGCCCGTTTCCATTGCGGATATCGATGCCGATCGCCGCCTTCGTAATCTCTGCACTCTGCGTGTACACCAGGTCCACAAACGTCGGCAGCAGCGGAATCGGAAGATTATCCACACAATAATAGCCCATGTCCTCCAATATTTTCAGTGCGCTTACCTTCCCGGCACCCGACATGCCGGTCACAATCACAAGTCTCATCTTCTGTCTCCCTCTCTTCGCAGCTCTTTATCCGGTTACTGTTCCATCCGTTCACAGCAACCTTCGCAAATCCATTTAAAATTCGCTTCGCGAATGAGATTTGCTCACACCTGCTGTCCGCAGTCCTCATACGCCTGCGCAATTCTTCTCATCAGAATTCTCCCAGCCGCTTTACCTCCGGCTCCAGACGCACGCCGAATTTTTTCTCCACGGTATCCTGCACCGCCTCCATCAGCGCCACAACGTCCGCCGCCGTCGCCCCGCCGGTATTAATGACAAAGCCGCAGTGCTTTTCGGAAACCTGCGCCCCGCCGACGGAAAATCCGCGCAGACCGGCATCCATAATCAGCTTGCCCGCAAAGTACCCTTCCGGGCGCTTGAAGGTGCTGCCGGCACTGGGGTATTCCAGAGGCTGCTTCGTGATGCGCCGCTCCTTCAGCTCCTCCATGCGCGCCGCGATTTCCTCCCGGCACCCCCGCTGAAGGGCAAGCGTTACCTCCGTCACCACATAGCCCCTGCGGGCAACGATGCTCGTGCGGTAGCCAAATTCCAGCTCATCTGCCGGAAGCGTCTGCAGCGCTCCGTTTTCGTCCAGTACCGTCACACTGGAAACGATGTCCTTCATTTCCCCGCCGTAGGCGCCGGCGTTCATCACGACGGCTCCGCCGATGGTTCCCGGAATCCCGGCGGCAAATTCAAATCCGGTAAGCTCCGCATCGAGAAGACGCTTTGCCGCCAGAGAATTGATCACGCCCGCCTGCAGCACCGCCGTTTCCTCTTCAATAACGATTTTCTGGAAATTCTTAAAAAGCTGTATGACAACGCCGCGCACGCCCTTATCGCCCACCAGGAGATTGCTGCCGTTGCCGATAACGTACCACGGCACAGCGCTCTCCCGGCAGAGGGCAATCACAGCGGCAAGCTCGCCGCTGCTGTGCGGCAGCACAAAATAATCCGCCGGTCCGCCGATGCGGAACGTCGTATGTCTGCTCATCGGCTCCTGCCTGCACACATTTTCCGCTCCCGCTATCTCACATAGTCTCTGATAAATCATGAAAACCTCCCTTTTTATGCTTCCGCTTCCGCCATCTGCTCCGTCCTTCTGCCGCGTCCTGGCCGGACAGTGCGTCCCTGCAGCCTGCGCTCCGCATAGCAGGTCGCAAGAAACAGCACCACGCAGAGCAGTGACAGAAAGCTGCCCAGCCACAGTCCCTCCGGAGTGAAGGTCATGGAAATTTCGTGGTCGCCCGGTTCCAGATCCAGTCCCGTCAGCGCCTCGCCCACGCGGTAAGTTTCTGTTTCCACACCGTCCACGAGCACCTTCCAGCCCTCGTCGTAGGGAATCGTCAGCAGCAGCGTGCCCGCCTCGTCCACATGAATGGTGCCGGACAGCTTATTGCCCGATTCCTGTACATTCTCCATCTGGTTGGCGGCAAGCTTATCATAAACCGCCTGATACTCCTCGTCCGTGCAGGTGTAAACGCGCACCGGAACCGGCGTATCCTTTCCTTCCTTATATTTAATCGTAATATTCGCCTTGCTGGCCTCGCCCTCTTCCGTGACGGTGCCCAGATTAAAGACATTTTTCGTATAATTATTGATAGTCTTTTCGTACTGCGGCGTTTTAATGGTAATGCTCTCCACATTCTCGGTAAACTCGATGTAGGTCTGCTCGCCCGGATGCAGGCGGATGATGTACGTCGGTCCCTCCTCCAGGGAGTACGCTTCGCGCAGCGTGTAGAAGAAATCCACCCCGGTCGCAAGCGTGGCAAAATCATCCTGCACCTTCATCGGCAGCTTATCGTTGATATCCCAGTTTTTGATATCCGATGATACCATAAAGCCGACCGACAGCGCATCCTCATTCTTATACAGCGTGAGCGGCTCCTCGTAATCCACCTTCTGCATCTGGTACAGCGTATCGCCGCCCGATTTGGAAACCACATAGCGGACGCCGAAGACATCGTTAAACAGCTTCGACATACCGTTGTAGCCGGTCTTGTTCGTGCGCGCCTCCATGCCGATGCTGCGGCAGAGATTGACCGTCGCCTCCGGCATAGTCGAGGAAAACAGCACCACACCGTTTGCGCCCATAAACATATTTTCGTTGCGCATCCGCTGGCTGTCAATCTCGCTGCGGTAAAATCCGCTTCCGTCCTCCTGCCGCGCCATCAGGGTCTGGTACGCCTTCTGCTCATTAACATAGGTACTTCTGCCGACCGTGCCGTTCATGCAGACGCCGTAAATACCGGTCGCCACCATTTCCACCGACATCAGGGAAATGAGGATGGTCTTTACCACGGCAAAGCCCTTTGCCATTCCCTGCAAAAACAATAGCAGAATGCCGTACACCGCCAGCAGGGACAGCGTAACCACATAGACGTACCACTCCCGCTCTCCGACATTGGCGTACATGCAGTATGCGGCAAAGGCCACCGGAAGAATCCAGGAGATTGCCAGCCGCCAGACGTCCAGCCTGCGGATATGCCGCAGGGCGTCGAATCCCATCACCAGAATCACGCCGATATAAATAAACGCGAAGCGGTTCGGCAGACCGTTCTGTGTATGGAAGCCGTGCCAGATATAATTCAGCATGTTGAAATTCATACTGAGCAGCAGAATGCCCATCAGCACGACCTTTGACAGACGTTCCTTAAAGCTGAGCTCCTTATCTAAAATATATAAGATGACCAGAATTAAAATGATGACGCCGCAGTAAATATTTACGCCGGACTGGTCGTCGTAGATGTTAATCGGCTCGACCAGCGCAAAATGCCCGGTGAGCTGCGTGATGCCGTCCGTATAAAATTTGATTTTCGACGGAAAGCTGCTGCCCGCCGATTCCGTCATTCCCAGCGCCAGGTACGCCGGAACCAGCACCAGCGCCGCCATACCGCCGCCAAGGAGCGCATGCCAGGCAAAGCGCAGCCCGGAGGTGACGAATTTTTTAAATGTAAATTTCCGCGCCGCCACCCAGTTTGCCAGAAAATACAGGCAGGAGAACAGGCACAGCATAAATCCGATATAGTAGTTGCAGTATATCCCGTAAAACAGGGCGCCGGTAAACAGTTTTCCGCTTTTGCCCTCACAGATGCGCTCAATTCCCATCATCACGAGCGGAAGCACCATCACGCTGTCCAGCCACATGATATTGAAATAGTAGCCAATCATAAAGGCGCTGAGCGCGTACATACAGGCAAACGGCACCGGCAGATAGTCCTTTCCTTCTCCCCGCTCAGACAGATACCAGGCGAACGCCGCCCCGGACAGCGCGATCTTCAGCAGAATCAGATACGCCATAAAGTCCATGACGTGCTCCATCGAGACCGCCGTCAGCAGGAAATTGAAGGGGCTCGCCAGATAATAGGCAAGCGTCGCCCACATATTGTAGCCCAGACCGCCGCCGAAGGAATACAGAAGCGACTCGCTGCCGGAGAGCTTCTGCTGGAAATCTGTGAAAAACGGCAGATACTGGTGCAGGGAATCGATAATCAGCACGCCGTGGTCGCCAAACGGATACACCCCATTGACAATATAGGCGACCAGCATCGTCACCGCCGGAATGGCGAACGAAATCCAGATGCAGCGCTTCTTGCGGATGGCGGCGCGCTTCTCATGCATGGTGTACTCCTTCTTTTTTCCGCTGAACACAAATATCTTGCTGAACACAAAGTTCAGCACCAGCACAACAAACTGGATGAGCAGCTTCGCCAGCATATCGTTCATGCCCCAGACGCTGCTGAGCAGCACCGTGCCGAAAATCTCGATAAACATGGTGATGCCGCGCATCCCGACAAAGCCCGCCATTTCTGACAGCAGCTCGCGCAGACCCTGTGTTTTGCTCTCGAATACAAAAATCTTATTTACCACATAGGCAAAGAAAATCGAAAGCAGGATGGAAAAAAAGTTCGCCCTTGTGACGTCCACGGACAGAACTGTCCGCAGAATAAAGTAGCTGACAAAGTTTACCATCGTGGTACAGCCGCCAAAAAAGATGTAGCGCACGATTCTGTTATGATATAGCTTTCTGATAAATTCTGACATTTTTATCTCCTCAACTTTATCTCCTCAACGCCGTTACTGCCCCGCAGTAACTCACCGTCCGGTGCCGTCATTCTGCCCCGCAGTAACTCATCGTCCGGTGCCGCCGTCCCGCCCCGCAGTAACTCATCGTCCGGCGCCGTCGCTCCGCCCCGCAGTAACTCATCGTCCGGCGCCGTCCCGCCCCGCAGTAATTCATCGTCCGGCGCCGTCGCTCCGCCCGTCAAGCGTGCAGTCCAGACAGAAAGAATAAATCAGCTTCTCGCTGACCGGAAGATGCGCAAGGCGCGTAAGCGCAATTTCATAATAGTCTAATTGTACCGCATATTTGCGATAGAGGGAAGATGCTTCTTCAAATTTCACAAAATCCGTCTTGTAATCGACCAGAACGATCTGTCCGTCCTCGATAAAATATGCATCGATGATTCCCTGGATAAGCACCGGACCGCCTGCCTGCCACTCCCGGCGGATATCGCCCGCCGGAACGGAGAGCACAAACTGCTGCTCGCGGAAAAGCTGCCCGCGCACCGCCGCCTGCGCCATCCGCTGCGCCAGCGGATGCTTCAGAAACGCCAGCAATTTCTTCTCCGAAATCAGCTCCGCCTCCTCCGCCTTCAGATGACCCGCCCGCTGCAGCCGCCCGGTCTCCGCCTCCAGAAACCGCCGCATTTCTGCTGTATCCTTCTGCACGGAGGTATCCGCAAACAACGTAAAATCAAGGCATTCCATCAGCTTATGATAAATGGTACCGCGCGCCGCGCCGGACACCTCGCTCTTCTCCTGCAGAAATTCCGGAATCAGCGGCACCGGGGCAGGCTCCTCAAACAGAAGCTCCCCGTCCTCCAGCTCATCAAACTGCGCATACTTTTTCAGCTCGGACACGCTCACCTTTGCCGGAATCTTCTCCTCTCCCCCGTAAGCATAACAGAAAGAAAGGTTTTCTGCAAGCTGCTGCGCCGCTTTTGCGTCAAATACCGCCTCCGGCGAGAGCGACAGCAGCTTTTCCCTGGTCATATAAAGCTTCTTCTGACGCTGTTTTTCCGCGCCGGTCAGCTCCCGCACCGGCAGATACGTTACCCGGCAGAAAATTTCCCGCGAAAACAGCGGGTGGCTGTGGTCCTGGTACACGCCGTATTCCTCCGCCAGGGGCGCAAAGCACCGGTTGCGCAGCAGGGACGGAATCAGCCAGTCCCAGTATGTGGAGGCGTGCGCGCGCAGCGTAAAGGGAAGCACCGTCCCCTCTCTGCGGCATACCTGCCCCCATTTCTGCAGCTTATCCGCCAGCTTTGTGACTGTTCCCGTCAGAATCAGCTTTTCCTTCGCGCGCGTCAGCGCCACGTAGAGGACGCGCAGCTCCTCGCCAAGATTTTCCTGCACCGTATATCGTTTCATAAAGCGCTTCAGCAGCGTGGCGCTGCGTATGCGAAGCTTAGGGTCCGTCCGGTCGCAGCCAATGCCGAGGTCCGCGTGCAGCACCACGCTTTTGCGGGCGTCCGACTGGTTCATCTGCTTACCCATGCCGCAGACGAACACGATGGGAAATTCCAGTCCCTTGCTCTTGTGGATACTTAAAATCCGCACGGCATTTTCCTGCTCCCCGGACGCCGCCTCCCCGAAATCCACATCGTATTTATGGAGATTCTCTATATAGCGGACAAAATTATACAATCCCCGGTAGCTTCCCTGCTCATAGGCGATTGCCTTTTCCACCAGCATGTCCAGATTCGCCTTCCTCTGGCTGCCGCCCGGCATTGCCGCCGCATATGCCGCATAGCCTGTGCGCTCAAAAATATACCAGAGCAGCTCGTGTATCGGCGTGTAAGCCGCCATGCGGCGGAATTCTGCCAGCATCGCAAAGAAATCCGCCAGCGACGGTTCCTGCATACACGCCTCGTAAAAGGGCATCTGCGGGTGAGCGCTGCGGATGGCGGCAAGCTCCCCGGCGGAAAGCCACACAATCGGGGAGTGCAGCACCGCCGTCAGCGGAATGTCCTGCCTGGGATTATCAATGACGCGCAGAAGCGACAGCACCGTCTGCACCTCCGTGGTGGAAAAATAGCCGGTGCGCGAGCCGGTGTGCGCCGGGATATCCTGCTCCGTCAGCACCTTTGCAAACGGCTCCGCCCAGCCCTGGATGGTGCGCAGCAGAATCACGATATCCCGGTACTCTGCCCTCCGGTAAGCGCCCAGTGCATTATCCCACACCAGCTCCTTTCCGACAATTCCGGCAATCCTCTGCGCGACTGCATATGCCTCCAGCTCCCGCGCAGATTCCTCCGGCTTTTCTTTTTCCTCCTCCGCCTCCGCGTCAATCAGCAGCACCTCGGTGTCGCGGAAGGCGTCATCGTCGCCGGGCGCAAACTCCGCCCCCGGATAGAGCGCCGCCGCATCGTCGTATTCCACATTTCCCAGATGCTTTTCCATAATCTGTTCAAACAGGAAATTGACAAAGGTCAGCACCTGGCTGCGGCTGCGGAAATTCCGGTGCAGGTCAATGCGTCTCTGCGCCGCCTGCGGCTCCCCGGTGCGGTAGCTGTCGTATTTTTCCGTGAAAAGCTCCGGGCGCGCCAGACGGAAGCGGTAGATGCTCTGCTTGACATCGCCCACCATAAACAGGTTGTGGCCGCCGCTGTGTTTTTTGGAAATGCTGGTCAGAATCAGTTCCTGCACCAGGTTGCTGTCCTGGTATTCATCAATCAGGATTTCCTCGTAATGCGCGGCAAATTCCTCCGCCACCGGCGTCGGGCAGAGCTTCCCGTCCCTGCGCGTCACCAGAATCTGCAGCGCAAAATGCTCCAGGTCATCAAAATCCATCATATTTTTCTTTACTTTTTCCGCAGCGTAACGCGCGGCAAACCGGGATACAAATTCCGTGATGCCGGCGACGACCGGCGCGCAGTCCCGCATTGCGGCTGCCGCCGTCTCTGCCGGGGAGCTGTAAAATTCCGTCCGCAAATCCTCGACCGCTTTTTTGTAGCTCTCCCGCAGATTCTTCACCTGCTGCTTTTTTTCCTCCGAAACAGAAGCGTCCTTTTTGGCGGACAGGCGCGTCCAGCTTATCTGCTGCATGGCGGCGCACCGTCCCGTATAGGTTTTTTCTGCCAGAAGCGCGTCTGCAAGCTGCAGATCCGCCTCCAGTGCATCGCAGTAAGGATAAGGACCGTCCGGGCTCTCCGCTATGGCAAGCGCCTCCTCTATCTGCGCCCGCACCTCCTCCAGAATCTGTGTGGAGAGCTGCTGAAGCTGCCGCACCCACGCTGTTTCGTCAAACTCCTCTGCCGACAGGTCGTAAGCGTCTCTGCATTCCTGCAGCCATTCCTCCGGAAACGGAAAGCTTCTGGAAAAATGATAGAGCGAGAGCGCCGTCTCCGCAAGCGCCGCGTCGTCCCTCCCCGGCGCCAGACACTCCGCCATGTAGCGGAATTCCTCCGTATTCTCCGCGTAGGCTTCCTCCACCAGCTTATCCATCACGTCGCTCTGCAGCAGCTTCTGCTCTCCCTCGTCCGCCACATGCAGTCCGGGGTCCAGGTCAATCGTATGGAAATGGTTGCGGATCACATACTGGCAGAAGCTGTGGATGGTGGTGATCTGCGCGTTGGAAAGCAGGGAGACCTGCCGCTGCAGATGCTCCAGCAGCCGCTCCTCCTCCCCGCCGTCCGCCCGGCAGTCTTCTATCTTCTGCTCAATCGCCACGCGGATGCGGTCCTTCATCTCACCCGCCGCCGCGTTGGTAAAGGTTACAATCAGAAGACGGTCGATATCCCGCGGATGCTCTTTATCTGTCAGCATTGACAAAATGCGCTCCACCAGGACCGCCGTCTTTCCGGAGCCCGCCGCCGCCGACACCAGCAGGTCGCAGCCGCGCGCATCAATCACCTGCCGCTGGTCCTCAGTCCACTTTACACCCATTCTTCCACCTCCTGCTATCTGTTCCCCAAATTCATTTTCTGAAACTATGCACGCATCTGTATTTTATGCGGAAAATGTGCATGGAATCTGCCGCCATCTGTCCGGGGCGCAGACGATAGGCAGATTTTGCAGATTTTGCGAGCATAGCGGCAGCAATTTTGTCCGACCCGCTTTTATGGAGGCAAAATTGCTGCCAATAAGCGGCGCAGCAAAATCAAAAAATCAACGTGTCTGCGACCGGACAGATGGCGGGCAGATTCCCGGCAAAAAATTCTGCACAAACTGCAGATGCCGCTTATGTTTCCGCCAATTTTTTCCAGATATCCTCCGCACTGTATTCTTTCAGCCGCTTTGTATGCGTGCCGGGAATTTTTCCATCCAGGCAGCACACCGGACGATAAATACAGTAATCGCACGCTGTCTGCTGCTTCCGCTGGTACGGCACCGGGGAAATCTCGCCCTCCATCATGGCGCTGCCGAGCTCCTGCAGCTTTTTGTGGACAAAGCCGGAGAGCGCCGCAAACTGTTCGCCTGTCGCCGTTTTAGAAAGCTTCGACGGCCGCCCGTCTTTATTGATGCTCACCGGAATGACGTCGGAGGATTTTTCCAGCCGCACATCCATTTCCCCGAATACCGCCGGGTCTTCATTTACCAGACCGTCCGGGCGGAGCTGGCGCAAAAGCTTCTTATTGATTTCCTCCGGCGTCAGCTCTTCGTCCGTCTCCACCAGCGGGTCCTGCATATGATAATAAAAAATACCCGCGGGAACAATCTCTTTTTCCGGATGTACTTTTTTCTCCAGCTCCATAGCGGCGTTAAGGTATACCACAAGCTGAAGCTGGAGCCCATAATACAGCGCCACCAGGTCAAAGGAGGTGTTTCCCGATTTGTAATCAATCACCTTGACATAGACCTGCTCCTCTTTTTCGCAGACGTCTATGCGGTCGATGCGCCCCTGCAGCCGCATCTTTTCCTCCGGAGACAACGCAATGTTCACCGCCTCCAGCTCCTCCGCCTGTGAGAAAGAGACTTCAAAGTTTGCCGGATAAAAATGTCCGGACTGAATCTGGCGGTGCAGCGCCCACACGGTCCGGCGCATAATCCGCTTCATGCGCCCGATCATTGCCTCGTTGCGGGCGCTGTCGTGCAGGATCTGCTGTCCGTATGCCGCGGACACCTCATTGACGGCTTCTTCTATAAAGCGGTCACGCACCTCCTCCGGTATCCGGAACCAGTCGTAGCCGCTCTCCTCCACCTTGCGGGAGTACAGCTCGATGGCGCTGTGAAACACTCTGCCCATGTCCACCGGGCGGAATACATATTCCTCGCGCTCCTGCAGACGAAGCCCATACTGCAGGAAATGTGCAAACGCGCAGGACGCGAATTTTTCCAGACGGCTGACGCTGTTTACCAGCACCTCGCCGTACAGCTCGCGCGCCGCCTTCCGTCCGATTCCGCTCTCGTCGAAGGTAAGGAACGCTGCTTCCACCAGCCGCTGCACCTGCTTTTTTGTATCCTCTTTGCGCCGGTACCAGTTATACAGCTCCAGCCACTCGCCGGAGGGCTGCCGCTCCCGGATGCTCCAGAAGCCCTCCAGCAGATAAGCGAGCGCATTCTGCGGCGTCTCCACCCGGCTGCTGAAGGATTCGCAGACGTCCTCGTCGTGCACGGACAGCCCCGGAAACAGCCTGCCGATGGTGCGCATCACATAGGAGGGGCGCAAAAGACTGCCGTCCGCCGTCGCCTTGCTGCAGGAGAGGTACAGCCTCTCTCTGGGCTTTGTCAGATTCAGATACAGGTAAAACCGCTGGATATAGCTGTTCTGACGCGTTGTCGGGGCAAGCTCGACCCGGCTCTCCATCAGTGTCTCCCGCTCCATATCGGAGAGCAGTCCGCCGCCTGCGCCCGTCGCCGGAACCCAGCCGTCGTTTAAGCCAAGGAAAATCAGCACCTTGATGTCCGTCAGACGCGAACGCTCCAGATCGCCCACCTGCACCCGGTCGGCGGACGGCGGGATGAGACGCACACGCGCCTCCTCAAAGCCCGCCTCCAGAAGCTCTGTGTATTCCTGCAGCGTCAGCGCCTCCTCCCTCAGAAGCTCTGCCAGCTTATCAAAAATGCCAATTACCATCGCGTAAATTCCGGCAAATTCCTTTTCCAGCTCCGCCTGTCCGTCTGCGCGGAACTGTTTTTCCATATCGGCGAGCTGCTGCTGGATATTGTAATGACAGAGAAGCGTGTGCAGGCCTTCTGTTTTTTCCCGCGCCGTTGTCCGCGCCTGCCGCATACAGGACACCAGCGGCAGCAGCGGCTCCATGATAAGGCTGCGCAGCTCCTCACAGAGCGCAAGCTGCTCTTCGTCCAGAAAATCCACAGCTCTGGTAAACGGCTCCCGCCACCGGGAAAATCCGCGCACGCCCGCCGCCAGCACGTAATTTTCCAGCATATCGAGCTTCTGTGCGTCTATCCGGCAGAGCCCTGTCCGCAGGTAGCGGAATACTGACGCGCAGGTAAAGTCCTGCTGTATCATGTCCAGCACAGCGCGCAGAAATTCGACCAGCGGATTGGAAAAGACTGTCCGCGTGCTGTCCATAAAGTATGCGATTTTGTATTCTCCGAACACCTGCGGGATGTAGCTGCTGTAGGAGGGCAAATCTCCCACGATGACCGCGATATCCTGATAGCGGTAGCCCTGCCGCAGAAGCGCGCGGATGGTGCGGGCGGCAAAATGCGCCTCCTGCACCGGGTTCGCCGCCGTGTGCAGGGAAATTGCACAGCCGGAAGAAGCGCACTCCGGTTCTGCCTCCCCGCTCCGGGCCGTTTCCTCTGCCGTATGCGGATTTGCGCTCCGGACCGGTTCTTCTGCCGGTTCTGTCCACTGCGCTTTTCCGCCGCCGAACAGGTACGCTTCCAGAAAGCCAAGCTCCGGGCTTTTTGTAAAGCGCGGCAGCGTTTTCCACTCCATCACCACCGGCGGCAGAATCTCACAGCCCGCCTCCTGCGCGGTGTGCGCCAGAGAACGGATGGTCTTTTTGCTCAGATAAAACAGCTCGTGCTCCCCGCGGATACGGTAGAATTCCTCCTGCGCGCGGATAGTCACGGTCACATACACCTGCTCCGCCAGGGAAAAAAGCTCGCGCAGCAGCTTATTCTGCACAGGCGTGAAACCGGTAAACCCGTCGATTGCCACCACGCAGCCCTTTAAAATGGCGGACTGGCGCGCCACCTGGCAGAGCGCCTCCAATGTTTCCTCCGCCGTAATATATTTTCCCTCCAGCTCCTCCTGGAAGCTTTCATAGAGAAGCCGGATATCTTTCAGCTTATAAAAGAGGGACGGCTTTTGCTCCGCCTGCTGCAAAAGCCGCTCCATCTTTTCCGAATCGATATCATACTGCGTCAACTCTGAAATCATGGATTTCATCTGCTGCAGATATCCCATTTTTTTCAGATTGCCCTTTAAAACCTTTAGTTCATCCTGCACCCTGGAGGCGGCACGCCGCAGAAGCAGCGTTTTTCCCAGCTCCTCCAGCACGGTGCGTTTATCCGCCCCCACCTCCTCGAAAATGCGGTGGGCAAGACGCTGGAAGCTTAAAATATCAATATTCAGCAAGCCCCCGTCCGGATGCAGGCGCACCAGCTCGCGCTGCGTCTGCATGGTAAACTGCTCCGGCACGATTACCAGAAATTTCTTTTCCGGCGACTGCACCGCAGCCTCAATAATGCTGCTGTAAATGTAATGGGATTTCCCGCTCCCGGAGCTTCCCAGTATCAGACGCAGTGACATAGCTTCTCCTTTCCTGCCGTGATGCGCCGCACTTTTTTGCCGGCTGTCCCGATTCTGCCGGGGCGCGCACCGCGATACCTTTCCTTCCCCTCTGCGCAGGCTGTTTCGTTCCTGCGCCGCAATACCTTTACTTTGTCAGATGTGCCAGGCGCTCCTGCACCTGGTTCATCATATCGGTGTATTTTGCAAGCTTCGCCTTTTCCTCGGCAATTTTTGCCTCCGGAGCCCGGCTTACAAATTTCTCGTTGCCGAGCATACCGTTTACACGCGCAAGCTCCTTCGTCAGGCGCTCTTCTTCTTTTTTCAAACGCTCTATTTCCTTCTCAATATCCACCAGCTCGGCAAACGGCATGTAAAGCACCGCCTCATGAATCACTGCCGATACGGCGTCCTCGCCGATGCCCGCCTTATCCGCCTGGATAACGACCTCGCTCGCATAGCCGAGGGTCGCAAAGAATACTTTTCCGTCTTCAAAAATGCTGCGCACTTCTTCTTTTTCCGAAACCACGAATACCTTTGCCTTTCTGCTGGGCGGAACGTTCATGGAGCTGCGCACGTTGCGGATGGCGCGCACCGCCTCCTTGATTACCTCTACCGCCGTCTCTTCCGCCGCAAAATCCCATTCTGCCGTCCACTCCGGCCAGGAAGCAATCATGATGGATTCCTCCTGCGGATTCAGGGTGCAGTAGATTTCCTCCGTGATAAACGGCATGTACGGATGCAGCAGCTTCAGCGCGTTTCCGAGAACCGCCTTCAGGGTCCACAGCGCCGCCGCCTTCGTGGTATCCGTGTCGCTGTACAGACGCGGCTTCACCATTTCGATATACCAGTCGCAGAATTCCTCCCAGATGAAGTCGTATACCTTCTGCACCGCGATGCCCAGCTCGAATTTTTCCATGTTGTCCGTGACGTCCTTCGCCAGCGCGTTTACTTTGGAAAGAATCCACTTATCCGCCTGCGTCAGGCTCTCTTTGGGCATCTGCTCCGGAATTTCCGCTTTTTCCAGATTCATCATGATGAAACGGGAAGCGTTCCAGATTTTGTTTGCGAAGTTTCTGCTCGCCTCCACGCGCTCCCAGTAGAAGCGCATATCGTTGCCGGGCGCATTGCCGGTCATCAGCGTCAGACGGAGTGCGTCCGCGCCGTATTTGTCGATTACCTCCAGCGGGTCGATGCCGTTTCCGAGGGATTTGCTCATCTTGCGCCCCTGGGAATCGCGCACCAGACCGTGGATCAGCACATGATGGAACGGCGCTTTCCCGGTCTGCTCAAGCCCGGAGAATACCATGCGGATTACCCAGAAGAAGATGATATCATAACCGGTCACCAGCACGTCGGTCGGATAGAAATATTCCAGCTCCGGCGTTTTATCCGGCCAGCCCAGCGTGGAAAACGGCCAGAGCGCTGAGGAGAACCAGGTATCCAGCGTATCCTCATCCTGCGTAAAGTGTGTGCAGCCGCATTTCGGGCATTTTTCCGGCGCGCCGCCTCTGCGCACCACAACCTCCCCGCACTCGTCGCAGTAGTACGCCGGGATGCGGTGTCCCCACCAGAGCTGGCGGGAAATGCACCAGTCGCGGATATTTTCCAGCCAGTGCAGGTACGTCTTGTCAAAACGCTCCGGCACAAAGGTCAGCTCGCCGTCCTCCAGCGCCCTGATTGCCTCTTTCGCCATTTCGTCCATGCGCACGAACCACTGCTGCTTTACCATCGGCTCCACCGTCGTCTTGCAGCGGTCATGCGTGCCGACTGCGTGCATATGCGGAACTACCTTCACCAAAAGCCCCAGGTCGTCGAGGTCTTTTACAATGGCTTTGCGCGCCTCGTAGCGGTCCATGCCGGCATACTTTCCGCCCAGCTCATTGATGGTGGCGTCGTCGTTCATGATGCAGATTTCTTCCAGATTGTGGCGTTTGCCCACCTCAAAGTCGTTCGGGTCATGCGCCGGCGTAATCTTCACGCAGCCGGTTCCAAATTCCTTGTCTACATAGGCATCGGCAATCACCGGAATCTGCCTGCCGGTCAGCGGCAGCTCCAGCATTTTCCCTATCAGATCCGTGTAGCGCTCATCCTCCGGGTTTACAGCAACCGCCGTATCGCCCAGCAGCGTTTCCGGACGGGTGGTCGCGATTTCCACATATTTTCCTTCCTCGCCCACTACCGGATAGTTGATGTGCCAGAAGTGTCCCTCCTGGTCCTCATGCAGCACTTCGGCATCGGAAATCGAGGTCTGGCATACCGGACACCAGTTGATGATGCGGGAACCCTTGTAGATGTAACCCTTCTCGTACAGCTTGACAAAAACTTCTTCTACGGCTTTCGAGCAGCCCTCGTCCATCGTAAAGCGCTCGCGCTCCCAGTCTGCGGAGGAACCAAGCTTTTTGAGCTGGTTGATGATACGGGAGCCGTACTCTTCCTTCCACGCCCAGGCATGCTTTAAAAATTCTTCGCGCCCGATCTCGTCCTTGTCGATGCCCTGCTCTTTAAGCTTTTCGATTACCTTTACCTCGGTTGCGATCGCCGCGTGGTCGGTTCCCGGCTGCCACAGCGCCTCATAGCCCTGCATCCGCTTAAAGCGGATGATGATATCCTGCATGGTGTTGTCCAGGGCATGCCCCATGTGAAGCTGCCCGGTAACGTTGGGCGGCGGCATTACGATGGTGAACGGTTTCTTGTCCGGGTTTACCTTTGCGTGGAAGTAGCCGTTGTCCATCCACTTCTGATACAGTCTCTCCTCCAGCCCCTTCGGGTCGTAGGTTTTTGCAAGCTCTTTGCTCATGATGATTCTCCTTTTCATACGGTTTGGCGGAGCATTTTGTCTCACAGCATTTGGGGAAAGATTGTATGAAAATCCCAGCCCGAATCCGTCTGTCACAGTTCCGTAAGCAGACACGTTGATTTTTTGCCTTTGCTGCGCCGCCTATTGGCAGAAATTTTGCCTCCATAAAAACCGGTCGGACAAAATTTCTGCCGCTATGCTCGCAAAGCCTGCAAAATCTGCCTATCGTCTGCTTACGGAACTGTAACGCCGGATTCTTCGCTGCGTTTTCCCGCAAATCCTTCTAATGGAAATGCTTTGTCCCCAAATCCGTTCTGAAAATAATAACTTCCAGGAGACAACGAAAGCCCTCCGCACGGCTTTCGTGCGAAGGGCGTATATACGCGGTACCACCTTCATTTATTACTCATTCTCCTTAACGCGGAGCAGACGTGAATCCTTACGCACCACACAGCGTCTCTGCACTGCTTCTGTCATACAGTATGCGAAGCCTGGGCTGCACCCGTTTTCGCCACCGCACACAGAATCTCCACTCTGCGGCTTCCGGATTCCAGTTCAAAAGCTACCTTCCATCCGCACTCTCCCGGATATTCTTTCAGCCGGTGGAATATCCTCTCTGATGGCGCCGCGGATGTACTCCTCTTTCTCAAAACCTTTTCCAATGCCTTTATCATAGCGGACAGTTGAAATTTTGTCAAGAAGAAAACACATCCGGTCACATTTTAGATTTTTGCAATTTTTGCATCTTTTCTAAAGTCTTTTATTGATAACAATATCATACTTTTATCTCGGACGCTTTCCGGTAGTTCAGCGGTGTCTGCCCCGTTTCCTTCTTAAAAAGATTAATGTAATAGCTTGGGCTCTGAAATCCGCACAGCGACGCAATCTCTGAAACAGAAAGCTCCGTATCCCGCAACAGTTCCGCGCTTTTCGACAGCCGGTATTTTGTCAGATACGCAACCGGCGACATCCGGACATACTGCCGGAATAACTGGCAGCTTTTGCTCCGGCAGACGGCGCCGGCACCGGCTATTTTATCAAGGGTAAGCTTTTCTCTGTAATTGTTCTGAATATATTCTGTCATATTCAGAAAAGCCATTTGTGTAACATTATGTTTCCCACTGCTTTCCATTGTTTCAATATGCTCTCCTGCATCTGCACATATAGAAATCGCTTCCGCCAGCAGTCTGAGCGGATTGAAGGAAGCCGCGTTTATCTCCCGGTATATCCGGTCAATCCCCTCTATCATCTTCTTTTGCCAGGAAATATGGGAATCCAGCAATATGTAATCCACATTTGCAAAACCAAATTTCTGTTCCGCGAAAATCCACGCTTTATCAAAGGAATTCGTAAACAGGGAAGGATGCACAACAAGCGCAATAAATGTACATTCCTCTTTCTGCCTGGAAAAACCATAATGCAGTCTGCGGCTGTTCACAAAAATTACCTGCCCCTGCCGGATAGGAATCCTGTTCCCGTTAATGAAATAGTCCATTGCGCCATCAATGATGTAGATAAATTCCAAATCCGGGTGCCAGTGGCACAGCGCCTCGTAGCCATAACGGGAAAGCTTATCTTTCTTTATATAAAGTGGAAAACCGGCTAAATTGTAATGTAAACGCTCTGAAAAATCGGCGGATACCTCTAAAGGTGAATTCATACAATGCTCCTGTAAAAATACGATTTTTATATTATTCTAGTGGATTTTACAAGATTTTTCAAGAGAGCTGATGTACAATATTAATATAAATCCAGGGAGGAATACGGCTATGACAAACAGGGAACGGAAAGAAAAGGGACTTGTATACTGTTATGATGACCCGTCATTACTAGGCGACCAGCATATTTATCAGGACAAAATGGTGGAATACAACCGGACTTTGCCGACAGAGACAGAAAAGAGACGGCAGCTTCTGCCGCTGATTTTTGCGGAAATCGGGCAGGACTGCACAGTGGAAACCCCTTTAAACGCAAATTGGGGCTGCAGGCATGTTCATCTGGGAAACGGCGTTTATCTCAACTCCAATGTTACATTTGTGGATGATGAACATATTTACATCGGCGATAACTGCCTTATTGCCCCCAATGTTGTATTTTGTACTTCAGGTCATCCTGTTCTGCCGGTTCTTCGCGAGCATCACTATGTTTATAACCTTCCGATTCATGTAGGAAGGAATGTCTGGATCGGTTCCGGCGCCCAGATTATGCCCGGAATTACAATCGGGGATAATTCCGTAATCGGAGCCGGAAGTGTGGTGACTGGCGATATTCCTGCAAATACCGTCGCCTACGGAGTGCCCTGCCGCGTCATACGCAGCATCGGCAAAAAGGATGAAACATATTACTATAAGGACAGAAAGCTGGATGTATGGGAATAGATAGCGGCGGCTGCCCCGGCTTTTATATAAGGTACCGGGAATATCAATATATTCCCAGCACCTTATACAGCGGCTCCAGTTCGGTCTGAACATTCTGTGCGATTTTATCAATGTCCAGTCGTTCAATCATACCATTGCTTTTCATTCCTTTATAATATATTCTGTTTGCCTGTTTAAAAAGTTTTTTCAGTTTATCATATCCATTTCCTCCGGATACCTTCGTTTTCTTAGGTAAATGGAGAAATGATATTATTCCATCCAAATCAATCAGAAACCAGTCTTCAATGGAATGCTTTGCCTTTATATGGATAACCTGCTGAGCTCCATTCTCCTTAAAAACAGCCTCTACTTCATCCCATTCTACCGGTGGCTTGGAGGATAGCTCAAAAACATCAGTGTCTCTGCATAATGCGACACTAAATTCACATTTTTTCCCATATTTAGGCTTTATTTCTTTTATAAACTTACGAAGTGCAATATTTTTAAATCCTCCGACACCCCGAACATTTTTGCATTCAATATAAATATCAAATCTTCCATCTGCTCTTTTCTGTCTGGCATTCGATATTACACGTTTATAAAACTCGACCTCCGTATCGCCCTCGACAAATAATACAAGGCATTTACTCATGTATATCACACTCCAGATACTCTTCCCAGTTGCTGTCCTCATCAGCTAACATTGAAAACAGATAGTCTCCTGTGCTCATCTTAAATGCAGCGGCATCCTGCTGCAATAACCGCTGTCCGGATTTTTTAAATGAATAAAATCCGGCAATCCCCGGTTTTCTGTTTACGCCTACATGTATCCACGAAGGTTCTAAATAGCTCACAACATAAGGGGAGTGACTGGTAATGATTACCTTGCAGTCATCCAGCAGCTGGCTGATTATCTGCATATAAGACTGAAACAGACTGGGATGCACTGAATTTTCCGGTTCTTCAATAGCAATCAGAGAAACATTTCTTTCGTTTGCCAGAATAACCCTCGCCAGAATCATAAATACTCTTTTTGCTCCATCTGACATCATTGCAAAGTTTATCGGATGTGTTAAATTTTTATCTTTGACAAATAAAACATATATCGCATTTGCTATCATAAATGGAACATCCGCCGGTAATTTATCATCGCCTTCGCGTTCGAATTTATACTGCTTTACAATAATATCCTCAACATCCGGGAACAACTCCTTATATACTTCTTTTAGCAGCATAAATTTATCCGGATTTTTCTCCTGCAACTGATATATTACACGCGGAAGACTTTCTGCATCTACCGCCATATCCTCCAGGCCTTTCCGGATAATCGGATCCGGCTGATAAAAGCTTCTTGCGTCCAGATTATTCTCCATATAAAATCTCATGCTGTTCAATTTCTTTATAATTTCAGCATAAAATATTTCGTCGTAAGCCCGCAGTTTATTTATAACAAGCTCTGTTAATTCAACATTGATTCTGGAAGAGCATCTGCCGGTTTCCGAACTTTTGTATAATGCTCTCTGACCTTCCCTGTTGATAAGCTGCGTATATTTTAATCCTCTGTTTTCCGGTCTTATTCTTAAATATTCAGACACAATATGAGGCTCCGCGCTTTCCCGGCACTTCCATGCAAATTCATATCCGTACAAAACACGATATTCCATATTATCCAGTTCTGTCAGAATTTCCATTTCAAATTTATAATTTCTGCCAAACATGCAGCAGTTAATTGGTATCAGATTCGCATTCGCCATCATGTCCGCTTTGTCCTCTATCGCGGCTTTCATAAAAGCCAGACCAAAATCAATGGCTGCAAGTACATTCGATTTTCCAAAATTATTCAGTGCCACCAGCGCCGTAATCTTATCAAAACTAATTTTAACATTTGACAGGTTCTTAAACCCATCAATTAAAACTGCCTGTATTTTCATATCCATGCATCCCTTCTTTCTCTGTATTCTTATCATAGCACCGCTTCGCATAAATCGCAATATTTAATTTCATTTTATTTATATTTTTATTAAAAAATATTTATTCTATTCTAGAAACGCAATTATTCATTGCTTTTATTAAGCAAAAAGCGGATGTTCTCCTAACCCGGCACGACGGAGGGAATATATATGCCCGTCTTCTGCGCGATGAAAGGGATGAGGGATGCATATGCCAGGAGCCGGAGAATCCGCTGTTAGCGGGCTCTCCGGCTCCCTGTCTGTTATCCGTGTTTTATTCCCGCGAGCAACGAGCCAAGTAGCCGCACTTGTGCGGATATTTGGCGACTGCCGCGAGGATCAAATACCCCGCTGCTCTGCAGCGGGATATTTGATTGTAACATTATTTGTCTCTCCAGATGATGCGTCCCTTGGACAGATCGTACGGGGAGAGCTCAATCGTTACTTTATCTCCCGGAAGGATGCGGATGAAGTTCATGCGCAGCTTTCCGCTGATATGTGCAAGCACAACGTGCTTATTTTCCAGTTCTACCTTAAACATTGCGTTCGGCAGCTTCTCCAATACAGTTCCTTCTACTTCAATTACATCTGCTTTCGACATTTGCAAACCTCCTGATTACTCGTCTGATATCTTCGTTTTTTATCTCTTTTTCCGGCATATCCGCAAGCTCCTGCGGGATTGTCCGCATTACCTGGACATGCTTTTTTTTCTTCTTTTTCGGCTTATCCACCGGCTTCAGCCGTCCGTCCGTCAGATAAACATATTCTTCGTCTGTCCTCATTATGACATAAAGCGTGCCGCTGTCATGCCCGGCGCGCGACCATGCCAGCATTCCTGCCTCAAATCGGTCCATTCTTACCTCCATGCCGCGCTCTTTTGCGGCTCAGTTCCGGGCTTTCCGAGTGACACATCTGCGCCGGCAGACAAATCCGCCAGAAGCGCAGCTCCTCCTGCACGCGTTAATCCGCATGCAGGGTGAGAATCTCCGGCGCACCGTCTGTAATCAGAATCGTATTCTCATAATGGGCAGACAGGGAGCCATCCTCGGTGACAACGGTCCAGTCGTCATCCAGCCAGCATACATCGTAGCGTCCGGCATTGATCATCGGCTCGATGGCAAGCGTCATACCCGCCATAAGCTTCAGTCCCCGCCGCTTCTGGGCAAAGTTCGGAATCTGCGGGTCCTCGTGGAGCGCCCTGCCGATGCCATGTCCGACCAGGTCACGCACAACGCCGTAGCCGAAGCTCTCCGCATAAGCACCGATTGCCCCGGAAATCTCATACAGATGATTGCCGGCTCTGGCAAACTCAATGCCTTTGAAGAAGCACTCTTCCGTAACCTTTATCAGCTTCGCCGCCTCCGGGCTGACCTCGCCGACGGCATGTGTGCGCGCGGCATCGGAATGAAAGCCCTTGTAAATCAGACCGGCGTCCAGACTTACGATATCCCCTTCTTTTATAATATGTTTTTTGTTCGGGATTCCGTGTACCACCTCGTCATTTACGGACACACAGATAGATGCCGGATACCCGTTATAATTCAGAAAGTTTGGAATGCAGTCAAGACCTCTGATCAGTTCTTCTCCATAGCGGTCGATGTCCTTTGTGGAAATTCCCGGTTTCACAAACTCACCAAGCTTGTTATGAACAATCTCCAGACGTCTTCCTGCTTCTCTCATGAGGTCTATTTCTTTTGGAGATTTAATTGTTACTGCCATATTTACGCTCCTAATATCTGCACAATTTCTTCAAATACACGGTCCATTTCCATAGTACCGTCCACTGTTTTCAAAATACCGGCGTTCTTATAAAAATCAATCAGCGGCTGTGTCTGGTCGTGATATACATCCAGACGCTTCTGCACGGTCTCCGGCTTATCATCATCCCTCAGAATCAGTTTTTCGCCGCAGACGTCGCAGACGCCCTCTTCCTTCGTCGGGTTGAATACCACATGGTAAGTAGCGCCGCAGCCAAGGCACGCTCTTCTTCCGCCCATGCGCTTTACAATATTTTCGTCCGGCACATCCACATCGATAGCATAGTCCAGCTTATCTCCCTGTTTTTCCAGCGCCGCGTCAAGGCTCTCCGCCTGCGGAATCGTGCGCGGGAAACCATCGAGGATGTAGCCCTTTGTGCAATCCGGCTGTGCGATGCGGTCCATCAGCATGTCGATTACCAGCTCATCCGGCACCAGCAGCCCCTGGTCCATAAATTCCTTTGCCTTTTTTCCTAATTCTGTTGCACCTTTTACGTTTGCGCGCAGGATATCGCCGGTGGAAACGTGCGGTATCTCATATTTCTCTGCGATCCGCTTCGCCTGCGTACCCTTTCCTGCGCCCGGTGCGCCCAACATCACAATTTTCATAGTCTTTCCTTTCTGGCATAAACACAGTTAGTGTACCGCCTGTCCGAAAACAAACGGTACACTTCTCTATTCGCTTAAAAAGCCTTTGTAATTGCGGACCACCATCTGCGATTCAATCTGTTTAATCGTTTCAAGGATAACACCTACGATAATGATGATAGATGTTCCGCCGAAGGATACATAAGCCTTGAACACACCGTTGAAGAAAATCGGAATCAGTACGACGATCGTCAAACCAACTGCACCGATGAATACGATGTAATTCAGAATCTTATTCAGATAATCGCTGGTCGGCTTACCCGGACGGATGCCCGGAATGAAACCACCCTGCTTTTTCATATTGTCCGCCACCTCAATCGGATTGAAGGTGATGGAGGTGTAGAAATAAGCAAAAGCGATAATCAACGCAATGTAAAGAATCAGTCCGAGGGAATACACCGGCTGGTCCGGATTAAACCAGTTGTTCTGGTTCAGAGCCGCGATAATCTGACCGCCGACACCGTCTGTGGACACGCCCAGTACGGATGCAATCATGCTCGGCATACTGAACAGTGACTGTGCAAAGATAACCGGGATAACGCCGGCTGTATTTACTTTCAGAGGAATGTAGGTGGACTGTCCGCCCATCATCTTTCTTCCCTGCATCTTCTTTGCGTACTGTACCGGGATACGTCTCACCGCATCGCTCAGTATGATAACAAAGACGATGGTAATTGCGATAACCGCCAGAATAATCACTGCAGCCAGCGCGCCGCGCGCAAGTGATTTACCCTGTATGAAGGTTTCGTAAAGTGTACCGATATCGCTCGGTATACGTGAAAGAATGTTAATCACGAGGACGATGGAAATACCATTTCCAACACCTTTTTCCGTAATCCGCTCACCAACCCACATCAGGAATGCGGAACCGGCTGTCCAGGCAGCGACTACGGTGATTCCCTTCAGAATATTCATATCGGGAATCATGCCGTTTCTGCCGAAAGCAACCGTCATTGCAGTAGCTTCGATTAATGCCAGGGCTACCGTAACATAGCGGGTAATCGCCGTGATTTTCTTTCTTCCTTCTTCTCCGTCCTTATGCATTTCCTCAAGCTGGGGAATTGCTATCGTCAAAAGCTGCATGATAATTGACGATGTAATGTACGGTGTGATATTCAGCGCAAAAATAGACATACGCTCAAAGGAGCCGCCCGTGAAAGCACTGAAGAAATTAAAGGCACCATCAGTCTGCTGTGCGAAAAACTGTGAGATATACTCACGGTTTACACCCGGCACCGGAAGCTGTGAACCGAGCCGGATGACTACCAGCATACCAAACGTATATAACAGACGTTTACGGATGTCCTTCACCCGAAACATGTTACGAAGTGTTTCTAACATCAGATCACCTCTGCTTTTCCACCAAGTGCTTCTATCTTCGCCTTTGCGCTTTCACTGAAAGCATTTACCTTAACGTTAAGCTTCTTAGTAAGTTCCCCGTTTCCAAGTACCTTTACGCCGTCTTTTGCACTCTTGATAACGCCTGCTTCAATCAGAGTTTCGATCGTTACTTCGGTATCGTTATCAAATCTCTCCAGCGCACTCACGTTGATTGCTTCGATGTCCTTTGTATTTCTGTTTGTGAAGCCTCTCTTCGGAATACGTCTGTATAACGGCATCTGACCGCCTTCAAATCCCGGTCTCGGAGCGCCGGAACGGGCCTTCTGACCTTTATGTCCTTTGCCGGCTGTTTTTCCGTTTCCTGAACCGTGTCCACGGCCTCTTCTGAAGTTACCGCTCTGTCTGGAACCCTCTGCCGGTTTTAAGTTTGATAAATCCATCATGGCACCTCCTTATTTGATTAGATTTCTTCTACTTTTACCAGATGCTGTACCTGCTTTACCATACCCTGTGTAGCCGCGTTGTTCGGAAGCTCAACAGATTTGTTCAGTTTCCTGAGACCCAGCGCTGCTACTGTTGCACGATGTTTCGGGATTGCACCGATTGTAGATTTTACTAAGGTTACTCTTACTTTATCTGCCATTTTCTAATCCTCCTATGCGCGTACTTCTTCTACCGCTTTTCCGCGCAGTCTCGCAACTTCCTCCGGGGATTTGAGCTGTTTTAAGCCTTCCAGTGTAGCAAGAACAACGTTCTGCTTGTTTCTGGAGCCGAGGGATTTTGTACGGATATTGCGGATGCCTGCCATTTCCAGTACGTTACGTGCCGGACCGCCTGCGATAACACCGGTACCTTCCGGAGCTCTCTTAAGAACTACGTGGGAGCCGCCGAATTTTCCTTCAAAATCATGCGGGATACTTGCATTGTCATCCAGCGCAACATTAATCAGATTTTTAGCAGCGTCTTCTTTTCCCTTGCGGATTGCTTCCGGAATTTCTTTTGCCTTTCCTAAACCTGCACCAACATGGCCATTTCCATCGCCTACAACTACAAGAGCTGTGAACTTCATGTTCTTACCGCCCTTAACAACCTTGGTAACACGCTTAATAGACACTACTTTTTCATTTAATTCTAACGAATTAGCATCAATAATTTCACGTTTCATGTGTCTACCTCCTAAAATTCCAGACCAGCTTCTCTTGCTGCATCTGCTAATGCCTGAATTTTGCCCTGATATATGAAGCCGCCTCTGTCAAAGACAACGGTCTTAATACCTTTTTCAAGAGCTCTCTCGGCAATTACTTTTCCCAGGTATGCTGCTGCATCAACGTTGTTGGTCTTCTCCAGCTCTGCCTTTACTTCTTTCTGAAGCGTGCTCGCAGATACAAGAGTGTTTCCGACTGAATCGTCAATAATTTGAGCATACATATGATTATTACTTCTAAACACTGCCAGACGCGGTCTTTCTGCAGTTCCTGCAAAACGATTACGAAGTCTTCTGTGTTTTTTTACACGAACTTTAGTTCTGGATTCTTTTCTAACCATTTTTACACTCTCCTTACTTATTTCTTACCAGTCTTACCAACTTTACGTCTGATAACTTCATCAGCATACTTAATACCCTTGCCCTTGTAAGGTTCCGGAGCTCTCTTTTCTCTGATTTCCGCTGCGTACTGGCCAACTTTTTCTTTGTCAATGCCTTTTACTGTAATTTTGTTTCCTTCCACTACAGTTTCCAGCCCCTCCGGGTCTATCATCTCAACCGGATGAGAGTAACCCAGACTCAATGTCAGTTTCTTGCCCTGCTTTGCTGCCTTGTAACCTACACCGTTTACTTCCAGAACCTTGGTGTAGCCCTCGCTTACGCCAACCACCATGTTGTGGATCAAGGTTCTTGTAAGACCATGAAGGGATTTCATTTTCTTTAAGTCATTCGGTCTTGAAACGAGTACATGACCGTCTTCTACTTTAATATCCATTTCTGTCGGGAGCACTCTTACCAGAGTACCCTTGCTGCCCTTTACGGTAACCTTGTTGCCCTCTGCAACCTCTACCGTAACGCCTGCCGGAATCGCAACCGGCATTCTACCGATACGTGACATTACTATGTCCTCCTTACTTAGATTTTCGGAAAGAGCCTGTGCTCTTTCTGTTTTCAGTAACTTCTGTATAAATGTGGGTTTGTTTTCTCAACTAATTCTCAATTAACATGAGAAAACGGGTATGTTCCCTCAATTAACGTGAAGAAACGGGTATGTTCCCTCAACTAACCTCGTGCTGCGCTTACGCTTGCACTCGCTAAGGTTCGGGAACGACCCCTGCACTAAATTCAAGCTGCGCCTGCGGCTTGCTTTCATTAAGTGCTTCAGGGTCACCAAACAAATGCAAGCACTTCGCCACCCACCTGGAGTTTGCGCGCTTCTTTGTCTGTGATTACACCCTGGTTTGTGGAAAGAATCGCCACGCCAAGTCCGCCAAGTACACGCGGGATTTCGTTCTTGCCTGCGTAAACGCGAAGACCCGGTTTGGAAATTCTCTTAAGTCCTGTAATAATTTTTTCGTTCTTGTCTGCGCCGTATTTCAGCGTGATGCGGATGATTGGGAAACCACCCTCTTCTACGATATCATATTTGCTGATATATCCTTCATCTAAGAGAATGTTTGCGATTGCAAGCTTCATCTTGGATGACGGTACGTCTACTGTATCATGCTTTGCAGTGTTCGCATTACGGATTCTTGTAAGCATATCTGCAATCGGATCGCTCATAGTCATCGATATGTCCTCCTTATATAAACATTGTTATGCTTTCGGGATGTTCCCTCAACTAACCTCCGCCCCGCACTAAGTTCAAACTTCGCTTTCAGCTCGTTTTCACTAAGTTGCTTTCGGCGTCGCTAAGGTTCGGGAACGGCCCCGCACTAACTTCAAGCTGCGCCTTCGGCTTGCTTTCACTAAGTGCTTCAGGGCCTACCAGCTGGCTTTTTTCACGCCAGGAATCTGACCTTTGTATGCCAGCTCACGGAAGCAGATTCTGCAGATTCCGTATTTTCTCAGATATGCATGCGGGCGGCCACAGATTCTGCAGCGGTTGTACTCTCTTGTAGAGAATTTCTGTTTGCGCTGCTGTTTTACCTTCATTGCTGTTTTAGCCATGAATTTTCCTCCTATACTTCTTCAAACAAATTGACCTGTTAACGGATTAAGCCTTTGCAAATGGCATGTTGAACTGTGTAAGCAGCTCGCGGGCTTCTTCATCAGTCTGTGCTGTCGTTACAAAAATAACGTCCATACCTCTGACTTTGTCGATTTTGTCATACTCGATTTCCGGGAAAATCAACTGTTCTTTAATACCAAGAGCATAGTTTCCTCTGCCGTCGAATGCGTTCGGGTTTACACCACGGAAGTCACGCACTCGCGGAAGCGCCAGGTTGATGAGACGGTCTACGAACTCATACATTCTCTCGCCGCGGAGAGTAACCTTGCATCCGATTGCCATACCTTCTCTGATTTTAAAGTTTGCCACGGATTTCTTTGCTTTTGTGAGGACTGCTTTCTGTCCTGTGATGGTTTCCAAATCCTTTACGGCTGATTCGAGCAGCTTCGCGTTTTCTTTTGCTTCGCCAACGCCCATGTTGATAACAACCTTGTCAAGCTTCGGAACTTCCATGATATTCTTATATCCGAACTTTTTGATCATAGCATCTACGATCTCGTTCTGGTAAGTATCTCTGAGTCTACTCAACTGTATGGCCTCCTCTCTTATTTATCAATTACTTCGCCGGTAGCCTTAGCCACGCGGACCTTCTTGTCGCCATCCATTCTGAAGCCAACTCTTGTTGCCTTGCCGCCAACCAGCAGCATTACGTTGGAGATATGAATGTAAGCTTCTTTGTTCACAATGCCGCCCTGCTGGTTTGCTGCAGAAGGTTTTGTGTGCTTTACAACCATGTTCACACCTTCAACCAGGACTTTGTTGTTCTTTGCGTCAACCGCAAGAACCTTGCCTTCTTTGTCTTTATCTTTACCTGCGATTACCTTAACAGTATCGCCCTTTTTGATTTTTAACGATGACATCTGGTACCTCCTTATAATACTTCCGGAGCCAGAGATACGATCTTCATAAACTGCTTATCACGAAGCTCTCTCGCAACCGGTCCAAAAATACGGGTTCCTCTCGGATTCTTGTCATCCTTGATGATGACTGCAGCATTTTCATCAAATCTGATATAAGAACCGTCTTTACGGCGGGTCTTGTTGACGGTACGTACCACAACCGCTTTCACAACATCGCCCTTCTTTACAACGCCGCCTGGTGTTGCATCTTTGACCGTAGCAACGATAATATCTCCAATACTTGCATATCTTCTTGTAGAACCGCCCATAACTCTGATGCAAAGCAGCTCTTTGGCACCAGTGTTATCAGCAACTCTCAGTCTGCTTTCCTGCTGAATCATGCTGATATACCTCCTATCTGTTTTGTTCCAGTGTTATTTTGCTTTCTCGACGATTTCCACAAGTCTCCATCTCTTGTCCTTAGACAGCGGTCTCGTTTCCATAACCTTTACGGTATCACCGATATTGCACTCATTGTTCTCATCATGTGCTTTTAATTTATAGGTGCTCTTAACAACCTTTTTATAAAGCGGATGCTTTACATGGTCTTCTACTGCAACAACGATCGTTTTTTCCATTCTGTTGCTGACAACCTTACCTGTACGGGTTTTTCTAAGATTTCTTTCCACGTCCATTTGCTCCTTTCGTGGTTATTCTTACGCATTCGCCTGCTCAGTGATAACAGTCTGGATTCTGGCAATGTTTCTGCGAACCTCTTTGATTCTGCTTGTGTTATCTAACTGATTGGTTGCGTTCTGGAATCTTAAATTGAAAAGTTCCTTTTTAGCAGCTACTAATTCTTCATTTAATTCTGCAGCTGATTTGTTTCTTAAATCTTCTACATACTTATTAATTTTCACTGTTATCACCGCCTTCTAAATCCGCACGAGAAACGATTTTACATTTACAGGGTAACTTATGCATAGCGAGACGCAATGCTTCACGGGCAACCTCCTCCGGTACGCCTGCGATCTCAAACATAACGCGTCCCGGTTTTACAACTGCAACCCAGTACTCCAGTGTTCCTTTACCGGAACCCATACGGGTTTCTGCCGGTTTTGCCGTTACCGGTTTGTCCGGGAAAATTTTGATCCAGACTTTACCGCCACGCTTGATGTAACGTGTCATGGCAACACGGGCTGCCTCAATCTGATTGGACTTGATCCAGCACGGTTCTATTGCAACAAGACCGTATTCACCGTTGGAAATGGTATTGCCTCTTAATGCTTTACCTCTCATGCTTCCACGGAACTGTTTACGTCTTTTTACTCTCTTTGGCATTAACATGATTTATCGCTCCCTTCCTTATTCCTTTGCTGTTTTTGTGGGAAGGATTTCGCCGTTATAGATCCATACTTTTACGCCAAGCTTGCCGTATGTGGTATCTGCCTCTGCGAATCCATAGTCAATATCTGCGCGCAGTGTCTGAAGAGGAATCGTTCCCTCGCTGTAGAACTCGGTACGTGCGATATCCGCGCCGCCCAGACGTCCGGAAACTGCTGCCTTGATACCCTTTGCGCCAGTCTTCATGGTTCTGCCCATCGTAGACTTCATAGCGCGACGGAAGGATACACGGTTTTCCAGCTGCTGTGCGATATTTTCCGCAACGAGCTGCGCATCTCTGTCCGGTCTCTTCACTTCTTTGATATCTACCAGAAGTTTTTCTTTTGTCAGCTTCTGCACTTCTGCTTTTACTTTTTCAATCTCAGAACCGCCCTTGCCGATTACTACGCCCGGTTTTGCAGTATAGATAATCACTTTCACTCTGCCGGATGCTCTCTCAATTTCAATTCTTGAAACACCGGCACTGTATAATTTTTTCTTCAGGTATGTTCTGATTTTGTTATCTTCAACAAGGTAATCAGCAAATTCAGACTCTGCATACCATTTGGAATCCCAGTCCTTAATTACGCCGACTCTAAGTCCGTGCGGATTAACTTTCTGTCCCATGCTTTACCTCCTATCTCTCATTCAGCACAACGGTGATGTGGCTCATTCTCTTCTCGATACGATAAGCTCTACCCTGTGCCCTCGGTCTGATTCTCTTCATTGTCGGTCCTTTGTTTGCGTAGCACTCCTCAACATACAGATTTTCTCTGCTCATGCCGTTGTTGTTTTCCGCATTCGCAATCGCCGACTCCAAAAGTTTTTTAATCAGTGTAGACGCATATCTCGGATTGTAGGTTACGATTCCGAGTGCCGTCTGCACGTCTTTGCCTCTGATGGCATCTAAAACAAAGCATGCTTTCTGGACAGAAACTCTCGCATAAGATAACTTTGCGGACGGTCTTGTGTCCTTCTGAGCATTTCTTTCTCTCTTAATCTGGGATCTGTGTCCTCTTGCCATGAATGAAACCTCCTTTATTTCATGCATTTGCATCTTTCTCCGGGTATTTCCGGGACACCCGGAGACGCAAATCTATCCTAGCGGGATTTTTTCTCGTCTTTACCATGTCCTCTGTAGGTTCTGGTAGCAACGAACTCTCCGAGCTTGTGTCCTACCATATCCTCCGTGATATATACCGGAACATGTCTTCTTCCATCATGAACCGCAATGGTATGTCCAACCATCTGCGGGAAAATCGTAGACCGGCGGGACCAGGTCTTGATGACCTGTTTGCTGCCTGCCGCATTCATAGCATCTACTTTTTTCAGTAAGCTTTTATCTGCAAATGGTCCTTTTTTCAGTGAGCGAGCCATAGGTTTAACCTCCTTTAATATTAGTTGATTGCTTTACCGTCTCTTCTTCTTACAATCAGTTTGTTAGACGCTTTCTTTTTCTTTCTCGTCTTCAGACCGAGTGCCGGTTTGCCCCACGGAGTGCACGGACCCGGACGTCCGATACCAGTCTTACCTTCACCACCACCATGCGGATGGTCATTCGGGTTCATAACGGAACCGCGTACTGTCGGGCGGATACCCATGTGACGTTTTCTTCCTGCTTTACCGATATTAATCAGGTTGTGGTCTGCATTTCCAACAACACCGATGGTTGCTCTGCAGATAATCGGAACCATTCTCATCTCACCGGACGGAAGACGGAGGGTCGCATATTTTCCTTCTTTAGCCATAAGCTGCGCGCTGTTTCCTGCGCTTCTTACAAGCTGACCGCCCTTACCCGGATACAGCTCGATGTTGTGAATCATTGTACCAACCGGAATTTCTGAAAGCGGCAGACAGTTTCCAATTCTTATTTCCGCTTCCGGACCGCTCATAACCTTCATGCCATCCTTCAGTCCCTGCGGTGCAAGGATGTAGGACTTTTCGCCATCCGCGTAAACAATCAGCGCAATGTTTGCCGTTCTGTTCGGATCGTACTCGATTCCGGCAACGTAAGCCGGGATTCCGTCCTTTTTGTTTCTCTTGAAATCGATAATTCTGTATTTTCTTCTGGAACCGCCTCCGCGGTGTCTCACTGTGATTTTACCCTGGTTATTACGTCCGGAATTCTTCTTAAGGGAAACAAGAAGCTTCTTCTCCGGCTCAAATTTTGTAATCTCAGAGAAATCAGAACCAGTCATATGTCTTCTCGACGGTGTATATGGTCTGTAGGTTTTAATTCCCATGATGTTTCTCCTTTCAACGATTTATTATCGCACTGTTCTGTGCATAGGTTCCCGTCGCTATCGCAACGGGTGTGTTCGCTCAGCTAAGTTCTCGCTGCGAACAGGTGTGTTCCCCTGTGACGGGTACGTTCGCTCAACTAAGCTCAAACTTCGCTATCGCTCGTTCTCACTAAGGTTCGCGAACAGGGTCCGACTAAGACTCAGTCATCGGCTACGCCTCGACTTCGTCAAGTCTTATAACCCTTCGAAGATCTCAATATCCTTGGAATCTTCTGTGAGGGTGACGATTGCTTTTTTGCTCTTCGCCGTTCTGCCGACTGTCATACCACGGCGTCTCTTCTTACCGTCCAGATTCATGGTATTTACGCTCTTTACTTTTGTTCCTTCGAACATTTTTTCAACAGCTTCCTTAATCTGGTTCTTGGTTGCTTCGGTGTGTACCTGGAAAGTATATTTCTTTTCGCTCATCGCGTTCATGCTTTTTTCTGTCACGATAGGTTTCAGAATTACGTCATAATACTGAATAGCTGCCATTATGCGTACACCTCCTCAATCGCCTCTGCGGCTGCTTTCGTCATAACCAGCGTGTTATACTTCAGAATGTCGTATACATTAATGGTATTTGTCAGCGCGGTCTTTACGCCTGCGATATTTCTTGCAGACATTACCACGTTCTCATCGTTCTCGTTCAAAACAACCAGCGCTTTTTCTGCGTTTACATTTTTCAGAACATTTACCATACTCTTTGTCTTGATTGCATCCAGCTTCAACTCATCAAGCACTACCAGCTTGTTTTCCTGTACTCTGGATGTAAGTGCAGACTTCAGAGCCGCTCTCTTTTCTTTCTTGTTCATCTTGAAAGAATAGTCTCTGGGAACCGGAGCGAATACAACTCCGCCGCCCTTCCACTGCGGTGCTCTTGTTGAACCCTGTCTTGCATGACCGGTTCCTTTCTGTCTCCACGGTTTTCTGCCGCCGCCGGAAACTTCGGAACGGGTTTTCGCTTTCTGTGTTCCCTGACGATTATTTGCAAGCTGGCTGAGCACTGCCATGTGTACCAGATGTTCGTTGATTTCCACACCGAACACGGCATCACTGAGCTCCATCGTGCCAACTTCTTTGCCTTCCATATTGTAAACAGATACGTTTGCCATCTGTGTGTTCCTCCTTTCCTATAAAAGCTTATTTACCGGCTTTTACTGTCTCCTTAATTGATACCAAAGATTTCTTCGGTCCCGGTACAGCGCCCTTTACAAGAAGCAGATTGTTTTCCGCATCTACTCTTACCACTTCAAGATTCTGGATGGTTACGCGCTTATGTCCCATGTGACCCGCCATCTTTTTGCCTCTGAATACCTTGCTCGGATCGGAGCAGGCGCCGTTGGAACCCGCATGACGGTGATATTTGGAACCATGAGCCATCGGTCCTCTGTGGAGACCGTGTCTCTTGATAGCACCCTGGAAGCCTTTTCCTTTGGAGATTGCTGTAGCGTCGATCTTGTCGCCCGCTGCAAAAATGTCCGCTTTGATTTCCTGTGCTACCTGGTACTCTTCTGCATTGTCAAGCTTAAATTCTCTCAGATATCTCTTGTAAGAAACACCCGCTTTGTCGAAATGCCCTTTCAGCGGCTTATTCACAAGCTTTTCTCTCTTGTCAACATAGCCGACCTGCACTGCGCTGTAACCGTCATTCTCCACGGTCTTTATCTGCGTAACCACGCACGGACCAGCCTGAAGAACCGTTACCGGAGTGAGCACTCCGTCGTCGTTGAAGATTTGAGTCATTCCGACTTTTGTTGCTAAAATTGCTTTCTTCATTTCTTTCCCTCCTGTTTTTCTACAGCGGATTACACTGTGTGGTGCAATCATCCTAGTAAAACAGTCAATATAAGTGGAACTTTGGCATATTGCCGCGTTGCTTCTATATTAACCCATAGGATAATTTACTTTGGCGAAAACCTTATTTGGTCTTCATCTTGATATCGATATATACGCCAGCCGGCATTTCCAGTCTGGACAGCGCATCCACCGTCTTCTGGGTCGGTGTGATGATATCAATCAGTCTTTTATGAGTTCTCTGCTCGAACTGTTCTCTGGAATCTTTGTACTTGTGTACAGCACGGAGAATGGTAACTACTTCCTTCTTTGTCGGAAGGGGCACCGGTCCGCTCACCTGTGATCCGTTCTTTTTTACAGTTTCGATGATTTTCTTTGCGGATGCATCAATCAGCTGATGGTCATACGCTTTCAGTGTGATTCTCATTACTTGACTTGCCATAAAAAAAGTCGCCTCCTTTTCGCACTTAACATCAGTACGACAAGCGGTGACTGTACACGCTCCCGTGTGTATCCTGAATAATCCACACGTTGTTTCCGGTCTTTGCCGGACAGTTGTTCTTGTACAGTGACTTGTCGCCAGTTTCTCAGAACTTGACATTCGCTCCACGGAAAACCTGCGGTTTTTCCTTTTCCCGCAGCAACCTCACGCTTCAACGCTATCAAGGTCACAACATCTGCATTATATATGAAATTTTAACCATATGCAAGGAGTTTTTTAAAAATATTGTATTTTTTTTCGTACAATCCTGTTTTTTATTCTTTTTGCTCCGTTTTTCCCAGTCCGGAGGCATTAAGAATGTTCTGCCATAAAACTTGCATATTTTTGTATTATACCATATAATGATGCCAGGGTCAAAAGGTCTGTAGCCCACACCCGTAACGGAGAAGCATCCTGGTTACTGTGAACGGAGTAAATCCTATGAGCGTGAAAAAGACAGAAATTACGGAGGAATAGATTATGTGGATTGCCGATGGCTGGAAGGATTATGAAGTGATTGATACGTCAGCGGGAGAAAAGCTGGAGCGCTGGGGAGATTATATTCTGGTGCGCCCGGACCCGCAGGTCATCTGGAATACGCCCCGGAAGGAGCGCGGCTGGAAGCATCCGAACGCGCATTACCACCGCAGCAAAAGAGGCGGCGGCGAATGGGAATTTTTTGATTTGCCCGAACAGTGGAGCATTCATTATAAATCGCTGACGTTCCAGTTGAAACCGTTCAGCTTTAAGCACACCGGTCTTTTCCCGGAACAGGCGGCAAACTGGGACTGGTTTTCAGAGAAAATAAAAACGGCAGGCAGACCTGTGAAGGTGCTGAACCTCTTCGCTTATACAGGCGGCGCCACGCTGGCCGCCGCAGCCGCCGGAGCTTCTGTCACCCATGTCGACGCCTCAAAGGGCATGGTCGGCTGGGCGAAGGAGAACGCGCGCGCTTCCGCTCTTGAGAGCGCTCCTGTCCGCTGGATCGTCGACGACTGCGTAAAGTTTGTGGAACGTGAGATCCGCCGCGGCAATCATTACGATGCCATTATCATGGACCCGCCCTCCTACGGACGCGGTCCCAAAGGAGAAATCTGGAAGATAGAGGACGCCATTTATCCGCTGGTGCAGCTCTGTGCAAAGCTGCTCAGCGATGAACCGCTTTTCTTCCTTATTAATTCGTACACCACCGGACTTGCCCCCGCAGTTCTTTCCTATATGATAGCGACGGAATTGAAATCGCTTGGCGGGCATGTGGACGCGCAGGAGGTCGGTCTGCCGGTATCCTCTAATGGTCTGGTGCTGCCCTGCGGCGCTTCCGGACGCTGGGAGCGCTAAAGAAGCGGCTTCTGGCCGCCGTGAGTGCTGAAGGGGGGCTTCTGGATGCTGGAATCGCTGAAGGGGGGCTTCCCGGACGCCGGGAGCGCTAAAGAAGCGGCTTGTTTTTTGTAAACCCTCTCAGCAATACGCCAATCAGCACTGCTGTATCGACAGCCAGGACTATCACAACATTTTTTACCCTGCCATAAACAAACAGTACGGTGAAGATTTCCACCGATAACGCAGCGAAGCAGATATAGTTTGTCAGGTACTCTGTCATAACTTTGCTATGAAAGGCTTTCATCTGCAATTTTCCATAAATAAGCGGTCTGATGAAATAGCGGATTACAATGCACGCTGCCGGATAAGCAAAAATAAATCTTCTGTCCACCAGTGCGGACGCCGCCCCATCACTCCACTGCACCGGAATTTCCAGTGGAAGCTTTGCGTAAGACAACAAAGCTGTCAGTAAACATATTACCGTAATAACTGCCCATGTAAAAAAGCTTCCCCATATATATAGGAAGCTGACGGAATCCATTTTGAACACCGGCTTATTATCATTCCAGTATTCCTCTGGTTCGGTCACATATTGTTCTACCTTCAGGTCTTTATATGATATACTTTCATCGTCAAGCATCTTTTCACACAATATTTTTGCCGTGTTCAAATCCGCAATCTGACTTCCTAATATATCATTTTGCTTCTGAAGTACCTCGTGCAGGGTTGCCTCTTCCGCTATAAGGTTCCGGATATCCTCAATAGAAATCCCCAGAGTTCTAAGATATGCAATCTTTTTTATATTCTCTATATCGCTCTCAGAATAATCCCTGTAACCATTGCTTTCGTTTCTTGCCGGAGCAATCAGTTTTTCTTTTTCATAAAAACGCACATTGGAGCGTGATAACCCGGTCTGCTCCTCAACCTCTTTTATTGTCATGCTGTCCCCCTCTTCCCTGATACCTGGATGTTACCTTGAATATAAGCTATAAACAGGGTTTACAGTCAAGCATTTTCTGTAAAAAATTCCCGCCAGTCGTGATACTTGATATCCTGGCAACCGGCATAAATCCGGCAAATCTAAATTCACATTTTAGATTTGCCGGATTTTTATTAACAGACTGCTTACTCAAGCGCAATCGTAAACGGCTCGCCTACCTGCTGGTAATCGTTGCTCATCTGTCCGCTTTCCTCCGGAAACGCGACTGCATACAGCGTCAGTGTCAGCGCCTTTGCATCTTTCCGGATGTAGCCGTTATCAATGGTATTTACTTCCATGCGCCCCTTTCCTTCCAGGAAGGATCTCATATTGATTTCCACTGCATTACCCAGGTCGTCCGTTCCCTCCAGCTTCAAATCATACCCGCACTCACCCGTGGAAGTTGTGAAGTACACCTTCTGATTTACATCGCTTGTCGTATATTTTTCCAGTGTCACGCCTGTTCCGTCCGGAAGGCGGAAGGTCTTATCCAGCTCAACTGTTTTTGTATCCGCCAGCAGCTCCGCTCCCGACACGGTAAAACCAATCGTCCCCAGCACTTCTTCCCCGAAATAAAATTCCATTTCCATATCCATCTGCTTTTCCGTGCTTATTCCGGGAACCTCCAGCTCGCCGTATACCGCCATCGTGTGCTCATCCGCTTCTTCCATACCGCCTCCGAACGCAAAGGAGACCTGCGCGCCGTCAATGCTTACGCTCACCCCCGGATGCATGCCGCCTTCCACCTCCAGCGAATCCAGTGCCTCCTCTGAATGAATCGCGTAGGAAACCAGCAATGTCTCATCGTCCAGAATCACCTCATTTAAGGTGGCGGAAATTCCATCCTTTTCCACCGTTTCTCCAACCACCGACAGATACGGGCTCAAATCCTCCCGGATTCCCAGCACCTTTGAGAGACTGTACATGGCGGCGCTCACTCCGGCATAAGCCTTCTGCCCCACAGGGCTGATTGCTGTCCCCAGTACACAGATGCACGCTGCAGCCGCCGCATATCGTTTCCAGCTCTTTCTTCTGCTGCTTCTGACCGGAATCGTTTTTTTCCAGTTTCTTACATCGTCTGCATCCGCCCGGAATTCTCCGTAGCTGTCTGCACTATGTTCCATTTCATTTAACAGCGTATAAACTTCCTGTTTCATATAATCTGCTCCTTTCATTTCCGCTCTGCATTCTGCTTCGTCACATGCCCCTCCGGCACCTTCCTTAAAGCTTTCCGTACATCCGTCATGTCCGGGAAAACAGCCGCCGGATTTTCTTTTTTCCGCGGGAGAGGCGGTTGTATATGACCGGTCTGCTCAGTCCGCTCTGCGCGCTGACCGTTTCCACATTTTCTTCCTCGACGTAAATTTTCAGAAATAATTCCCGGTCCTGCGGGTTTAAGCACTCCAGCATCTGTCTGGTTTCTTCGGAAAATTCCTCTTCTATCTGAGAGATTTCCGCCATCATATCCTTTCCGCTGCAGCGCTCCGCTTCCTCCCAGCTCATTTCCAGAAGCCGCGCGGCATATCGGCGCTTGTAATCCAGCGCTTTGATGCGGGCGACCCCGGCAATCCAGTTTGCAAAGGGATTCTTCTGCGGCATATAGGACGCGGCATGATTCCATACCGCCAGAAACACATCGCTGATGCATTCCTCCTCATATTGCGGCAGCATAGAAAGATACCGGTGCACCACGGATTTCACCAGTCCTCCATAATGCAGCATGACATATTCCAGCGCTTTTTCATTGCCGTGTATCATCTACGTGACAAAATTCTGTTCTGTAATTTTCATATTCGCTCCTTTCGCAGCAGTATGGCGCCATCTTCCACAAGCTGTAAAGCATGTTATAAAATCGCGCCGCCAGCATCGACTGCCGGCAGCGCCTTAAATGCTTTCACTATATATTCGCAAAAAAAACGTCATTTCTATCACATCTGCGAATTTTTCCAGAAAAAATTTCTGCAGCCTTCCACTTACTGTGTTTCGCCGCTCTGCCTGCCGTCCCCTGTGGTCGTCGCTTCCAGCATCAGGCTCAGCTTCTCCTTCTTTTCCTGGTACTCCCCCTCTATGCAGAGATGCTTCCATCTGTCAGCATCCCCGTCAGGGTTTTATCTCTCCCGGCAGGTATCCTTCCAACCGGAGCAGATATCCCTTTACTGTCAGACCGCCGGCGTATCCTGTAAGACTCCCGTCTGTTCCGAGCACGCGATGGCACGGAATCAGGATACTGATTGGATTGTGCCCTACCGCACCGCCGACCGCCTGCGCCGACATGCTGCTTCTCCCATGCGCCGCCGCGATTTCCCCGGCAATCTTCTTATAGGTGGTCGTCTCTCCGTAAGGGATTTTCAGTAAAATCTTCCACACCTCCTGCCGGAATGCACTGCCCTTCGGTCTGAGCGGCGGAAGAAAATCCGGCTGTTTTCCCGAAAAATAAATGTCCAGCCAGCGCATGGTATCTGCAATGACGGGAGGCGCGCCCCATAACTGTTCCGGCGATACGGCACGCATCTGCTCCAACGGCGCGCCATATGGCTGAATTTCCGGCGCGCATAGCTGCTCCCGCGGCGTTTCATATGGCTGTATTTCCGGCGCGCATAGCTGCTCCCGCGACGTTTCATATGGCTGTGTCAGCGTCGCCCGGTCGTATTTTTGCCCGTCTATCCACAAGCCGGTAAGAGCCTCCCCGTCAGACGCCAGCGTAAGCCGCCCGAAAGGCGCCTGATAAAAATATATCTCTTCTTTCATATTTTTCTTTCCCCTCTTTGCCACAAATACTCTCTTTGATCCGCATACCTTACTTCTATGATTTCATAGTAGCATGCATAATATGCTGTTTCAACAAAATCCTCACCTGGCAGTGACAGCAAAATAATATTTAAAATCCGAAGCAGATGGTGTATAATAACAGCATATCTTCCAGACATTATATTCATATTTACAGACAGGGAGGCATTTTATGAAAACAGGACTTGTATTAGAGGGAGGCGCCATGCGCGGCATTTATACCGCAGGCGTACTGGATATTCTGATGGAAAATGATATTTATACGGACGGCGTAATCGGCGTATCCGCCGGAGCTATCCACGGATGCTCGTATGTATCCCATCAGCCCAGGCGCAGCATCCGTTATTACATGAAATACTGCAAAAGCTGGCGGTTTATGAGCTTCCGTTCACTGCTTCTCACCGGAAACATTGTCAATACCCGTTTCTGCTACCAGGAAATTCCGGAGCGGCTGGACCCGTTCGACTACCAGAAATTTATTACCTCCGGTATCGAATTTTATGTAACCTGCACGAACATGAAAACCGGAAAAGCGGAATATATCCGCTGTACAGACCTCCATCGTCAGATTGACTGTATGCGCGCTTCCGCATCTATGCCGTATGTTTCCAGACCGGTTTATCTGAACGGCACCCCGTATCTGGATGGAGGCGTTGCCGACAGCATTCCGCTGGAAGCCTTCCAGTCGCTGGGCTTCAACCGCAACCTGGTGGTACTGACACAGGTAGACGGCTATCAGAAGCACGGCTCCCGCCTCGACAAAGTAGACGCTTACCGGAAATATCCGAACTTCCGCAAAGCACTGCTCGACCGTCCGCAGCAGTATAACGAAACACTTGCCAGAATCAAAAAGGAGGAAGCCGCCGGAGAAATTCTCGTTATCCGTCCCAGCCGTGACCTGCACGTTCACCGCATGGAAAAGGACCGCGAAAAAATCCGTCTGATGTATATGCTCGGCAGGCACGACGCCAAAAAAGCGCTGCCGCGGATACAGAAATTCTTCGGAGTGTAGTCCGGCGCGCCCTGCCTCGGCAGGGCTCATGGATGCCGGGTGTGCCTGCGCCCGCCGGACGTTCTGCACATCCGCGCTGCTCTGTCCTTCCGCGGCAATCCGCATATCTGCGAGTTCTTTTTTCCGCGCTGCGGTCCGCATATCTGCGAGTTCTTTTTTCCGCGCTGCAGCCTGCATCCCCGCAGGACTTCCTTCTGCCGCGACAGTACCTAACGGATATGGTCCTTCAGATTTTCATCATCATAATCGAAGATGCATCTTTCATATGCATTGATGATATGGGTGTTCTGGTATTTGTCATAGCGTTTGTGCTGACGCCCGTATGTCACATGCACATGACCGTGGATGAAAAAACGCGGATTGTATTTTTCCATCAGATAGACAAAATCCTGAAAGCCCTGGTGCGGCAGGTCCCTGCCATCGTTCAGCTGGTAGGCGGGCGAATGCGTCAGCAGAATGTCAAAGCCTTTATTTTTCTTCAGCTTCCACCAGAGTCTGCGGACACGCCGGTGCATCTGCTGGTCCGTATACTGGTTTCCGCCCGTGCGGTAACGCATGGAACCGCCCAGCCCCAGGATACGGATGCCATCGTGGACATAGATATCGTCGTCCACGCAGATACAACCCTCCGGCGGATGCTGCTCATACTTATCGTCATGATTTCCCGGCACATAGAGCACCGGAATCGCATACATGGTTGTCAAGAAGGACAGATATTCCGGCTTCAGATCTCCTGCCGAAAGTATCAGGTCCACTCCTTCCAGCTTATTCCTTTCATAATAATCCCACAGATATTTGGATTCTTCATCTGCAATCGCAAGTATTTTCATATGTCCAGTATTCCTTCCATACCGGACCTCCTATATCCGGTTTTCCGTTATTCTTCTGTTGACTCGACGCCCTGCTGCAGCACAACCGCCCTTGCCTTCTCCTGCAAATCGGCAATTTTCGGTATTTCTCCAATCACATTTTCCGCAAGCCAGTCCATCGTGATGATTTTCTCCGGCGTCAGAACGTCGTCGCCGTCCTCCTGTATCGGACCGTCCTGCGAATACAGAACGCCGGAAAACGGATTGAATTCTCCGGAGCTGATCGTGTTCTTCAGAAGCTCCACCAGTCTGGAGGTTCCCAGCGGCAGATTCTGTGAACAGATAACATCGACCATGCCGGAGGACATACCCCACCAGTAATTCACCGTTTTTACTCTGGAGTTCTCCTCATTTTTCCAGGTACCGCTCAGAATCTGACGAATCATCTTCTCATAAAATTTGCCCCAGTGCCAGATTGGCATGGCAAGATTGTGCGGCGACACCTCATCCAGCTTAAACAGCCCGAAATGACGCGAGCCCTGGCTCTTGCCCGGAATAATGATATCTCTTCCCGACACATAGGAAACGCCCTGCTCCCGGAAATGCTCGTAAATATCCACGTTTTTCTTTGCCGTCCACTCCACATAGATCTTTGCCCGCGGATTTACCATTTTCGCCCCCAGCGCAAAAGCGTTGACATTGGCAACCGTACCGTAAATCGGATAGTCCGCCATATAGCCGATGCGGTTGTTTTCCGCCATTGCCCCGGCAATCGCGCCGATAAGGAATTTCGCCTCATACATTCTTGCGCTGTAGGTACGGATGTAACCGTGACTGGCAAGCAGCGAACAGTTCAGAATTTTTACATCCGGATACTCCATCGCCGCCTTGATGCTGGCGTGTGCAAGCACCGGCGAAGTCGTGAAAATCAGCGTGCTGCCATCCTGCACCGCGCGGTTGATCATCGCCTCCGCCGCCTTCTCACTCTGCTCCTCCATATGATATTCCCTGATTTTCACCTGGTCCGGAAAAACCTGCTCCAGGTGCATTCTGCCAAGGTCGTGCGCATATGTCCAGCCCGATTTCTGCGGGTCCGTCTCATGCACAAAGGCTATCTTCAGCTCCGGCGAGCTGAGCGGAATCAGACGCTGCAGAAGCGGCTTTTTGTTTTCCTTCGGGGTCATCTGGATTTCCACCGCATCGCTGTCCGCCAGGGTGTCAAACACCTTCCAGCTCTTTGCCAGCGTCTCCTTAAATTCCGAGGTGGTCATCTTATCCAGCTCGTCGTAGCCCTGAATCTCTATGAAGTCCAGGAAAGCGTCGCCGACCGTAATCCCCAGCTTATCCCCACCCATTGCCCGGTAACCGGAGCTGAAGCTGGAATACAGCGAGCTGAAGGTCTGGCGGTCCTCGTCCGTCCACATCTCATCGGGCTGCTTGCCCAGCAGCCTCTGCAGCTTCGCAAAGCGTCCTTCCTCGGAAAAATAGATGTAATTCACGCTGGAAAGATTGTAAAAATCCATAAATTCATAATAAATTTTATTTTCTTTCTCCTCGGTGCGCGGCGGAACAATGCGCGTAACCGTACCCGGAATCGATACCGCGTCAAAATATTTCAGCACACTGACGCGCTTATTTCCTTCCAGAACGTAAAACTTATTCATGAATTCGTAGGCTTTAATCGGGTCGCGGATTCCCTCCGTCAGATGCGATTCGCAGAGATTCGCCCACTTGCGCGCAAACTCGGAATACTCTGACAGAACCGGCATAAAATTTGCGGCAAATGCCTTGCTTCTGCCCTCTGTTTTCGTACCGACGATCTGGTCCGTCGGAATCTGCACCAGTCCCAGCGGATATTCCATGATGGAATTCGCCGCCTCCGGAATATCGTCGAGCACCTCCAGATAAGGATACAGTCCCCTTGCCGACCTCGCGGCAACCTCTTTCTTGCCAAGCTTTAATGCTTTCCCATATTCTTCTAAACTCATCAACATTCTCCTTTATCTAATTAAACAGATATATACTGAAAAACGCCACTCTGCTTCTTCCGCACCAGTAGTCCATCCCGCATTTTTCCGCCATGTCCGCCGCATGAATACAGTAGGCGGAAAGACAGGAGGCAATCTTTTCCGGGAAACGGCATGGCTTTCCTTCCGTTTTTGCGCAGACGGCACATGCAGAACACGGTCCCGCCATAACCGGCAGTCCCTCCAGCCCCTCCTCCCGCAGCCTTCCTATCAGCTCCCAGGATATCATATTATGAAACTTCTTTGCCTCTTTTGTCTGCGCGCTGTCCATAATATCGTCTACCTGCTGGACAGTCTGCAGAACCAGCGCCTTCCGGTATTGTCTTACCCGTGCTTCCATCGCCTCCGGACTTCCGCAGTCGGGTGGACAGGCATAATTTCTTCCGTAATTTCCGCATTCATTCGCCTCGCAGCATGCGCGCAGGCTATGTATAAACGTCAGCTCCTCTGTCTCTATAATCTCTGCCTCTGTAAATCCTTCCGCCAGGGCAAGTTCCTTCATTTCCTTCTCTGTCATTTTTATCCCCCGCTTCATTCAGGCGCCAACCGCACGAAAGCCCTCTGCCGGAAACTCTGGCAGACTCCCGCAGTCCGCTCATCCGATGATACTGTACTGCAGCATCTCATAATGCAGAATGCTTCCCTCCCGGATTTCCGGCGGAAGCAGCGCACGCGCTACCAGCTTCGTTTCCCCGTCGTCCTCCAGTCTGCGAAGATGCGCATAATCACCGTCAATCATCACCACTTCATAATCACATACCGGCATACGGTACTCCCCCTTTCCAAAATGCCACGTCCGCGGTCTCTTCCGCGCCCATATCCGCTGAAAATACCGCTTTTCTGATATATCTTTCCCAGTCAAATATAACAGGGCATTGCGGGAAAAGCAAGTAAAAATATATTTACTGTCTGCATTCCGTCATATGCTTACGGTACCAGAGCGGCATCAGATTTTTCTGACATTTTTCATTCCTTCTCTCCCGAATCCCGATGGTCCGGAAAAACTCCTGCCAGAGTTCTGTGAAGCAGTCTCCCCGCTGCTCCGTCTCTGCCAGTCGCTGCATTTCCGCACCGGAGAGCGCCGTCATATAAAACGGCTGGTTCTTCGGATGCACTGCCGCGATCCGGCGGTTATCGTCAATAATCATCCAGTGCTCCGACGGCATCCGGTCCGCAAAATGTCCGGCGGTCAGCGCTGTAATATTGCACTTTGGTTCAATATGGGCGACATACACTTTTTCAGATGAAAATTCCTCCCCCGTGCCAAAGACCTGCCCTCCGGGAGCTGTATCTATTGCCGTAAATCTGGTAAACTCCCGGAAGTAATGCATTTCATTACTGCATTTGCGGCTCAGCTCCAGCACGCGCATCACAGACGGCTCCGAAAGCATATGCGTTACCTTCGCTCCGCAGGCAAAACCCAGAATCAGAAAACGGTAAATCGCCTCCAGCCTGTCCGGAAAGACAGACATTGCCGCATAAAACACCTGCCGGTATGCCTCCGCGGAAATTTTCTGCCGGATGGCGCGGACCACCTTCTCTGCTTTCTCCGCATCCGCGCACACAGACAGATATTCGCAGAACAGCTCCGGCTGGTCGACCGGCTCCAGTTGCAGTTTTATATTGGCGTGCCCTCTTCTGCCCGCCCACGCCTCATAAATACAGGTCATCATTTCCTCAAATGATTCCCCGCATGTATAAACGGTCATGTTTCTCTTCCTCCCTTTCCCGCAGACGCTCCCGCCGTCTGTGCATGTAATTTATACCTGCATCTGAAAATCATCGAACAGTGACATCTGCCGGAAGCTCTGCTCATTCTGATGCATAATCTGCCAGTTTTCTTTCTGATTTGCGCCCACGAGCTGGCGCGTGATGTACTGCTCCTCTATCGGCGTTCTGTACATCATTTTTCCGGAGCAGGTGATGAAATAATGCGCTCTCTTCAGCACCACCCCGATACGCTTCAGATGCTGGAAATCGAGTGCCCCGTGTCTGCGCGCCTGCACGATCCGCATTGCAGATTTTGGCCCCACGCCCGGAACACGCAGAATCATATCGTAAGGAGCGCGGTTGATCTCCACCGGAAACAATTCCAGATGGCGGAGCGCCCAGTCGCATTTCGGGTCGAGCTGCTCATTAAAATTGGGGCGTTCTATCGTGAGAAGCTCATCCGCCTGGAACCCGTAAAAGCGCAGCAGCCAGTCCGCCTGGTACAGACGGTGCTCCCGCAGCAGCGGCGCAGGCGTGCCTGGCGCCGGCAGCGCGCTGTCCTCATTGAGCGGAACATAGGCGGAAAAAAACACACGCTTCAGATCGTAGGTCTGGTACAGATGCTGCGTCGTTTTCAGCAGATGGTAATCTGTCTCCGGCGTCGCGCCGATAATCATCTGCGTGCTCTGACCTGCCGGCGCAAAGGGACGCTTCCAGTCCATTTTGCGCAGCCTGCCCGGCAGAGCAAAATCTCCGGAGGCGCCAGGCTTCTCCGGCATGACGATCTGCCGCGCGTCATCCCTCTGTACGGACGTTCCCGCACCCATAACAGTCGCCGACCCGCCGGACGTTCCCGCACCCGTAGCAGATGCCGCCCCGTCGGACATTCCCGCACCCGTGGCAGATGACGCCCCGCCGGAGTTTCCTCTCTCCGCGTCGGACGCCTGCTGCTCAAGCTGCGCCGTCCGGAAAATACTGTTCGACAGGTAGCGGTTGCCTCCGCTGCGCTCCATCTGCGCGCTCTTTCCAATCGCAAGCCGGTGCCCGGCAATGGTATCCGTCATCATGCGCATCGGTTTTAGTATCGCCCGGTGGCTTTTGTTGGGCGCCAGCTTTTTCAGCCCCTCGCCCGTCGGCAGCTCCAGATTGACGCTCATGCGGTCCGCCAGATAGCCTGCCGCCGCCAGCAGCTCCTCCGGCGCTCCCGGAATCGCTTTCACATGAATATACCCGTTGAACTTATATTCCGTGCGCAGCAGATAGAGCGTCTGGCAGATCTGCTCCATCGTGTACGTCGGATTTTTCCAGATTCCAGAGCTTAAGAACAATCCTTCTATATAATTCCGTTTATAAAATTCCGTCGTCAGCTGGCAGACTTCCTGCGGTGTGAATGCGGTGCGCACAACATCGTTCGATACACGGTTGATGCAGTATTTGCAATCATACACGCAGTGATTCGTCAGCAGAATCTTTAAAAGCGAAATACAGCGTCCATCCGATGCAAAGCTGTGGCAGATGCCACAGGAGACAGAATTTCCCAGAAAGCCCTCCTTTCCCTTCCGGTCCACCCCGCTGGAGGTGCAGGCGACATCATACTTTGCCGCGTCCGCCAGAATATGCAGTTTTTCTTTCAGCGATATATCCGATACAATTTCCATGATGCGTCTCCTTTTTCCAAATGCTTTCTATAAATCTCAAAAAATATCCACTGGACATTTTTGTCGTATACATGGCATCAAAAAGAACATAAGTTCTGCTTCTATTATAGAACTTATGTTCGATAAACGCAAGTATTTTTTATCAATTCGTACATAATCCCCGAAAAGCTTTAACCAAATGGACATACAGGTACAATGGGAATTGCCGCATGCGGCAAGGGAGGACAGCCTGGACCGTGTCCGCCTGGCTCGTTGTCCGCGAGAATAAATTTCTGCCCAAACATTGACTTCCTTCCCGCCAGATAGTATAATGAACAGCGAAATTTAGCGTGGAAAACATGCAGGAAAAGGATGGTTAAAGATATGCAGGGAAGAACACATACCTGCGGCGCACTCCGCCTCGGCGATGTCGGCGCACAGGTGAAAATTGTCGGCTGGTTTGACAATCTCAGAAAAGTAAGCAAAAATCTGGGATTTTTAATTTTGAGAGACTATTACGGCGTTACACAGGTCGTTATTGAAACGGAAGAAATGATGAATATCGTGGACGGAATCAACTACGAATCCACGATTTCCGTCTGCGGCACGGTGCGCGAGCGCTCCAGCAAAAACGCGGCGCTCCCGACCGGTGAGATTGAAGTGGTTCCGGAAAAAATCGAGCTGCTCGGCAAATGCCGCTACAATGAGCTGCCGTTCCAGATTGCCCGCTCCAAAGAGGCGGACGAAAATACCCGTCTGAAATACCGCTATCTGGATCTGCGCAATCCGGCGGTGAAGGATAAAATTACACTGAGAAGCAAAATCGTCGCTGATTTGCGCGCGAGTATGATAGCACACGATTTTCTGGAGATTACCACCCCGATTCTCACCTGCTCTTCTCCGGAGGGCGCGCGGGATTATCTGGTACCGTCCAGAAATCATCCCGGCAAATTTTACGCGCTGCCGCAGGCTCCGCAGCAGTTTAAACAGCTTCTGATGGCGTCCGGCTTCGACCGTTATTTCCAGATCGCGCCGTGCTTCCGCGATGAGGACGCGCGTGCGGACCGCTCTCCGGGTGAGTTTTATCAGCTTGATATGGAAATGGCGTTCGCCGACCAGGAGGATGTGTTTGCAATCCTGGAGGATGTGCTGCCGCCCATCTTTGCAAAATACGGCGTTTACCATACCGCGTCCGCCGCTCCCTTTAAGCGTATCTCCTACCTGGAGGCGATGGAGCAGTACGGCACGGACAAGCCGGATCTGCGGATTGATCTGCTGGTGCAGGATGCGACCGCCTGCATGGCGGACTGCGGCTTCGGACCATTCGCCGGTCAGACCGTAAAGGCTGTCGTTGTCTCCGGCTTTGAGGGTACGCGCAAGGTCATCGACAAGCTGTGCGCTGACGTCGAGGTACAGAGCGGAAATAAAGCTTACTGGTTTAAAGTGGATGCTAACGGCGATTTTGCCGGCGGTATCTCCAAATTCCTGCAGGAGCGCAAAGCACAGGTGACAGAGGCTCTCGGCTTAAAACCGGGCGATTTCATCGGACTGTCCGCCGGCAAAAAGAGTGCAGCACAGAAAACCGCCGGCGTTCTGCGCAAAATGCTCGGCGCAGCCTGCCCCGCCCACATGAAGACCGACCGCTACGAATTCTGCTGGATCGTGGATTTCCCGATGTACGAGATCGGCGAGGAATCCGGCGAACTGGAATTCTGCCACAACCCGTTCTCCATGCCGCAGGGCGGTATGAAAGCGCTGGAAGAGCAGGAGCCGCTGGAGATTCTTGCTTACCAGTACGACCTCGTCTGCAACGGCGTGGAGCTCTCCTCCGGCGCTGTGCGTAACCACGACCCGGAAATCATGGTAAAGGCGTTCAATCTTGTGGGACTTGGCGAGGATGACGTAAAGGCAAAATTCCCGGCCATGTACAACGCTTTCTGCTACGGTGCTCCGCCCCATGCCGGAATCGCACCGGGCGTGGACCGTATGGTCATGCTGATTGCGGGCGAGGAAAGCATCCGCGAGATTATTCCGTTCCCGATGAACAAAAATGCCCAGGATGTTATGATGGGCGCTCCGGCAACGGTAGAGCCGAAGCAGCTTGAGGATGTGCACATCCGCATAGAAATGCCGAAAAAAGAAGAAAATGCCTGAAAAATGTGTATAAAAGAATAACTGTGGTTTCGGGGCAGCCCCCTGAAGCTATAATGCCGGCAGGATGAACCTGCCGGCACTTTTTTACAGTGTTTTCTCTTTTAATCTCATCAGCCGTCCGTCCCGGCTGTAAAAACCGGACTGTATTCCTGACGGTAATTTTACCGCCGTCCCCGTCACCGCCGATTCGTACAGCGCCGTCACAACCTCGATGGCATCTCTTCCATCCTCTCCGGTGACGCCGCAGCGCTCCCATATCTTCTGCACCGTCGCCACCCCGGCGGCGTCTCTTCCATCCGCTTTGGTGACACCGCAGCGCTCCCATATCTTCTGTGCCGTCGCCACCCCGGCGGCGTCTCTTCCATCCGCTTTGGTGACGCCGCAGGTCTTCCCGCTCTCCAGCGCACTCAGTACCGCGTCTATCTGCCCTGCAAAGCCGGAAAAGGGCGGCTCCTCCATGCTCTGGTATTCCCGTATCAGACGGTCTTTCAGTTCCCTGTTCTCCTCCGGAAATCCCGTTTCATTCTCCCTGCTGCATTCCACGGAAAACGGCGCGGATAAAGCCGCCTCCGTTCCCTGCAGCACGATGGACTGCTTCTCCCCGTGGGATACCAGCGACACTTCCAGCGTAATCACCGCCCCGGAGGGATATCTTAAAATCGCCGCCGCCATGTCCTCCACCTCCGAGCCGGGATGTGCCAGATTTTTCATGACCGCGTACACCTCGCAGGGCTTTCCGAGTATCCAGTCCAGCAGATCAATCTGATGGATCGCATGGTTTAAGAGGCAGCCTCCGCCCTCCGTTTCCCAGTTTCCTCTCCAGGCAGGCGCATAATAGGCATTTCCTCGGTACCAGCAGGATCTCACCTCCCCGGATAAAACAGGGCCAGCCACCCCGCTCTCCACCATTCTTTTCAGAAACAGATTCTCCTTCCGGTAGCGGTTCTGCGAGATAACGCCAAGATAGCAGCCCGCTCTTTTCTGCTCTGTAAGCATCCGGTCGCATTCCTCCAGAGACGGCGCCATCGGCTTCTCCAGCAGCACATGCTTTCCCGCCCGCATACATTCCACCGCCACGCCGGCGTGCAGATATGGCGGCAGGCAGATGCTCACCAGCTGTACCTCCGGATTTTTCAATAGCTCCCGGTAGTCCGCGTATATCTCCGCCTCCAGATGAAAAGCCTTCTTTTTCTCCAGCGCCTTCTCCAGCTTCCGGTCATACAGCGCCGCAATGCGGCAGCACCCGTCAAACTGCCGGTAAGCCCGGATGTGGCTCTCTGAAATGGAACCCATTCCGATAATTCCAACACCCGTCATATCATTTCCCTCTGCCGCCAGTACCGGTACTGCGCCCGCAGTCCTTCCTCCACCGTCGTGGACGGAAGCGTGACCCCGGCGCGGGCAAGCTTTGTCAGATCGTAAGCCCGGTGGCAGAGATGCCCGTAATATTCCGGATGGCTCTCCACAAACCCGGTAAGCGGTATTTCTTCAATTTCTGTTTCCACGCCCATAATCCGGGCGAGAATCTCATAGTACGTCCTGTTTTCTATGATTTCCGGTCCTCCGACACAGAAAATCTCCTGGAAGGTGCGCTCCTTTTCCACACAGTCCAGCATGACACCGGCAAGGTCCTCCACATAAATGGGATGGATGAGATAACAGCCTCCGCCCACCAGGGAAAGCTTTCCCTTTTTCATTGTCTCCGGCAAATCCGCCTGCCTGCTCTGCATCGGAAAGCAGCCGGACAGAAAGCCCGGACCAAATATATGCCCCGGACGGAAAATCGTGATTTGCATTCCCCTCTGCCCGTCCGTCCTCTGCTGTGCAAAATAGCTTTCAAAAACCTTTTCCATGCGGCGCTTGTCCATCGCATACGACGGGATTTCTATCCTGGCGGGTCTGTCCCCCACAAAGATGCCCTCCTCGGTCTGGAGCACCTTTTTATATTCCGACGCGTACACCGAATCCGTGGATATCACCACAAGACGCTGTGTCCGCTGCCCCAGGATCCCGATATCCTGCCGGGCATGCGCTTCATTCATGCAGATGCAGTCAAACACCACATCCCAGTGTACCCCCGCATCCAGAATACAGCGCTCAAAAGCCGCCTCATCATTTCTGTCCGCTGTCAGCCGGTGATATGCGCCCTCTGTCTTTCTCCTGCCCCGTGTCAGAATCCAGACCTCCTCATAGCAGGCTTCTGCCATCTTCGCCAGCATGCCGCTCAGTCCCCCGCTGCCGCCTAAAATCAATGCTCTTTTCATCATAGCCGTCCCGCCGTTCTCTTCAGCTTAACCGGAAGCTTCCGCCGTCCTTTGACTGGATGCTCATGTTAATGGTGCAGTCCGCCAGATGCTCATAATTGACATCCAGCGCATAATTTACGGTCACATCAATATTCTTCTCATCGTTTTTCACCGCAATGTTTGTCGCGGCGATCCCCACCATCAGATTCCCGAACGGTGTCTCGTAATATGTGACATTCTTCTTATCCTTCTCAAACACCATATGGACATTTGTCAGCCCGCGCTTCGATACCTCCATGCCGTCCTCGCCCACCTTAATCAGATTGCGTGTGGTACCTTCCATGCCTTCCATCACTTCTTCGTAGCTGATATAATGCTTCCCGTTTTTGTGGAGGTATTTTCCATTTGTGACTATCTCCACCTCGTCCTGGTCATTCATTTCGAGCATCTGCATTCCCCGGATACTCACCAAAACATCTTCTGTCATCTAATACTCCTCAATATTAATTTTCTGTACATTCTCAATATTAACCGGCAGAATAGAGTTTGCAAAGCCAATCAGACTCTCCGGCGCATCGCTCACATAGAAGCGGTGCGGATTTTCTCCCTCCGCCAGCGGCTCCGTATTCTGCAGTCCTTCCTGTATCAGCAGCGTGCGCAGACTGCACGCCGTCTCGTAAGCCGGATTTACCAGCGTCACACCCTCTCCCATGATTTTTCCAATCATGGAGCGCAGCAGCGGATAATGCGTACAGCCGAGAATCAGCGTGTCAATATCCTGCTCCTGCAGCCCGGCAAGATAACGTCTCGCGACCTCCTCCGTCACTGTGTCCTTCATCATGCCCTCTTCCACCAGCGGCACAAACAGCGGGCACGCCTTTCCAATGACCTCGGCGTCCGGTTTAATCTGCCGGATGAGCTCCGTATACAGCCCGCTGGCAATCGTTCCCTTCGTGCCGATAACGCCGATGCGGTTATTTTTTGTCGCCGCGCACGCCACCTTCGCTCCCGGTCTGACCACGCCGATAATCGGGACCGGCAGCTCGTGACGGATTTCCTCCAGCGCAAAGGCGCTCGCCGTATTACACGCCACCACGATCGCCTTTACATCCTGCGTCAGCAGGAAGCGTACAATCTGCCTGGAGTAGCGCAGAATCGTCTCTTTTGATTTACTTCCATATGGCACACGCGCCGTATCTCCGAAATACACAATCCGCTCCTCCGGTATATTGCGCATTACCTCGCGTGTGACTGTCAGACCGCCTACGCCGGAATCAAAAATCCCGACCGGTCTTTCCCTTTCTCTGACTCCCATAAATAATCCCCTTGTTTTTCATATCATGAGTTGCCCGGCAAACGAATCCTGGCATACACAGAAGAACACGCCGACATGCTTTTTTGCCCGCCTGTCCTCCGGTTCATTACATTATAGCTCTATCCGCAGTAAATGACAAGCGAAACCTCTCACTGCAACAGGTATCTGAAGCGCTACGTTACTGTTCAGGTCAGGACTTTGCATTCACTGCGACGCGCAGCTAGTCCTGTGGGCAAAGTCCGTAAGAAAGTGATACGCCTCAGAAAAGCACCGGCTCCTTCCCCGCAAAGGCAAAGTACACATTCTGCTCCTCGCGGCAGACCGCCTTTCCGTTTGTCGCCTCCGTAACCGCATCTATCAGCTCTGCCGCCTGCTCCCGGCGCACCAGCACCGTAGTCTCCACCGCCTCGGCGTAAACCGAATCCACCACTGGAATGCCCCGCTGCCCCAGCAGATACTGCAGCTTTCCAATACTGTTGTAGTCGGTGCCGATCGTCAGCCTGCTTCCCTTTATCTTCTCGATGACCTCACTCTCTGCAAGCCCCGCCTGCACCGCCTTCGAGTAGGCGCGCACCAGTCCGCCCGTGCCCAGCAGCGTTCCGCCGAAATACCGCGTCACCACCACCGCCGCATCGTGGATGTCCGCACCCAGCAGCACCTCCAGCATCGGTCTGCCCGCCGTTCCCTGCGGCTCTCCGTCGTCGCTGCAGCGCTGCAGCTCCTGACGCTCTCCCACCACAAACGCCGAGCAGTTGTGCGTGGCATTCCAGTATTTCTTCTTTAATCCGTTGATAAACTCCAGCGCCTCCTCCTCGGAATGCACCGGCTGCACCGTCGCGATAAAGCGGGATTTCTTCTCCGTTATCTCGCCCTCTCCGCCTCTGTAAACAATATTATATGCCATATTTTTCTCCTTGTCAGGTTGCCTGTTTTATTTAGTATAGCATTTATTTTCAATTTCTGCTATACTATGGATAACTGTTTGCAAAACCGGGCAGAATTTGTGGTAACAGTCCGGCCATCCGGCGTCATGCGGCGGCTTTAATCCGCACAGGAATCCGTCTTCTGACAGGCAGGTGAGCCGGACGCCGGAATATGCCTTCACTCAAAAGAAAGGATTGCTGCACATGAAATATGGCAGATACGATATTGAAAAAAAACAGCGGAATATGACGGCGGAAAAGGTGGAGCAGAAAGCAGGCATGACGCTTCTGCGCATCTTTCTCATCGCTCTGTTCGCGCTGGTCATTGCCGGCGTATGCGCTGGCTACGGGGCAATGCAGGGGCTTCTGCAGAGCGCACCGGATATTTCCTCGCTCAGCACCGCCCCGGAGGAAATGGCTACTTATATTTATAATGCCAACGGTGAAGCCGTCCAGAAACTGACGGCGCCCACCTCAAACCGCACGCCGGTCTCGCTCGACCAGGTGCCGGAGCATCTGCAGAACGCGATAGTCGCCGTGGAGGATGAGCGCTTTTATGAGCACAACGGCATCGATATCCGCGGTATTCTCCGCGCCTTTGTGGTGGGTATCACCGGCGGCAGCTTCTCGGAGGGCGCCAGCACCATCACGCAGCAGCTTCTGAAAAACAGCGTATTTCCGGACTGGGTAAACGAATCCTCCCTTGCGGAGAGCTTCAAGCGGAAATTCCAGGAGCAGTATCTGGCGCTGGAGCTGGAAAAGAATCTGGAAGAGACCATGACGAAGGAGGAAGCAAAGAAAAAAATCCTCGAAGATTATCTGAACACCATCAATCTCGGCGCGGGCGCATACGGCGTGCAGGCTGCCGCCCACCGCTATTTTAATAAGGATGTCTCAGAGCTTACGCTCTCGGAATCCACGGTCATTGCCGGTATCACGCAGAACCCGACCGGCTACAATCCGATCGTCTACCCGGAGGCAAACGCCGCCCGCCGCGAAAAGATTCTGAATGCCATGCTGGAGCAGGGCTACATCACTCAGGCGGAGCGTGATGAGGCGCTCGCCGACGATGTTTATTCGCGCATCCAGGAGACCGACCTTCAGACCGGCACGACAGAGATTTATTCCTACTACACCGACGCGCTGATTGCGCAGGTGCTGGAGGACCTTGTCGACGACGCCGGTTATACGGACAGCCAGGCGTACAACGCGCTCTATTCCGGCGGTCTGCGCATTTTCAGCGTGCAGGATGAAGCTATCCAGCAGATCTGCGACGAGGAATTTGCCAACGAAGCGAATTATCCTGTCGAGACGCTGATCGGGCTGGACTACGCCCTCAGCCTCCAGAAGGCGGACGGCACCACGGTCAACTACGGCAGCTCCGATGTGCAGGATTATTTTGAAGCGCAGGACGCTTCCTTCAATATGATGTTTTACGATGAAGACACCGCCCGCTCCTATGCGGCTCAGTTTAAGGAAGCGATGACCGCTGAGGGCGATGCTTTGCTTGGCGAGCGCATTTCCCTCGTTCCGCAGCCGCAGGCTTCCGTCGTGGTGATCGAGCAGTCGACCGGTTACGTAAAAGCAATCGTCGGCGGCAGAGGCGAAAAGGAAGCCAGCCTTACGCTGAACCGCGCCACCTCCACGAGACGGCAGCCCGGTTCCACCTTCAAGCCGCTTGCCTCCTACGCCCCGGCAATCGACAGCAGCGGCAAAACGCTTGCCACCGTTTACGACAACGAGCCCTACGCCTATTCCTCCGGCACGGAACTGCGCAACTGGGACAGCGATTACGGCTACAGCGGTCTGGAGACCATCCATTTCGCGCTGGTAAAATCGATAAATGTGGTCGCCGTAAAGTGTCTGACGGAAATCACGCCCCAGGTCGGCATGGATTACCTGGAGCGCTTCGGCATCACAACGCTTTATAATAATGATCTGGACGAGAACGGAAATCTGCTCTCCGACGCCTACCAGCCGCTTGCGCTCGGAGGCATCACGGACGGCGTGGTAAATCTGGAGCTGACAGGCGCTTACGCTGCTCTGGCGAACGGCGGCAGCTACATCGAACCGAAATTTTACTCCCGCATCGAGGACAGCCAGGGAAATGTGATTCTGGACAACACCAGCGAACCGACGCGTGTGGTAAAGGATACCACGGCTTTTCTCATCACCAAAGCGCTGGAGGACGTCATCAAAAATCCGGAGGGCACCGCTTACGGCGACATCACCCTCGGCGATATGCCTGTGGCAGGAAAAACCGGCACCACCGACGAGTCAAAGGATATCTGGTTTGAGGGCTACACGCCCTACTACACCTGCGGCGTATGGGGCGGCTACGATAACAACGACGCGCTACCCGATTATGACAGAAGCTTCAGCGGCTACGCAAAAACGCTCTGGAACGCGATTATGAGCCGCATTCACGCAGAGCTTCCCGCCGTCTCCTTTACGCAGCCGGAGAACATCACGACGGCGACGGTCTGCAAAAAATCCGGTAAGCTCGCCGTGGAAGGGCTGTGCACCGCGGACCAGCGCGGCAGCCAGGTTTACACGGAATATTTCACCACTGATACGGTTCCGACCGAAACCTGCGATGTCCATGTTGCGGTTTCCGTCTGCACGGAAACGGGGCTGCGTGCCTCGGAGACCTGCTCTTCCACCACGAAAGTATTCGTCCAGCGCCCGGAAGGAAGCACCGGCACCACGGACGATTCCAGCTACGCGCCGCCCACCCAGATATGTCCGGGACACAAGGATGCGATAGAAATTCTTACGGAAAAAGAATCCGAATCGGAAACAGAAAAGAAAGACGGCAATGCCGCCGGTGGAAATAACTCCGGCGGAAACACCGGCGGTAACGGCGGCGGAAATACAGACGGCGTCATCGAAATCGGCGGCTCCGGAAATAACGGCGGCAGCTCCGGTTCCGGAAATGGCGGCGCTGCGCAGCCGGATGCCGGAGGCGGTACTTCCTTTGATGACATTCCGGCGGACGATTATTACGACGACGGGGTAATCACCATTTATTAGCCTGCCGCCATACTGCCAGAAAAGGCGCCTCCCGCAGGGGAAGCGCCTTTTCTGTCGCAGCTTTGCCAGGCTGGACTGTTATGATTTTTATAATACGAGCTTTGCCGCTCCATAGATGCCGGCGTCGTTTCCGAGCTCCGCGAGCGCAAACGGCGTTTCTTTACATGCCATGAAAGCGTACTGCTTATAATATTTCTGGATGAATTCCAGCAGAATAGGACCGGCTTTGGAAACACCGCCGCCGATTACAAAAATATCCGGGTCTGTGATGCCCGCGACGTTTGCAAGCGCGGTGCCGAGATAATGTCCAAACTCCTCCGCGATTTCGACTGCCACCGCATCGCCCTCTTTGACGGCGTCAAACACGGACTTTGCAGAAAGATTTCTCCTGCGCAGTACGGACGGCGCATCATCCTTTTCCAGACGGCGTTTCGCCAGGAAGGTGATGCCGGTTGCCGATGCCACCTGCTCCAGACAGCCGCAGTTTCCGCAGTTACAATTTACGTCAAGGGAATCGGTGACGTGGATATGTCCAATCTCGCCGCCCGCTCCGTGCGTACCGGTGACGATCTGTCCGTTGTTGATGATTCCGCCGCCCACGCCGGTGCCGAGCGTAACCAGAACCACATTGTGATATCCGGCGCCGCCGCCCTTCCACATTTCGCCGAGCGCAGCGACATTGGCGTCATTTCCCGCCTTGACATTCAGTCCGGTAAGGCGCTCCATCTGGTCCACCAGATGCACATAGCCCCAGTGCAGATTTACCGCAGCCGGCACCTCGCCCTCCTCGTTTACCGGTCCCGGAACGCCCAGTCCGATACCGGCGATCTCATCGCGGTCCAGATTTTTCTCGCGGATTTTATCGGAAATGGTGTCCGCCACATCCGGCAGGATATTACAGCCGTTGTTTTCCGTCCGCGTCTTAATCTCCCATTTATCGAGCACGGTTCCCTTTACATCAAACAGACCGCACTTTACGGTGGTTCCGCCCACATCGATTCCAAAGCAATACTTCTTCATGTCCCATCCTCCACTTTTCCGGCAAATTTTTCGCCAGTCTCTTTCCTTTTGTTATAATTCCCGCTTTCTCGTCAAGTTCTGCTGCACGCGGTTGTACAGCTCCTGCGCCGCATTGTAGCCCATCTTTTTCTGACGGTGGTTGACGGCTGCCGCTTCCACGATAATCGCAAGATTTCTGCCCGGACGGATGGGAAGCGAATGGCATACCACACGGTTTCCGAGAAATTCCGTGTACTCCTCCTCCAGTCCAAGGCGGTCGTAATCCTTATCCTTGTCCCATTCCTCCAGCTTGATGACGATATCAATGGTCTGCGTATTTTTCACCGCCTCCACGCCGTACAAGGTCTTTACATTAATGATACCGATACCGCGCAGCTCGATAAAGTGGCGCGTGATATCCGGCGCGCTTCCCACCAGGCTGACGTCGCTTACCTTGCGGATTTCCACGACATCGTCAGAAATCAGACGGTGTCCCCGCCGGATAAGCTCCAGCGCCGCTTCGCTCTTGCCGATGCCGCTCTCGCCCATGATCAGAACGCCCTCGCCGTATACATCCACCAGAACACCGTGAATGGAAATACACGGCGCAAGCTCCACATTCAGCCACCGCTGCAGCTCTGCGGAAAACGCTGAGGTCTCCTTATCCGTTATAAAGACCGGAACACCATACTGGACCGCCAGCCGCAGAAGCTCCTCCTCCGGCTTCGTCCTGGTCGTATAAATAATGCAGGGGCTCTTGTAAGAAACAAAGCGCTCGTAAACCGGCAGCTTTTCCTCCAGGGGAAGCCCCATCAGATAGGTGTACTCCACATATCCGACAATCTGCACGCGCTCTGAAGTAAAATGCTCAAAATAACCCGCAAGCTGCAGCGCCGCACGGTTGATGTCGGGCACTGTGATGCGAATCTGGCTCAGATCTACCTCCGGCGTCACATTCTTCAGGTTCATCTTTTCTACCATACTGGTCAGTGATACACTGCTTGCCATGTTCTTTCTCCTTAACTTAACCTTCGTGCCTGCTGACGCAGGCTCCACTAGACATTATGCTATAAAAAGTATAGCACACAGCGCCGGGAACTTCAACGGCAGAAAACCGCTGCCCCGAAAAAAAATATGTCACAATTATCAGTGGAAGAAGTCGTATACCTTCTGCGCCGCCTGCCGGTTCATGGTTTCCGTGGAGGCGAGCTCCTCCACGGAGGCGTCGCGTATCGCCTCCAGCGATTTAAAACGGCGCAGCAGCGCCTTGCGTCTCGTCTCACCGATGCCCTCAATGTCGTCCAGCACAGAATGCACCTGCTGCTTGCTGCGAAGCGAGCGGTGATATTCAATAGCAAAGCGGTGCGCCTCGTCCTGGATGCGCGTGATCAGCCGGAAGCCCTCGGAGCTGCGGTCGATGGGGACTTCCTCGTTCTGGTAGTACAGACCGCGTGTGCGGTGATTGTCATCTTTTACCATGCCGCAGACCGGGATATCCAGATGCAGCTCATCCAGCACGCGCAGCGCCACGTTTACCTGCCCCTTGCCGCCATCCATCATAATCAGATCCGGAAAACGACTGAAGCTGCCGAACTGCGCGTTCTCCTCCCGCTCCGCCAGACCGTGCGCAAACCGCCGTCCGAGCACTTCCTCCATGCTGGCGTAGTCGTCCGGTCCCTTCACGGTCTTAATTTTGAATTTGCGGTAATCGCTTGTCTTCGGTCTGCCCTTTTCATAGACGATCATGGAGCCTACCGATTCGAAGCCGCTGATATTGGAAATATCAAACGCCTCAACGCGCACCACGTTCTCCAGTCCCAGCAGAGAGGCAATCTCCTTCATGGCGCCGATGGTTCTGCCTTCCTCCCGCTTGATTTTCTCCCTGTCCTGCGTCAGTACCATGCGTGCGTTCTGCGCCGCCAGCTCCACCAGCTTTTCCTTGGTTCCCTTTTTCGGCACGCGCAGATATACTCTGCCGCCGCGCCGCTTTGTGAGCCACTCCTCGATGATTTCTTTATCCTCGATTTCCTCCTGCAGCATAATCTCATGCGGTATAAAGGGTGTGCCGGAGTAAAACTGCTTCAGGAAGCTGTCCAGAATCGCGCCCGGCGTATCGTGCGGTGCGACGCGCAGATAGAAATGGTCCCGCCCTATCAATCGTCCGGAGCGCACAAAGAACACCTGGACCACGGCGTCCCGGTCGTCGGCAGCAAGAGCGATGACATCCTTATCCTCCCCGTCGCCGGAGGTGATCTTCTGCTTCTGCGCGACCTGCTTCACGCTGGCGAGCAGCTCCCGCTGCTCAATCGCCGCCTCAAAATCCAGCCGTTCCGCCGCCTCATTCATGCGCTCCTCCAGCATCTTCAGCACCGGCTTATAATTTCCGTTCAGAAATTCCACCGCCTGCGCCACCCGCTTTGCGTATTCCTCCTGGCTTACATAGCCCTGGCAGGGCGCCTGGCACTGTTTGATATGATAATTCAGGCACGGGCGCTCCTTCCCGGTATCCCGCGGCAGAACGCGGCTGCAGGTGCGCAGCTTATAGAGCTTGTTAATCAGCTCGATAGTATCCTTGACGGCGCCCGCGCTGGTGTAGGGACCGAAATAGCGGGACTTGTCCTTTTTCATGGTACGCGAAAAAAGCACCCGCGGAAACGGCTCATTCACCGTTACCTTAATAAACGGATACGTCTTATCATCCTTCAGCATGGTGTTGTATTTCGGGCGGTGCTCCTTTATCAGATTGCACTCCAGCACCAGCGCCTCCAGCTCGGAGTCGGTGACAATATACTCAAAACGGCTGATTTTTGTCACCATCTGTTCTATTTTCACACCCTTGTTGCGGCTGCTCTGAAAATACTGCCGCACCCGGTTTTTAAGGCTGACTGCCTTCCCGACGTAGATGATGGCATCTTTTTCGTCGTGCATAATATAAACTCCCGGCTTAGCCGGGAGTTTTTTTAATTCCTCCTGGATATCAAACATAACTGCCCCTTACCCTGCAGTATGCACAGCACAGCTTAATCGGCATAACCGTTCGGATTTTTGCTCTGCCATCTCCAGCTATCTGCGCACATTTCCTCGATTCCTTTTTCCGCTACCCAGCCAAGCTCGTTTTTCGCCTTTGTCGGGTCTGCATAGCAGGTCGCGATATCGCCTGCGCGGCGCGGCTTGATTACATACGGAAGCTCTTTTCCGCACGCCTTTTCAAATGCATGCAGCACATCCAGCACACTGTAGCCCTTGCCGGTGCCCAGATTGTAGATGCTGACGCCTTCCTTCTTTTTCAGCTTCTCAATCGCCTTCACATGTCCCTTTGCCAGGTCCACTACATGAATGTAGTCGCGCACACCGGTACCATCCGGCGTATCATAATCGTTTCCGAACACACCGAGCGCCTGCAGCTTGCCGACCGCCACCTGTGCGATATACGGCACCAGATTGTTCGGAATACCTTTCGGGTCCTCGCCGATCAGACCGCTCTCGTGCGCGCCGATCGGGTTAAAGTAGCGCAGAAGCACCACGTTCCACTCCGGGTCCGCCACATTCAGGTCTGTCAGCACCTGCTCCAGCATTCCCTTTGTCTGACCATACGGATTAGTAATCTTACCCTTCGGGCACTCCTCCGTGATCGGAACAAACGCCGGGTCTCCGTAAACCGTAGCCGAGGAGCTGAATACAATGTCCTTTACGCCGTGGTTTCTCATCACATCGCAGAGGTTGAAGGTGCCTGTCATGTTATTGTGATAATATTCCAGCGGCTTCGCAACCGATTCACCCACCGCCTTTAAACCTGCAAAATGAATAACCGATTCGATATCCTCTTTGTCAAATACTTCCGCCAGAGCTTCCTTGTCCAGCAGGTCCACCTTATAAAATTTCACTTTTTTCCCGGTAATCTGCTCAACGCGCTCCAGCGCTTTTTCGCTGGCGTTATAAAGATTATCTACTACAACAACCTCATAACCCTCATTCAGCAGTTCTACACATGTGTGGCTCCCGATATAACCGGCTCCGCCCGTTACTAAAATAGCCATTCGAATCTTCCTCCCTGTTTATCTTTTTGCAGTTTTCTCTGATTCTTTTCCTGCAAAAATAAGTATATACCATTTTACAGGAAAATGGTATATACTTTTCTATTTTCTTTATGAACTTTTTTTAACAGTCGTAAACGGGTTTTACTCCCACAGTTTCTCCGGGTACAGCCCCGCCGCCTTTAAATCGCGCAGCGCCTGCACGACCACCGGCTTGTCCTCCTTGTAGGTAACACCGTACCAGCGGTCCTTTGTCTCCAGCACCTGCACGGATGCCTTGCCCGCCTTGATCAGGTCGTCCACGGCAAACGGCAGGAAGTATTCGCATTTAAGCGGATTTACCGGCAGATTCTCCTCCAGGAAGCGCGGGAAACCGTTTTTCAGCTCCTGCAGTATACTGCGGCTGAAGCCCCACAGGTTCATGGAAACAATGCTGCCCGCCAGAATCATGTGCCAGGTCTTTCCCTCGTCCTCGGTATACGCCGTCCCGTCACCGTGACGCTCTATGCGCGTGCGCTCATGAATATCAGTCAGAAAACCCTTCTCATCCGTCACACAGATGCCGCGCGCAACATGACCGTTCTCTGTGAGGGTGTTTTCCAGAATATAGCCCACCATCGCATAGCGGTATTTTTCATCGTCCTCATGCGTCGTCAGATAATCATACATCATGCGATAGGCATTTGCTCCATAGTAATCATCCGCATTGATAACCGCAAACGGTCCGTCGATACAGTCGATAGCGGAAAGCACCGCCTGACCGGTTCCAAACGGCTTCACACGACCCTCCGGCACCGAAAAGCCCTCCGGCAGGTCATTCAGACGCTGGTAAGCATACGCCACCTCCACCTGCTTCTCCATGCGGTCCCCGATGCAGGCTTTAAAATCCGCCTCGTTCTCCTCTTTGATGATGAATACCACCTTTTCAAAGCCGGCGCGGACTGCGTCATAAATGGAAAAATCCATAATGATGTGCCCCTGCTCATCGACCGGGTCGATCTGTTTGAGTCCGCCATAGCGGCTCCCCATTCCTGCTGCCATAATTACCAGTGCTGGCTTGTTCATAATATCCTCCTTCCGGCGAAAGCCGCACTCTGCGCGGCTTTCGCCCTTTTATTTTCGGTTTGTGCAGACACCGATTGCATTGAATTTATATACCTTACCGCTGATACGCTTCTTTGTGTTCACGTAAGCATAGCCATTGCTGCCGATATAGTAATATTTTTTATTGATCCGCAGCCATTTGCTCTTCACCTGCACGCCGTCCGCCTTGCGGAAATACATCTTTTTGCCGTTCGCAAGCTTCACCCACTTGGTCTGCATCACGCCGGTCGTGGGATGGAAGTAGTAGGTATTTTTCCCAATCTTCTTCAGCCCCTTCTGCGCCCTGCCGGTGGTAGGGCTGAAATAATACTTTTTGCCGTTTATCGTCTGCCAGCCGGTGTACAGGGTTCCCTTGCTGCTGGCGTAGTAGTGCCTGCCTTTGTATTCCACAAGCCCCGTCTGGCGCACACCGTTTTCGTCGGTAATGTACATTTTCTTACCAATCTTAAACGGTCCCGTCTTCAGATAGCCACTGGCATCAAAATAATAATATTTCCCGCCGATGGACTTCCACTTGCTCTTTACTTTGACATCATTTATGTAGTAGCATTTCTTTCCGTTCTCGGTCTGCCAGCCGTTTTTCACAACCGGCTCCGGCTGCGGCTCCTGCGTTCCTCCGCCTTTTTTCAGCCCGTAATACTTTGCGATTCCGGTGGCGTCCGCAACGCCAAGCTTTTTCAGCTTCGCCTCGCTGCTCAGATATTTGATGCAGTCGCTTTTGCAGTCCAGAAAGCAGTGCTCAATAATCATGCTTGGCAGACGGTAGGTACCGACGCCCTTCAGCTTGCCGAGGCTCGTCTTAATCGTCTCGTTCTGCTTTTTCATTCCATACAGAATAATGCCCAGTTCATCGTCGTACTGGAAGCCGCGGTTCGTCACTCCCGTACTGCTGTGAAGCTGCGCAAGGATAACCTTAGCGAGAGCCTGCGCCTCCGACGCCTCCTGGTACGGATAACCGGACAGTGACGGTACCATTGCGAGCGCGCCGCTCACCTTGCCCTTGCCGCCGCTGTTCAGGTGGATGCTCACCAGGGCGTCCGCGTTTCTGCTCTTTGCAAACTTCACGCGCGCCTCGCGGTCCATCGACACGCCCGTGTTTGTGGTGCGCGTCATATAGACGGTGACGCCGCTGTAAGTCTCCAGCTCCTCCTTCGCGTACATGGCGATCTTCAGATTCAGAACTTCTTCATAGTAATTGACGCCGTCCCAGGTACTGCGCGCGCCGGCTTCCGCACCGCCGTGGCCGGGGTCGAGCACGACCACAACATTTTCCGCCTTCGCCTGTCCCGTCGGAAGCATCAGAAACGCAAACAGCAGCACAAGCATGCCAAGGCTCTTCTTTACAATCTTTTTCATCTTTTATCCCCCGTTTAAAACTCTCTCTTTCCCTGTGCCCCACGAAGCGTTTTCTCCCAAAAAACCTCATGAGACAAAAAGGCAGGACAACCGCCCTTTTCGTGCAGTCCTGCCTGTCTTTTTCTATCTTCTTTTAAGGAAGTCCGGAATCTGGATGTCTCTCTCCTGCACCTTGCTCTCCGGAGTACGCAGCCTTCCCGTGGAGGAAGAGCCACTGTTGTTCAGCCCCGCAAGCGGTGTCGGTGTGCGCATTCCGGACGGCATTTCCGTTTTGGCGGTATTTGCCTGGTAGTTAAAATCCGGAACGATTCTTCTGCCCGTGCCCGTCTTCTTCGGAGCCGGTTCCTGTTCTTTATTCTGGTCGCTCAGTCCGGTTGCAATAACGGTGATACTTGCCTCGTCAGCGTATGTATCATCGTACATCGCACCAAAGATAATGTTTGCGTTTTCTCCCGCCATTTCCTGTACATAGCTTGCCGCGTCGTTGGCATCCATAAGGGAAATGTCTCCGGAAATATTGATAATAACGTGGGAAGCGCCGCTGATGGTCGTCTCCAGCAGCGGACTGGATACCGCCTGCTTTACTGCCTCCAGCGCCTTGTCGTCGCCCTTTGCCTGTCCGATACCGATGTGCGCGATTCCCTTATCTGTCATAACGGTCTGTACATCCGCAAAATCCAGATTGATCAGCGCCGGCAGATTGATAAGGTCTGTGATTCCCTGTACTGCCTGCTGCAGCACCTCGTCCGCTTTTTTAAGCGCCTCCGGCATGGTGGTACGCCTGTCCACAATTTCCAGAAGCTTGTCGTTCGGGATCACAATGAGTGTATCTACGTTGTCTTTTAATTTTTCAATGCCTGCGAGCGCGTTGTTCATACGCGTCTTCGCCTCGAAGCGGAACGGCTTCGTGACAACGCCGACTGTGAGAATACCCATTTCTTTTGCAAGACCTGCCACAACAGGAGCCGCTCCGGTTCCGGTGCCGCCGCCCATACCGCAGGTAACGAATACCATGTCCGCGCCGGAGATCGCCTGTTTGATCTCCTCCGTGCTCTCCTCCGCCGCCTGCTGTCCAACCTGCGGCTTTGCGCCTGCGCCAAGTCCCTTGGTCACTTTTTCACCAATCTGTATCGTATGCGGCGCACGGCATAAATCAAGCGCCTGTTTATCTGTATTGATAGCGATGAACTCCACACCGGCAATCGCCTCGTCTACCATTCTATTTACTGCATTCCCGCCTGCGCCGCCAACTCCGATGACAATAATCTTTGCCGCAGACTCTGCTTCATTTGACATAATCTCTAACAAGGTATTTCCTCCTTCTTGTCCTCTGTCCTATGACAGTATTTTCCCACTATTTCTTCTATAATATAAGTTTTCGTGCGAATTATCAAGTATTTTTTCAATGTTTTTTATACAGACCGCCCGGCTCCGGTCACAATCCATGTATTTGCAGACCTTCTGCAGGAACCGGATGTCATGCTTCTCCCGCAGACACGTTGATTTTTTGAATTTGCATTAATTCAGGATATAGGCGCCTGTGTACGGGTCGATGTAGCCGTAGCCGTCGGTGATAATCTGCCCGTCGTCCCCAAGATAGGGCTGATCGAGGTTTGTGGTGGTGTTGCCCGCCTCGTCCGTATAGATTTCGTTGCCGTTGGCATCGGTGGAGAATCTTGAGGAATCTTCCACGTAGCCGCTGCCGCCCTCCTCCGCTGTGGTCTCTGACGTCTCCGACGTATCCGTCTGTGGCGTGCCGTCTTCATTTTGCACCGGCTCTCCCGCCTCATTCGTTTCCGCTTCCTGGGAAGTCCTGTTCAGATTGATAATCAGCTCCTGCTCTTCCTCGCCGCGCTCTCCCGGAACAAAGCGCACGGATGTGATATCCGGCGTGTAATTTTCCATGTGGAGCGTGCCGGACATGCCCTCCATCTGCGGATAGATGGCGGAAAGCTCCTCCAGCTTTTCCTCCATATACGAGGTATCGCCCAGCAGCACCCGGCTTTCGCCAAAGTAGAGTATCAGCTCCTGCTGGTCGTCGTAGTGGATCTCATCCGGTGTCAGACCGCTCTGATGCAACGCGCGGGCATTTGCCACAATATCATCGAGAAAGCCTCCGTCCGCCACCGGCAGTGCCTCACCGACCACCGGCTGCCCGATGGAAATTCCGGAAACCGGCGGAACGCCCTCGCGCTCCTCCCCGGAAATTTCCACCACGTTTCCGTCCGTATCAAAGTAAACCCTGGAACCGGAGAACATCAGATACCCGGCGATTGTTTTTTCATACACCCGTATCTGTACATGCCAGGGCTCTATCATCGATATCTCCACGGCGCTCAGAAACGGAAGCTCTTCCGCTGCCGCCGGGTCGCTGTATTTCCAGGTGAGGTAAATCGTATTTTCCGCCAGCGAATCCGACATCACCATTTTCTGTATTTCTTCCGCTGAGTAGAACTGATTGCCAGTCACATCCACCGTGCGGATATGAAACAGCCCGAAAATCACCGCAAAGCCGATAACAACTACAGCAAAGAAAACCAGCAGCGGCAGCTTCAGCAGATTTCGTTTTTTCCTCCTCTGCAGCTCCATGCTCAAACACCTCTCATAGTTCTTTTATATCCGCCCCAAGACCGGAAAGGTCGCGGCAGATATCTTCATAGCCTCTCTTTATAAAATGACTGTCCAGGACAAGGGTCTCTCCCTCCGCCATCAGGCCGGCAGCTACCAGTGCCGCTCCCCCGCGCAACTCACGCGCCTGCACGATGGCGCCCCGCAGTCCGCACGTTCCTTTTATCACAGCCAGCCGCCCGTGTATGGCAAGCTCCGCCCCCATTTTCTGCAGCTCCCCGGCAATCAGAAACCGCGATTCAAAGAGCCGCTCCTCCAGCGTGCTCACCCCGCGCGCTCCGGTCAGGAATACCATGAGCTGGGACTGCAGGTCCGTCGGGAACCCCGGATAAGGCTCTGTCCGCACAGAGGATACCGGAAGATACGCCTCCCTGGCGTCCATGCAGATAACATCCCGCCCGGTTTTCAGCTTCGCGCCGCTTTTCTGCAGCACCTCCGTCAGTGCGCCCAGATGCTCCGGGCATACGCCGCGCACGGAAATCCTGCCCCTGGTTCCTGCCGCCGCCAGCAGATATGTACCTGCCACAATCCTGTCGGGCATCAGCGTATACTGCGAATCCTGCAGACAGGTCACACCGGTGATGACAAGCCTCTGCCTGCCGACTCCCTCGATTTTTGCTCCCTTCTGATTTAAAAAGCGGCACAGCTCCGCAATTTCCGGTTCCGTTGCGCAGCCGTCCAGCTCCGTCGTGCCCTCGGCAAGAACCGCTCCGAGAATGGCGTTCTCCGTGGCGCCCACACTTGGAAACGAGAGCCGCAGACTGCAGCCCTGCAGACGCGCCCGGTCCGGCGGCGCCGCGCCATCCGCTCTGGCGCACCCCGGTTCTTTCGCGCATCCTTTTCCGGCGTACACTCCGATTCCTTCCTCCTCCGGAAGAATCTGCGCGCCCATGCGCTCAAATACCTGCAGGTGCAAATCAATCGGGCGCTCGCCGATCGTGCAGCCGCCCGGATATGGCAGCCGCGCACAGCCGCATCTGCCAAGCAGGCTCCCCATCAGAAGCACGGACGCGCGCAGACAGGTGGCAGGCTGCGCCGCCACGCAGAAATCCGAGATTTCCCGCGCATCAATTATCAGCGTCTGCCCCTCTCTTCGCACCGTGCAGCCAAGCCCGCGCAGAATCCCGCTCATGTATTCCACATCCAGGATCTGCGGGCAGCGGTGAAGTACCGTCGTTCCTCTGTGAAGAACCGCCGCCGCCATCAGCGGCAGAGCAGCATTTTTCGCTCCCTGTATTGTCACTTCTCCGCACAGCGGAATGTTGCCTCTGGTCTGTATCCGATTCACGCCTTTACCTCCGCACTATACAACGCATACGTTAGTATATGCCGGAGTTTCCTTTTTGCCACCTGCTGACAGAAAGCGCCAGCCCCATTTCCGCAAGCAGAAACAGCACGGACGTTCCTCCATAGCTGATAAACGGCAGCGTAATGCCAGTATTCGGAATCGTATTTGTTACCACCGCAACATTTAAAATCACCTGGATTGCAATATGCCCCATAATTCCGGCGCAGATCAGCGCGCCGAACAAATCGGGCGCGTGCGTGGCAATTACCATAAACCGCCACAGCATCAAGAGAAAAATAAACAGCAGAAGCAGCGCTCCCATCAGTCCGAGCTCTTCGCAGATAATCGAAAAAATCATATCGTTCTGCGCCTCCGGCACAAAGCCCAGCTTCTGCAGGCTCTCGCCAAGTCCCCTGCCAAAGAGACCGCCGGAGCCGATGGCATACAGTCCCTGGATGGTCTGGAAGCCTTTTTCGTAAGCCTCCGGATTGCGCCAGATGGCAAGACGCTCCAGGCGGTACTGCTCCATGCTCAGAAAAACAGCGATAAAGCCGACTCCTGTCAGACCGAGCCACACAAACTGCAGATATTTTGGATTTGAGACAAACGCCAGAATCACGGCGATTCCCAGAATGATGATCGCGGTGCTTAAGTTATTAGTGCCCACCAGCGCAACGATCGGCAGCACAAGCACCACAACGCCTGTCAGCATGGCGATGCTTCCCTGTTTTTTCCGGCGGCTGCTGATGATATAAGCGAGGAACAGAATCACCGCCGGTTTGGCAAATTCCGAGGGCTGGAACGATAACGGTCCCAGCGAGAGCCAGCGCTTTGAGCCGTTGTAGGAATCCCCCACCAGCAGCACAGCGCCCGATAATGCCAGGGATGCCAGATATCCCCAGACGGCAAATCTGGAAAATATATGGTAATCCATGCGGGAAATCATTCCCATCGCAATCAGTCCGAGCACGGTGGCGAATAATTGTTTCTTAAAATAATAACCGGCGTCCAGAAAGCGGACCCTGCCGTTGTATGCGCTTGTACTCTGCAGTGTCACCAGCCCGAAAACAACCAGGGCAAGCACAATTATCAGAAGTGTGTAATCCGGATTCTTCTTTCCTGGATGCAAGCAATCACTCCTGTCACAAAATTTTCCCGCAGACGGACCGGGGGCAGAAGGTCTGCCCAGGCGGGCAGCGGCGCCCATTTTACTCCGGTCTGTGCTCCAGCTTATGCACCAGCTCTTTGAATACTTTGCCGCGCACCTCGTAGTTGGGGAACATGCCCCAGCTTGCGCAGGCGGGTGAGAGGAGCACCGCGTCGCCCCTGCGGGCATGACCGGCGCAGAAATCAAACGCCTCCTCAAAGGTATCGGCGAGCACGGTATCCGTAAAGCCGCACCGCTCTGCCGCCTCCTTAATCTTCTCCCGCGTCTGACCGATGAGCACGAGATAGCGCACCTTGCCGTCAAACGCCTGTATCCACTCCTCGTAATCGGAGTTTTTATCGTAGCCGCCGCCAATCAGCAGCGTCGGGCGGTCCATCGCCTGGATTCCCTTGATGGCGGCGTCCGGATTGGTTCCCTTGGAATCGTTATAATAAGCGACACCGTCCACCTCCGCCACAAACTCAATGCGGTGCTCAACCGCCGTGAAGCGCTTCAGCACATAGCAGATATCCTCCACGGATACGCCGTATGCCAGCGCCATTGCCGCAGCCGCCATCACATTTTCATAGTTATGTCTTCCCGGAAGCTTCAGCTCCCCGGTGCTGCAGAAGGGAATAACGGTATCCCCGTCGCGGTATTCAATTCTGTCGCCGTTTAAAGAAATTCCCTTTTCTAATGTACGCAGACTGCTGAAAAATATGACGCGACAGGAAAGGCTTTTCCCGAATTCCCGCAAAATTTCATCCTCATAATTGAGCACGCAGGTATCCTCCGGCGTCTGGTTTAAGGTAATCAGCTCCTTTACCCGGATGTATTCCTCCATCGTATGGTGCCGGTTCAGGTGGTCCGGCGTGATATTTAAAATCGCGCTGACCTTCGGACGGAACGCCTCGATAGTTTCCAGCTGGAAGCTGCTGATTTCCGCAACCGTCACAGAATCCTCCGTTGTCTGCGTAACCATCTGCGTGTAGGGCACGCCGATATTGCCGACCACAAACACCGAATCCCGCGCATGCTTCATGATAGCGCCGAGCAGGCTGGTCGTGGTCGTCTTGCCGTTTGTGCCGGTGACAGCAAGGACATCGCCGCGGCTGTTTTCGTAGGCAAGCTCAATCTCTCCCCAGATGGGAAGTCCGCGCTCCCGCAGCGCATTTACAAGCGGAAGGTCTGTTGGTACGCCGGGGCTTAACACCACCAGGGAAAGCTGCTCTGCCGTATCCTGCGGCAGCTCTCCGAGATAGATCTCCGCCTCTGTGCCGTCAAGCTTTTCCCGGATATCCTCCTTCTTCAGTTCCGTATTTCCGTCAAAAAGTACCGGCAGGGCGCCCATCTTTTCCAGAAGCTGCGCCGCGGCAATGCCGCTGATGCCCGTCCCGAAGACCAGTACCTTTTTATTTTGTAGATCCATGTTGTTTTCCTCCGTCTCTTTTACACCTGCAGACCACACAGGCTGATTACGCAAAGCAGCGCCGTGATTACCGTAAAGGCGGACACGATCTGCGTCTCGGACCAGCCGCAGAGCTCAAAATGATGATGAATCGGCGCCATTTTAAAGAACCGTTTTCCGCCTGTTTTCTTAAAGTAGAGGACCTGGATAATCACCGAGATAACCTCTATCATATAAATAAATCCAAACACCGGTATCAGAATCGGAATCTGCAGCACATAGGCGCAGCCCGCCACAAAGCCGCCCAGCGCGAGAGAACCGGTATCCCCCATAAACACCTGCGCCGGGTGCGAATTGAACAGCAGAAATCCCAGAAGAGCGCCGCAGACTGCCGCCGTGATCGGCTCGATGCCCGCCTTCGTGCCGATGGAAACCACCGTAAAGAACACCGCCACCATCGTGGTAACGCCCGTGGCAAGCCCGTCCAGACCGTCCGTAAAGTTCACGCCGTTTACCGTGCCGAGCACCACCAGATAAACCAGCGGCACCGTCACCCAGACACAGTCAAAATACATTCCGCCCGTGAAAGGCAGCATGATCAGCAGACAGTCCGGGTCCACCACCAGTATGTAAATCACAAAAATCGTCGTCACCACAATCTGGAGAAGAAATTTCTGCTTCGGCAGCAGACCGTCCGAGCGCCGCAGCACTACTTTCAGATAGTCGTCCAGAAAGCCGATAATTCCAAAGCCCAGCGTCAGAAAGAGAATCGGGATAATGCGCGGATACCGTCCGATAAATAAAAGCGACGTCACCAGCACGCTAATCAGAATAATCAGACCGCCCATCGTCGGCGTACCGGACTTTTTCAGATGCGACTGCACACCGTCCGTCCGCTCTGTGTTTCCCACCTTCAGCTTTCTGAGAAACGGAATCACAAAGGGACTTAAAATCACGCTGATCGCAAAAGAAATCAGCAGCGATAAAACTACTTCCATACTTATCATTATGTTATCCTCCTGTTATCTAAAAAGACGTGTGTATCCTATTATAAGTCTTTTTTCTTTATCAGGCAACCAAAAGTTACTACTACTCAGCCATGCGGCAAATGTCAGAAACAGATGCGTCATGCTTGCATGTAAGCAGATGTTTCTGATATTTGACATATGGCGTTTAGCCATAAGTCACAGCTAAGAAAAGGTCCACTGGACCTTTTCACGCATGCCAGGCAAGACAGGAGCTGTGCAAACAGCGAATAACCTGCACAGCAGGCGGTCTGTGGCTTGTTGGCTGAGTAGTTACATATTGTCTTTTTCAATCCCCAGATAGGGCAGGATATTTGCGAAGATTTCCTGGATAACGGGCGCCGCGATGGTGCCGCCGTAGTATACGCCCTGCGGATTATGGATGACACACAGTCCGATTACCTGCGGGTCGTCCGCCGGTGCAAAACCGATAAAGGAGGAGATATATTTGTTGGCGCTGCGCGGCAGCGTCTCGGAGGTCGCCGTCTTTCCGCCTATGTGATAGCCCTCCAGGTAGGCATTCTTTCCGGAGCCGCCGTCCACCACCTGCTCCAGGATATACCGCAGAGTTTCCGATGTCTCCTCCGAAAGAATCTCATCGCCCGCCGGGTATTCCAGCTCCTTCAGAAGCGCGCCCTCCCCGTCGCGCACCTCCACGCCAAAGTGCGGCGTGACGCGCCTGCCTCCGTTAATGAGCGAGCTGACCGTGGTGATAAGCTGCAGGGGCGTAATCTGGAACGATTGTCCGAAGGATACGGTGGCAAGCTCCACCTGTCCCATATTTTCCATTTTATGCATGATGGTCGCCGCCTCGCCCGGCAAATCGATACCGGTTTTCTGCAGCAGTCCGAACTTTTCAAAATAGCTGTAGTACCGCTCCACGCCGAGCCGCAGCCCCACCTCGATGAACACCGGATTACAGGAATTCTGCGCCCCCTGCACAAAGTTTTCGCTGCCGTGCCCCGTCACCTTATGGCAGCGGATTTTCCGGTCCTCCACGATTTTAAAGCCCGGACAGGAAAACTGGTCGGTAAGGGAGACGACGCCCGCCTCCAGTCCGGCGGAGGCTGTGATAATCTTGAAGGTGGAGCCCGGCTCGTAGGTATCGTTGATGCAGCCGTTGCGCCACATCCGGTTCCAGGCGTCCTGCTGCTCTGAAGCCGTCATCGCCTCCACGGCGTCCTCTGCCAGAAGCGCCGCTGCCTCCTGCGCCTCCTCCGTCAGAAGCGCCGCTGCCTCCTGCGTCTCCTCCGTCAGAAGCGCCGCTGCCCCCTGCGTCTCCTCCGCTTGAAGGGCAGAGCTGTTCTCCTCATCCACCTCTATATTCAGTTCGAATGGATTGTTGAGGTCAAATTCCGGCACGTCGGTCATTGCGAGAATCTCTCCGTTTGACGGACGCATGATAATGATGGAGACGCGGTCGGCGCTCTTTTTTTCCATCACCTTTTCCGCCGCCTGCTCCGCATATTTCTGAATGTTGGCATCCAGGCTGATATAAAGATCGTTTCCGGGAACCGGCTCCAGACGGCTCTCCCCCGCCTCCGGCAGCTCGACGCCGCGCGCGTCCGTGAGCGTGAGGATCTTTCCGTCGCTCCCCTTCAGAATGTCCTCGTATTTTACCTCCAGCCCGATGATTCCCTGGTTATCGCCGCCCGTAAAGCCGAGCACCTTGGAAGCGAGCGTCCCGTAGGGGTACCAGCGTTTAAAATCCTCATCCACCTTCACGCCCGCCAGATTCATTTCCCGGATTTTATCGCCGGTCTCCTTCGCTACATTCGTCTTTATGCGCTCGATAGAACTGCGCTTTTCGACGCGCGCCCGCACCGTCTCCTCCGGAAGCCCCAGCTCCTCCGTCAGCACCTGTATCACTCTCTCCGGCTCCTCAATCTGGCTGTGAATGACAGAAATCGTGCAGACGGTCTGGTTGGTGGCAAGCACGTTGCCGCACGCGTCGATAATTTTTCCGCGCGCCGCCTTGATATCGCGCTCGCGCTCGTGCAGATCCTGCGCTTTTTTCGCGTAATACTCCGATTCAAACAGCATCAGGTCAATCAGCCTGCCCGCCAGGAACGCCAGCGCGAACACACAGGCAAAAAACACCGTGACCACCTTTTTTTTGTGAAAAGTTTTCAGTCTCAAAGAAAAAGCTCCGCAGAAGATATTCATTGTAATTTATGAATTCTTCCGCGGAGTTATGTCCATAATTTACCGCTTTGCCTGTCTCTTCCGTCCGTCCGGACGCGCTGCGGATTCAGACACTCATCATCCGGCATCATCGTATATCAGCTCTTCCTGGCTGGCGCCGTCCGCCCAGTTTTCGTCCACCGTGCCGTCGTCCGACTGCTCCGGCGGCGTGACATTGCCGTACACATTGTCCGCCTCATATCCGCTTTCTGTTACCTCCACCGGTACCAGCTCGGTAAGCGGCTCCCAGGTCGTCTCATCATACATCAGATTGCCCCACTCGTCGTACACATACTGCACTTCCATTTCTGTCTGCGGCTGTGTATCCACCTGCATACCAAGGCTCTGCTCCTCCTCTTCGGTAAGCTCCCCGGTCGGGTAAATGCCCATATACGGCAGGATTTCCTGCATAATATTTTTCACAAGATTTTTCGTGTAGCTGCCGTCCTCCTGGTTTTCAATGTTCGGCTCGTCAATGACCGCGTAAACCACCACCTGCGGGTCGTCGATCGGCGCCGCAGCGATATAGGAAATTACATATTTTCCGTTTCCACGCGGCAGCTTTTCCGCCGTTCCTGTTTTTCCGCCGATATCATAGCCTGCAATCTGCGCGTCTGTCGCGGTACCCTCCGAAACTACCAGCTCCAGATACTCGCGGAGCTGATAGGAGGTTTTCGTGGAAATTGGCTGTGAAAGCAGCAGCGGCTCGATATTGGAAACCACGCTGTTATCCTCGTCGAGAATCTGCTTCACGACATGCGGCTTGTAATAATAGCCGCCGTTCACCACGGCACAGAACGCCGCCAGCTCCTGCACCATCGTCGCCGTAAAGCCCTGTCCGAAGGAGCTGGTGCAGAGCTCCATGATTCCCATCTTGTTTACTCCGTGAAGGGAACCGGAATTTTCGTTTGGCAAATCAATACCGGTCCGTTTTCCGAAACCGAAAATATCCTGATATTCGCAGAATGTCTCCACGCCCATATCCATACCGATGGTCATCATGCCGGGGTTGCAGGAATTTTTCAGAACGTCTCCCAGCGATTCCTCCCCGTGGATGCCGGTACAGCCAATGGCATCCTCCTCCGCCACCGGCTGCAGATAACCGTTGCAGGTGACGCCGAAGCTGGTCGTGATGCTGCCGCTGTCGAGCGCTGACGCCACCACGATTGGCTTGTAGGTGGACCCGACCTCGAACGCCTCTGAAACGCAGAAATTATACCACATTTCATTCAGCGCCTCCGACTTTTCCTCGTCCGTCATCGCCGCCAGCTCTTTTTCCGTGTACCAGCTCGACAGATCCTGCGGGTCGTTTAAATCAAAGCTCTTATCCGTCGCCATCGCCAGAATCTCGCCGGTGTTGGGGTCCGCCACAATCACCGCCGTGTTTTTGCTGGCGTGTCCCTGCGTGCTCTCCTGCGGTCCGTTTTTATTTTCCTCCTCAAGCTGCGCGATGTATTTCTCCACCACCTGCTGGATATTGACATCGATGGTCGATACGACATTATTTCCGTTCTGCGGGTCGATAATATTCTCCTGCAGCTCCCGGTCCGAATTCAGATAGCCGTACTCTCTTCCGTCGACGCCGTTCAGGACGTCGTCATAATAGGCTTCCAGTCCGAAAATACCGTCGTTCAGGGAATTGGAAAAGCCCAGCACCGTGCAGGCGACGCTGTCCATCGGGTATGAGCGCACATAATCCTCCTCAAACCAGATGCCCTGCACATTCTCCAGCTCTTCCCGCTGCGCCTGTGTAAGGCTGCGGTCCTCAGAGAGGTCCGTGTAATCCTCATACGCCTGCTTTTCCTCCAGCGTAATCCCGTATTTTACTATCTGATACTGGCTGTCCTTCGTCTCCTCACTGGAAATACGGTTCCGCACATCCGCCTCCTCCAGGCCGAAGACCTGCGTGAGCGCCCGGATGGTCGGCTCTATATAGTCCTCCGAGCTGTTAATCACCTTGCAGTCCAGCACCACGTTGTATACCTTATCGCTTTTCGCCAGAACATTGCCGTTCCTGTCCAGAATTTCCCCTCTGCGGTAAGGAATCGTCTTGCTGTCGTAGGTCTGCTGCGACAACACGACCTTTGCGTACTGGTCACCGCTCTTCGCATTGATATAAGCGATAAGAAAATTTAAAATAACAAGCAGTAATAAAATGAATGCAAATATCGCCATAAGCTTTATTTGCATTTCTCTGGTAAATTTCTGTTCTCTTTTTTTTCTTGCTGCCATCTGCTCACCCTTCACTGTATTCTGCAGCTTACGGAATCTCATTATACTGCCGGACATAATCGCTGTCCTGGCTGCTGTAGACAATCACCTGTCCCTCGTTTGCATAAACCATGCCAAGCTCGTTTACCGCAATCTCCTTGATTTCCTCCATGCTCACGGAAGAAATCGCCTCCTCATACGCGCTGTCATTTACAAGCTTTGCCTCGCTTAAAGTGCTCTCCAGCGCCGCGATATCGCTGCGGTAGGTCGTGCCGAGCGCCTGAAGCTGCAGATACTGCACGCACAAAAATACGGTCGCGACTGCCGCCACAGTGAGAAATGCCACATACGGCATTGTCATGCTCGTCGCCCTCTCGCGGTTTCTGCGGGTATTTACCGTCTGCGCTCTGCGCGCGCGCTGCTGGCGCTCCTGCCCCGGAGCGGTCTGAATATGGCGCACCACGTTGCCGTCTATATATGTAGTTGTATAACGGCGGTCGGTATGCTGACGCGTACCCTGCCTCTGATTTACCGTTCTGCGCGGTGCAGCCATACTGCTTCCTCCTAAATTTCGCGTTCAAAAACACGCAGCTTTGCGCTCTTTGACCTGCTGTTTTCTTTCATTTCCTCTTCGCCCGGAAGAATTGGTTTTCTGGTAAGGACTCTCCCCTTCGGCTTTCTGCCGCACACACATACCGGAAATTCTTTCGGACAGATACAGGGATTTTCATTTTTGCGGAAGGCATTTTTAACAATACGGTCTTCCAGCGAATGAAATGTAATGATGCAAATGCGTCCCTTATTATTCAAAAGTTCTATCATATCATCCAGTGAATCTGACAGAACTCCCAGTTCATTATTTAACTCAATCCTTATTGCCTGGAATGTCTTTTTCGCCGGGTGCCCTCCAACCGCTCGGACTTTCATCGGTATCGCCGCTTTTATCACATGAATTAACTCCCCAGTTGTTTCCAGTGGTTTTTCCTCCCGTGCCTGCACGATGTGCTTTGCGATGTTCTTTGCGAAGCGGTCCTCTCCATAATCGCGGATGATGCGGTATAGCTCCATCTCGCTGTAGCCGTTCACAATGTCCTTCGCCGTGCGCGTCTGACGCTGGTCCATCCTCATATCGAGCGGTGCGTCCTCCCGGTAGGTAAAGCCGCGGTCTGCCGTGTCCAGTTGGTAGGAGGAAACACCAAGGTCCAAAATAATTCCATCTGCGCCTGTCACTCCTATGCCAGCCAGTCTTTCTCTCATCTCGCAGTAGTTACTGCGGATAATCGTTACTTTATCTTTAAACTCCCCTAAGCGCTCCGATGCCGCTGCGATTGCAGCCGCATCCTGGTCGATGCCGACCAGCCGTCCCCTGCCGGACAGTCTTCTGCATATCTCATAAGAATGTCCGCCGCCGCCCAGGGTACCGTCCACATAGATTCCATCCGGATTAATATTCAGAGCATCTATGGTCTCTCCCAGAAGTACAGAGGTATGCTTAAATTCCATACAGTCCTCCCCCGGCTATATGACAAGCCCGATATCTGTCATCTGTTCTGCGATTTCGTCCATATCATCGTACGAATTATTCTCGCTCCATTTTTCCTTGCTCCATATCTCAATCCGGTTGAGCATCCCGGTCAGTACCACGTCCTTCTCCAGACCAGCAAATTCTCTAAGCGTTCCCGGTAGAAGAATTCTCCCCTGCTTGTCCAGCTCACACGGCGTAGCGCCTGCCACAAAGAAACGTGAAAATTGTCTTGCGCTCTTATTAGTAAGCGGAAGCGCACGAAGCTTTTCCTCAAATTCGTGCCATGCATCATTGGGAAATACAAACAGACAGCCATCCAATCCCTTTGTAACCACAAATTCTTCTCCAAGCTCTTCTCTGAATTTGGAGGGGATGATCAGCCTGCCTTTGGTGTCTATTGCATGATTGTATTCACCCATGAACATATGACACACCTGCTTTCGTACCGCATCCCTCTGATGCGGATTGGGATTGCTGGGATTTTCCACCCATTTTGTACCACAATCCACCACTTCTCTCCACTTACACATTAATAATAGACCAGATTCAGGGAAATGACAAGTGTTTTTTTTCTTTTTTTTAAACTTCTGCACTTTCCGGGCCTGCCGCAGGCAGCTTCCTCCGGATGCTCTGGCAGCTAAAAAACGTCCACTGGACGTTTTTGTCGCATGCATGGCAACAAAAAAAGCGCCTGTTTCCAGGCACTTTTCCATATGTTGTCTCTGGTGCAAACCCGCGCACATTATCTTGTGTTTTTTTGTTTTAGTTGGTCAGACCGATATATTCCTCCATCAATCTGTCCAGCTCTCTGCTCTGCGTCAGCACATCCTCCATTGTCAGTGACATGGTACTGAGCATTTCCTCCAGTTTCCGGCGTTCCTTTTCAATCTGTACTTTCAGACTTTCGATTTGGTTCATCTTTTTTCTGGTTCCTTTCCTTTCTTCTCCGAACGGCAATGATGAGCACTGAGGCGATTGCCAGAAGTACGGAAAGCATCTGCGAAACCGGGATACCTACCACCGGCAGCAGAAGCTGGTCCGTCCGCAGCCCCTCGATCCATGCCCTGCCAATGCCGTAACCTGTGAGGTAAAGCAAAAACACTTCACCGTGAAAATGTTTCCGGCTGGTAAACCACAGCAGAAAGATAAGCAGAGCCAGATTCCAGAGGGATTCATACAAAAAGGTAGGATGCACCTGTATAAATTCCACTCCGTCGATTACCTGTATATGCTCCAGCATTTCCTGCGTGATTTCACCTGCGCGCACCGCTTCCTTCGGGAGAGCCATCGCCAGCAGGTTGTCCGTATAGCCTCCGAATGCCTCGCGGTTGAAAAAATTGCCCCATCTGCCGATAACCTGCCCCAGGACAAGTCCGACGCAGATGGTATCTGCGAACTGACCGAAGTTCTGCTTCTTTACCCGCGTGTAGATCCACACGGTGAGCGCGCCTGCTATCACGCCCCCGTAAATTGCCAGTCCGCCTCCCCGGAAATTCAGGATTTCCAGGAGATTGTCTTTGTAGTATTCCCAGGAAAATACTACGTAGTAGATTCTTGCGCCCAGAAGCGCCGTGATAACCGTAATCAGACTGACGTCAAAATACTGGTCGTCATTCTGCCCGGTCTTTTTCGCCACATGCAGCAGCAATGCGATTCCGCACGCCATCGCAAGGGCAATGATGATTCCATAGTACGCGATTTCAAATCCGAATAGATTGATTGTTTTTCCTACATTCTGAAGGGTAATTCCCAGATTCGGAAAAAGAATCGTCCGTTCACTCAAAATTCATCACTCCATTTTTTCACCGGCAAAGAACCGCTTACACATTGAAGCGGAAGAGAATCACATCCCCGTCCTTCACCACATAATCTTTTCCTTCCAGTCCCACCAGACCCTTTTCCTTCGCCGCCGCGATGCTGCCGCAGTCGAGAAGGTCCTGGTAGTTGACCACCTCGGCGCGGATAAAGCCGCGCTCAAAATCCGAATGTATCTTTCCTGCCGCCTGCGGCGCTTTGGTACCCTTTTTAATCGTCCAGGCGCGCGTTTCCGGCTCTCCGGAGGTGAGATAGCTGATCAGACCGAGGATATGGTAGCTCGCCTGAATCAGCTTTTCCAGGCCGGACTGGGCGATTCCCAGGTCCTCCAGGAACATTTTCTTTTCGTCCTCCTCCAGCTCCGCGATTTCCTGCTCTATCTGCGCGCAGATAACAAATACCTCGCTGCCCTGCTCCTTTGCAAACTCCCGCACCTCCTGCACGTATTTGTTGGAGGCGCCGTCGTCCGCCAGGTCGTCCTCCGCCACGTTTGCCGCAAAAATGACCGGCTTTCCGGTGAGCAGATTGTAGCCGGAGAGCCACTCCTGCTCGTCCTCATCATCCGTCTTAAAGGTGATTGCCAATCTGCCCTGCTCCAGGTGCTCCTTCAGACGGTTCAGCAGCTCCAGCTCCTTCGCCTGCGCCTTGTCGTTGCGTGCGCCTCTGGAGACCTTGGCGATCCTGCGCTCCAGTATCTCGATGTCCGAGAAAATCAGCTCCAGATTGATGGTTTCGATGTCGCGCACCGGGTCGACGCTGCCGTCCACATGAATGACGTTAGGGTCGTCAAAGCAGCGCACTACATGCACAATGGCGTCCACCTCGCGGATGTTTGCAAGGAACTGGTTGCCAAGCCCTTCGCCTTTGGACGCGCCCTTTACCAGACCGGCGATATCGACAAATTCAATCACCGCCGGCGTCACCTTTACAGAGTTGTACAGCGCTGCCAGCTTCTGCAGACGCTCGTCCGGCACCGCCACCACGCCTACGTTCGGGTCAATCGTGCAGAACGGATAGTTGGCGGATTCTGCTCCCGCTTTTGTAAGGGAATTAAACAGGGTACTTTTTCCGACATTCGGAAGCCCCACGATTCCGAGTTTCATCTATTTATCCTCCTGAAAATTGATATTTTTAAACTACATAATTACATATTTTTCTAATATGGAACAGTTTAGCACAAAATACGACAAGCTGGCAAGTATTTCCGTGCGTCGATTTCTGACAGGAATCGACAGCATTTGGCTTCCAGCGGCACGTTAAGCTTATATTTTCCACATAAGGTATATTTGTATATTACCTCTTCACAATCCATTTCCCACTTCTGTTAGAACCTTCTCTTTCAAGCAAGCCAGCTTCCCGCAGTTCTTTTATAACCCTTTGAACCTGTTTTCTTGTAAGTCCGAACTCCTCCATAAGCTTCACCTGTGTTATTGCAGGATTCTCTGCCATTCTATACAATATATCCTGCTTTCTTTCGGCTCCTTTTTTTGGCTCCTTTTCGGCTCCTTTTTTTGGCTCCTTTTCAGCTCCTTTTTGTTTATCATCCACTTCGTCATTCTTCAGGAATGCCTTATGAACAAACACTCTTGAAATAAAATAGCTATGAGCATCGTCCGTTTCAAACTCCGGCTTAGGAGACCCATTCTCTTCAAGTGCTCTGAGTATTTTACCAAATCCAGTGTTTCTGCCCTCCGTCAAATGCAGTTCCTTGAGAATCTCCCCAATCCGTCGATTTCTATATCTGCGGTTTGATACTCTGTATCGTTTTAATCCTTCCTGCGTAACGGAGCGGTCCGGGCCTGGAAAACTTACAATTTCAATCATTTCCTTTTCAACTCTTACCTCAATCGGCTCCCTTATATCATACGCACGATGATAAACAGCATTCGCCAGTGCTTCTTCCAATGCCGCATACGGATAATTAAACACCCAGTCCGCCTCTGCCTTATCCGCGCTTTTCATAATTTTCTTCGTTATGATTGAATTCTTAATAAATTGCAATGCTTCTCTAAGCTGCTGATGAATCGGTCCTTTAAATGTATTTTCTATAATATTGTCACCACCTAATCCATCCGGGAACTGCACAATGTCAATCTGCGTGCAGGGAAAAAATCGTTCTGGCTCCATACTAAAAAACATTAAACCTACATTTTTGGGTTTTACGTATTCCGGAAGTGTACTGATAATATTCATATCACTGCATAATTCCGTAAAATCTTCCGTTTTTGATTTTTCGTAAAGTGAGCTTCCTATCTCTTTGAGATAATTCTGAATCAATGTAATATTTAAATCTGCCAGCTCCGCTTGATGATTTACTCTGTCATCAAATGGAACTCTGTTTGCAAGATTGAACAAATCCTTTTCCTCATCATCCGAAGGCTCCACTGTATTCGACGCCTTGCGAATGTAATGAATACGCTCTTTGTTATCTTTTTCCATTGTCTTTGGCGATGAATACGGTCTGTTATCCCCACCCGGACACCATATGACAATAAATTGCCTGTCCTGATATGTCTCAATACCAATTATCGGTGTATAAGCCGGTCTGAGCAGTTTACATTTTGCAAATATGTTTTTCTGATATGCATCAAGCTTATCTGTCGAAACTCCCTTTAAGGGATAAACCGGTCTGCCATTATCTTCCTGTACACCAATAACAATATATCCGCCGCCCCAGTTATCAATATCATTTGCAAATGCACATATTGATTTTAAAGATGCCGCTGCATCCCATGTTTCTTTAAATTCAACTCTCGCCCATTCAACTACCGCTCCTGATAGAAGCGTTTTAATACTGGTTGGTATTGCCATATGGTCACTTCCTTTTATACATGAACTGAAATGCGCCAGCTACTCCGGATGCTGCTCCTGTCACAGACGATGTTCCCACGCACACCGGCAGCTCCGCCGCCAGGCGTCCGGACGCGCAGCCTGCCCTCACCTAATCGCGCGATTCTATAACCAGCAGCCGTCCGCCATCGAAGCTTATCTGCGCCTCGTCCTCCGTAATCTGGTTGCTGATGCCGATGGCGTCGTCACATGTCATAGTATACCCGTCAAGCGGGTAGAAAAATCCGCGCAGCGTAAGATTTGTCACCGGCTCCCCGAAGGCAAGGAGCGATACGTACTTTCCGTACTGCTCCCGCCGTTCCAGCGTCAGCGGCTTATCCGCAAGGCGGATGCGGTTGTGGGCGTCCACAATACTGCACGGCACTCCCGCCCGCAGCGCCAGCGACAGATTCTTAATACTGCCAAGCATATGGTCCATCCGGGTGCCGGTCGCCCCCAGAATAGTAATCTGCGTGCTGCCGCGCTCCAGCGCCATCAGAATGGCGATTTCCATATCGGTGGAATCCTTCTGCGGCCGGAATCTCCGTACCGGCACGCCCCTGCTCTCAAACCAGGCAAGCGCCTCCGGAGCCGCCGAGTCAAAATCCCCCACGATCCAGTCGGGCAGACGGTCCGCCTTCCGCAGAAATTCCATCCCCCTGTCCGCCGCGATCACAAAATCATGCGGATTCTCAATCATAAAAGCAAGGGCAAAATCAGAATCGATATTGCCCCCGCCGATAATCAATGTCTTCATTTCATCATTTCCTTCAGCTCTTTTACATTTTTGCAGATATCGCCGCCAAATACCGCAGACCCCGCCACGATGACATTGGCGCCCGCTTCCAGCACGCGCGGCAGCGTTTTCCGGTTGATGCCGCCGTCCACCTCGATATCCGTCTCCAGTCCCTGTGCATCCAGGCGCTGGCGCAGCGTCCGTATTTTCTCCAGACTGCTCTCAATAAACGCCTGTCCGCCAAAGCCAGGATTCACCGTCATCAGAAGTACCATGTCCGTTTTGTCCAGCACATAGTCCAGATAGCTCAGCGGTGTCGCCGGATTGAGGGCGACGCCCGCGCGCAGCCCCAGTTCTCTGATTTCCTGCAGTGTGCGGTCCAGATGACGGCAGCACTCGGCGTGCACTGTGATGGAATCCGCGCCGCAGGCGGCAAAATCCTTCAGATAACGCTCCGGGTCCTGAACCATCATATGTACGTCAAACAGCTTTCCGGTTGCCCTGCGGATCGAGGAAACGACCGGCATTCCAAAAGAAATACTCGGCACAAACATCCCATCCATCACGTCAATATGGATATAATCCGCTCCCGCTTCATCCGCCTCCCGGATCTGCTCTCCGAGCACACAGAAATCCGCCGCCAGTATTGATGGTGCAAGTAAATTTTTCATATTCGTTCCCCTTTTTATATGATTCCCCGGACTTTTCCGCGCTTTGCGTTTCCAAAATCCCTGGCATCATTAATATTTTCTCTTATTTTTCAGCTCGTCATACATTTCCAGGTAATTTTCATACCTCTGGCGGCTGATTTTCCCTTCCGCGAGCGCCGCCTTCACCGCGCAGCCCGGCTCATGCGTGTGCGTGCAGCCAAGGAAACGGCAGTCCCCCTGCCAGGGGGCAAATTCCGGGAAATATTCCTTTAATTCCTCTTTTTCCATATCCCACACGGAAAGCGAGCTGAAGCCGGGCGTATCGCACAGAAACGTGTCGTTGTCCACCGCCAGTATCTCACTGTGCCGGGTGGTATGCTTCCCGCGGTCAATTTTTTCGCTGATTGCCCCGGTCTGCATCTGCGCATGCGGCACGAGCAGATTGACAAGCGACGATTTTCCCACGCCGGAGGGTCCGGCGACCGCCGTCGTCTTCCCTTTCAGAATTGCGCGCACACCGGATAAGCCCTCCTGCGTAAGCGCGCTCACAAACAGCACCCGGCAGCCGCAGTTTTCATAGATTTCCCGCAGCCGCTCACATGCTTCTTTTTCTACAATATCCTGCTTGTTGAAGCAGATTACCGACTTTACCGACTGCTTCTCCATCGCCACCAGAAAACGGTCGAGCAGATTGAGATTCGGCTTCGGCTTTGCCGCCGCAAAAATGACCAGCGCCTGGTCGATATTGGCGACCGCCGGACGGATAAGGGCATTCCTGCGCGGCAGCAGCTTTTCGATATTGCCGGTATGCTCTGTCTCATCAAGAACGTTAAGCTCCACATTGTCGCCCACCAGCGGCTTTATGCCGTCCCTGCGGAAAATACCCTTTGCCCGGCATTCGTATACGCCGGATTCCGTCTGCACATAATAGAATCCGGCAATTCCTCTGATAATTTTTCCCTGCATAAATCAGTTTACCTGTGAAAACGGAACTGCGTAATTCGCCACCAGCTCATACTGTCCGGTTACGCTGTTCATCACATAAAAATTAACCGTGCCCTGTGATTCGCCTGCTTTTCCTGTCATTGTCAGGTCGTAGGGGAAGCTGATAGATCCCTGCGCAATCACTGTCGTATCATTGCCCTGCACCAGCTCCAGCCTTGCATCCTCGCCGTTATATCCCGGCGGCGCCTCAAGCTGCACATTACACTGCCAGGTGCCGTCAGCGTTACCTCCGGATGCCGTGCCGTTCCCGGAGGAGCTGCCGGTACTCACGCGGAGAATCACTGTCGTGCCCGGCACCGCCGTGCCGGTAACGCTCTGGTCTATGACGGTTCCCGCCGCCGCGCTGTCCTCGTCATCCTGGCGCTCCACATAAAAGCCCGCCGACATCATCATATCATATGCCGTATCGTAATCCAGCCCCGCAACATCCGGCACGCTCACCGGGTCACCGCGCTGCAGTACCGCATCCGTCTCGCTCTCTGTCTGCGTTTCGCTCTCCGTCACATCATCCACGATCTGCACCGGAGCCTGCGTCTCCTGTGTCTGGCTCTGCGTCTGGTTCTGCACCTGGTTGTTCTGCGTCTGGGACGAGCCGCCCGTCTGCTGCGTCTCGCGCTCCGAATCCTCCGTCTCTTCCGTCGTCTCCTCAGTCTGGCTCTTCTGCCCGAAGATCGAGGGCAGACTGAATTTGATAAGACCGAGTGCGTTCGCCACCAGACCCAGGAAAATACAGGCAATCAGGATCGCGACGATAATGCCGCCCACCGTCATAATCTTCTCCAGCTTCGGGTTCAGAATGCCATCATCCTCCTCGTCCTCCTGATAGCGGTTTTCGCTGTCATATTCATCCTGGTAGCCGTAACCCCGATTTCCGTAGGCGCGCCCGTAGGGGTCGTACGGCTGCTTTCCGTAACCGGGCTGGCTGCCCGGCTGTCCGTAGCCCTGGGTTCCGCCCGGCTGTCCATAGCCCGGCTGCTGCCCGTAGCCCTGTCCGTTCTGCGTCTGCCGGTAGCCCGGCGCGCTGCCCGGCTGCCCGTAGCCGCCCGTCTGTTCCTTATTTCCTTCCGCAGCGCCTGCGCTGTGCGCGCCCTCCTTGATCGCTCCCAGCTCGTCCTTTGAAATGACGACCGTGCGCCCGGTATTGCTGGCGCTCACAATATGAACAAAATTTCCGTCCGGATTAATCAGCGATTCCTTCAGGTCGTAAATCAGCTCCGCCATATTGGCATAGCGTCTGTCCGGACTTTTCTGGGTACATTTGTAAATAATCTGCACAGTGCTCTTCGGCAGATTCGGCACATAAATCTCCGGAGATTTGATTTCCTCCTGCAGATGCTTGATGGCGATCGCCACCGTCGTATCGCCGTCAAACGGCACATGCCCGGTGAGCATTTCGTACATGGTAATGCCGAGCGAATAAATATCGCTCTTGGCGTCGCTGTAGCCGCCGCGCGCCTGCTCCGGCGAGCTGTAATGCACCGAACCCATCACCGTCGTATTGATGGTGTTGCTGGTAGTCGCGCGCGCGATGCCGAAATCCGTCACCTTCACCTTTCCGTCCGTGGAAATGATGATGTTCTGCGGCTTGACATCCCGGTGGATAATGCCGCTGTTGTGCGCAGCCTCCAGTCCCTGTGAGACCTGGATGGCAATGCTGGTCGCCTCCCGCACGGAGAGCCTGCCCTTTTTCGCGATGTACTCCTTCAGGGTAATTCCCTCCACCAGCTCCATAACGATGAAATTGATATCCCGGTCCTCACCGACATCGTAGATGTTTACGATATTCGGATGGGCAAGTCCCGCCGCCGCCTGCGCCTCTGCCCGGAATTTTGTGATAAATGCTTTATCTGAACGGAACTCGTTCTTCAAGACCTTCACTGCAACGAACCGGTTCAGCTTGTGGTCTCTCGCCTTGTACACATCCGCCATGCCGCCGGCTCCGATTTTCCCGACGATTTCATAGCGTCCCTGTATAAACATGCCTTCCTTTAACACTTTTTCACCTCATTTCCGCGCGGTCTGACCAGAAGCGCCGTAATATTGTCAGAGCCTCCATTTTTATTGGCAGCCTCCACCAGACGTTTTCCCGCAATGCGCAGGCTGCTCTCCTCCGTAATAATCCGCTTCATCTCCTCGTCCGTCAGCATATTGCTGAGCCCGTCCGTGCAGAGCAGCAGCGTGTCATTCTTCGACACCTGCACGTCAAAAAAATCTATCGCCACTCTCTCCTCCACCCCGATAGCCCGTGTGATCACGTTTTTATCGGGATGATAGCGTCCCTCCTCGCGGGTGAGACCGCCCGCGCGGATCATTTCCTCCACAAGCGAATGGTCCCTGGTGATCTGGCGGATAGACTTTCCGCCAATCAGATATAGACGGCTGTCGCCGACATTCGCCACATACAGAATATCCTTCACAATGGTCGCCACCACCATCGTGGTGCCCATTCCCTGATATTTTTCCCTGGAATTTGCTTCCTCCAGCACCTTTGTATTCGCCTTTTCAATGGATCTGCGGATGATCCGGATGGGATTTTTGTCCCGCTCCCATCTTACATTCCTCAGAAAAACCTCCACCGCATAGCTGGATGCGCGGTCTCCTGCGTTGTGTCCTCCCATGCCATCTGCGACGACAAAAAGGTTCGGCAGTCTTCCCACCGGCGTATCGGACGCGAACACGTAGTCCTGATTGACGCTGCGGATGCGGCCAACATCCGTAATACAATATGATTCCATGATTATTCCTCTCCTTCAGTCCTGTCCAGATAACTTTTTCTCAACTGACCGCATGCGCCGCCGATATCGCGGCCCATTTCTCTTCTAATTGTAACATTTATTCCGTATTTTTCAAGTTTTGTTTTAAAGTCCGCGATCACCCGCCGCTCCGACTGCACGAAGCTGCGCTCTTTAATGGGATTGACCGGAATCAGATTCACATGGCAGTTCAGCCCGTCCAGCAGAACGGCAAGCTCTCTTGCATCCTCCTGCGAATCGTTCACGCCGCCCACCAGGCTGTACTCAAAGGTAAGCCTTCTCCCCGTCTCCCGGAAATAGGCGCGACACGCCTCCATCACCTCAGAAAGTTCGTATTTACGGGCAATCGGCATCAGCTCCATGCGCTTCTCCTGCGTCGGCGCATGAAGGGAGAGCGCCAGCGTGATCTGCAGCTTTTCTGCGGCAAGCCGGTAAATATTCGGAACAATGCCGCAGGTGGAGACGGTGATGTTCCGCTGGCTGATGTTGAGCCCATGCTCATCACTTAACATATGTATAAATTTTACCAGATTTTCATAATTATCCAGCGGCTCGCCGGTGCCCATCACCACGACATTGGAGACGCGCTCTCCGCTGTGCTTCTGGATTTTATAAATCTGGTCCAGCATTTCCCCCGGAAGAAGACTGCGTGTCAGACCGCCCAGCGTTGACGCGCAGAAACGGCAGCCCATCCGGCAGCCCGCCTGCGAAGAAATGCAGACAGAATTTCCGTGATGATACTTCATCAGCACGCTCTCGATGACGTTGCCGTCCTGCAGACGGAAAAGATATTTGCGCGTGCCGTCCGCCTTTGATTCCAGTACATCCACCATTTCCAGGCTGCTGCAGAGATATCTGACATCCAGCGTCTCCCGCAGCTTTGCCGGAAGATTCGTCATTTCCTGCACCCCGTCCGCCAGCTTTTCATGAAGCCACTGATATATCTGCTTTGCGCGAAAAGGTTTCTCCCCCAGCGCCTCCAGCTCCCGCTGCAGCTCCTCATAGCCCAGGGAGCGTAAATCCTTTCTGTTCATGCCGTCCGCCATCATTTCACCCTCTTAAATCTTGCGATAAAGAAACCGTCCGTCCCGTGAACGCCGGGCAGAAGCTGCAGATATCCCGCCTTTGTGGTGCGGCTCTTCAGGGCGTCGCACAGATACGGGTCGATGCTCTCCAGACGGAAGGGATAATTTTCCAGAAACCATTTGACGTTGTACTGATTTTCATCCGCGCCGATGGTGCAGGTACTGTAGATCAGCGTACCTCCCACTTTAACGTAGGACCACACCGTATCCAGAATCTTCCGCTGCAGCTTCACAAGCTCCTGCTGCTTCGCCTCTGTCATTTTATATTTGATATCCGGCTTTCTGCCGATCACACCCAGCCCCGAACAGGGCAGGTCTGCCAGAAGAATGTCCGCCTTCTCCACAGAAGCGCCGTCGAATACAGTCGCATCCTGCCGTATGGCGGTCATATTGATCCGCCCCGTGCGCTCCAGATTTTCCTGCATCAGCGACACCTTATAATCCGTCAGGTCGCGCGCCTCCACATAGCCGCTCCCGTTCAGCTTGTCCGATAAATGCAGGCTCTTTCCGCCGGGCGCCGCGCAGACGTCGATACAGTAATCGCCCCATTTCGGCGCCGCCACCTCCGCCACCAGCATGGAGCTGACATCCTGCACCTGGAAAAGTCCCTCTTTAAAGGCATTGATTGCCTGCAGATAATTGTAATCGGAAATCTCCAGCGCGTAGGGCAGATACGGTACCTCTTTTACCGTGATGTTCTGCTCGCGCAGCTTTTCAATAATCGTCTCTTTCGGCGCGCGGCTTAAATTGCAGCGGATGCAGGTGCGGCTCTCCTGCCACAGCCCGCGGCAGATTTTCTCCACCGTTGCAAAATCAAACTGCGCCAGCCATTTCTGCAGAATCCACTCCGGCATCGAATAGCGCACCGAAAGATACTTGCGCGGCGTGCGCTCCGCATCGGGAAAACGCACCTCTCCGATGCCTCTCTCCGCCGCCCGCAGCACGCCGTTTACAAACCCCTTCAGGGTATAAAAGCCTTTTTTCTGCGTCAGCTTTACCGCCTCGTTGACGACCGCAGCGTGCGGCACGCCGTCCATATACTGCATCTGGTAGATGGACATGCGCAGAATATTGCGGATAGCCGGCTTCATATTCTGCACCTTCACCGTGGAAAACTGTTCCAGAATATAATCGATCTGAATCATGTTTTCCATTGTCCCCTCCACCGTTCTGGAAATAAACGCCCGGTCACGCTTTTCCAGATACTGGTACTTTGCAAGCACATCGCGCAGGACAATATGGCAGTACTGTTCCTCCTCCGTAATCGCCATCAGCGCTCCCAGAATAATTTCTCTCGTGTTTACGATATTAGTCACGGTCATTCCTCCTGGAGAGCAGAATGAGACGCAGAAGCTGCAGCATGGAGCTTGCAAGCGCCGCCACATACGTCATCGCCGCAGCCCGCAGCACCTTTTTTGCCCCGGTCATTTCCTGCGCGCCCAGCATCCCGGTATCCTCCAGAATGCGCAGCGCCCGTGAGGAAGCATTAAATTCCACCGGCAGCGTGACAAGCTGGAACAGCACCGCCAGGGAAAACAGGATGATCCCCGCCATCACCAGCGGCTGCAGGGAGAAAATAAGTCCGATCACAAACACCGGCCAGGAAAGCTGGGAACCAAAGTTTGCCAGCGGCACCAGTGTGCTGCGCAGCACCAGCGGTCCATATTTTTTCTGATCCTGCACCGCGTGTCCGCACTCGTGCGCCGCCACGCAGACCGCCGCCACCGAGTTGGAAGAAAACGTGCTGTCTGACAGATTTAACGTCTTGTTTCTGGGGTCGTAATGGTCCGTCAGCTTCCCGCTGACATGGCGTATCTGCACATCGTAGATCCCCGCCGCGTGCAGCACCTGCTGCGCCGCCTCCGCTCCCGTCATGCCGCGCATACAGCGCACACGGTTGTATTTTGCAAAAGTGGAATTCACCCCGGCGCTCGCAATCATCGTGAGGATAAGCCCCAGGAGCGCCAGAATCATCGTCGGGTCAAAATATAATCCGCGATATCCGTAACCATACCCGTAAAAATTATTTGCATAGCTGAGTAACATCATATAAAATGCTCCTTTCCGTCTCCGTTCTGTGCAGCCTGCGCTTTCACCGGAAGCGCGCCCACACGCCCGCCGTACCGGAGATATTTAATTGCCAAGCCGCGCTCCCTCCGCCACGGAGAAGCCCCGCAGGAAAGCTGCAGTATCCATGCGCTTCTTCCCCTCCAGCTGTACCTCCGTCAGAGAGAGCACACCGTCTCCCGTCTGCACGCAAAGCTCAGACTTTGTCACCTTTACCACCGTGCCCGGCGCCGTGCACATCTCTTTCTCTGCTTTCTCTGCCGCGGTCCTCTTTTCATCCGCTTCCCCGGACGCGCCATCTCCATCTTTTTCATACAGCTCTGCCCGCCAGATTTTCAGCGTCTTTCCGTTCAGATGCGTGTAAGCGCTCGGCCACGGATTCAGCCCGCGCACCAGCCGCTCAATCTCTGCGGCGCTTCTGCTCCAGTCGATTTCGCCGTCCGTCTTTTTCAACATCGCCGCGTAAGCGGTCGGACTCTCCGCCGGCTGCGGCTGCGGCGTCACGCTGCCATTCTCCAGCGCATCCATCGTTTTTAACAGAAGCTGTGCGCCGGTCACGCTCAGTTTATTGAACAGACTGCCTCCGGTCTCATCCGGCGCAAGCGCCACCTTCTCCGTCAGCAGCATATCGCCGGTATCCAGCCCGGCGTCCATCTGCATCGTCGTCACGCCGGAAAATTCCTCTCCATTGATGACCGCCCACTGGATCGGCGCCGCTCCCCGGTATTTCGGAAGCAGCGAAGCGTGGACATTCACACAGCCGTACCTGGGGATATCCAGCACCGCCTGCGGAATTATCTGACCGAAGGCAACCACGACGATAACCTCCGGTGCAAGCTCCCTTATCTGCTCCAGCACACTCTCCTCGCGCACGCGCACCGGCTGGAATACCGGTATCCCGGCGGCAAGAGCTTCCTCCTTCACCGGTGTGATCTGCACCGACTTTCCTCTGCCCTTCGGCTTATCGGGCTGCGTAAAGACCGCCGCCACCTCATGCCGCGACGAAATCAGCGCCCGCAGGGTGCCGACCGCAAAGTCCGGCGTTCCCATAAACACTACTCTCATGCTTCTTCCTCCTCTTCCGGAATTTCAGAATTATCATAGAGTTTCCCCTCTACCTTCGAAGTATACATAATTCCTTCCAGATGGTCGCATTCGTGGCAGATGGCCCGCGCCAGCAGCTCTGTGCCCTCCAGGACGTACTCCTGCATATTCTCATCAAATGCGCGCACGCGCACGTAATTCGGGCGTGTCACGATACCGCTCTTGCCCGGCAGGCTCAGGCATCCCTCATAGCCCCGCTGCTCGCCGGAGGTTTCCTCTATCACCGGATTAATCAGGACATGCGGCTCCTCGCCCGTCGTGTCGATAACGACGATGCGTTTTAAAATGCCGACCTGCGGCGCCGCCAGTCCCACGCCGCCCTCCTCGTACATGGTATCAAACATATCATCAATCAGCGTGCGGATGCGCGGCGTCACCTCTTTTACCTCTTTGCATTTTTTCTCCAGTACCTTATCTCCCTGTATTCTCACATTGCGGATTGCCATGCTTCTTTCCTCCTTTTTTTGTCTGCGCCGCCGCTCTCTCCCGGTCCTCTCTGCCGGCAGCGCCTGCGCAGCTACTCATTCATATCGAACTGGATGCCCACACTGCGGTAGCCATCGTTCGCCTCAATATATTGTTCCAGACGGTCTTTGATCGCCGTCAGCTCTTCCATCGTTCCTGCTTTGATATAAAGTACCCTGCGGTACACCTCCTGTATCTTTGCAATGCTCTCCGGGGCAGGTCCGATAATATTTCCCTCACTGTTTTTATAAATGCGCTCCGCCAGCCGCCTTAAATACTCCATCGCCACACCGAGATGCTGCTCGTCGCGGCAGGTGCCATGAATGGAGAGCATCTTTCTCGCCGGCGGATAGCCCGCCACCATGCGGTAGCTGATTTCCTCCTCATAAAAGCTTTCGTAATCCTGCGCCGCCGCTGTGCGGATGCAGTAATGCTCCGGGTCGTAGGTCTGTATCACGACTTTGCCGAGTTCTTTTCCCCTTCCGGCACGCCCCGCCGCCTGCGTGATAAGCTGGAAGGTGCGCTCCGACGCCCGGTAATCGTCTGCAAACAGCGACAGATCCGCCGCCAGAATCCCCACCAGCGTCACATCCGGAAAATCGTGCCCCTTGACGATCATCTGGGTACCGATTAAAATATCCGCCTCCCGGTTTGCAAAGGCAGATAAGATTTTTTCGTGTCCATCCTTCTCTCTTGTGGTGTCCATGTCCATCCGCAGAATGCGCGCCTGCGGAAACTCCCGCGCCACCATTTCCTGCGCCTGCTGTGTGCCGATGCCAAAGCCGCTCAGAAATTCCGAGCCGCATTTGGGGCAGCGCGCCGGGCGCCTCTCTGTATAGCCGCAGTAATGGCAGACCATCCTGCCGTTATTATGCAGAGACAGCGAGACATCACAATGCGGGCACATCAGCACATGACCGCACGCACGGCAGGACAGAAAGCCGGAATAGCCGCGCCGGTTTAAAAACAGCATCGCCTGCTGCCCGCGCGCCAGACACTGCTCCAGCTCTTTTTTCAGCGTCCTTCCCAGAATGGAGCGGTTGCCCTCCGCAAGCTCCCGCCGCATATCCGCCACCACCGTCTCCGGAAGCGAGCTGTTCTTCGCCCGTTTCTTTAATGTGTACAGAGCGTATTCCCCATCCAGCGCCCGGCTGTAGGCTTCCAGAGAGGGCGTCGCCGAGCCGAGAATCACCTTTGCATGTTCCAGCTCCGCTCTCTTAATGGCTGTTTCCCGCGCATGATAGCGCGGCGTCTGCTCGCTCTGATAGGTCGGTTCATGTTCCTCGTCGATAATGATGATGCCAAGGTCCGGAAACGGCGTAAACAGCGCCGAGCGCGGTCCGATCATCACATCGATGTCCCCGGCGCGCGCCCGCTGGAACTGGTCGTAGCGCTCCCCCGCAGAGAGCCGGGAGTGGATAATGGAAATCCGCTCGCCAAACCGCCGGTAAAAACGCATCACCGTCTGATATGTCAATGCAATCTCCGGAATGAGGACAATCGCCTGCTGCCCGCGCGCGATCACCGTATCGATCAGCTCCATATAAATTTCTGTCTTGCCGCTGCCGGTGATCCCATGAATCAGGGAGACGGTCTGCTGCGGATTATCCCAGTTTCTGCGGATATCCTCCACAATGCGGCTCTGCTCCTCATTTAAAGGAATGCGGATATTGGAAGCGCCGCTCTGGTGTACCGGGTTGCGGTAGACCGCCACCGTCTCGCAGGCAAGCACGCCCTGCTCCTCCATCGCCTTCACCGTGGCAGCGGAAATATTCAGCCTGCCCGTCGCCAGCTCATAGGGCAGCTCCTGCTCCACCTCCAGCGCCTCCAGGAGACGCAGCCTTGCGCGCTGGTTTTTCTGCCGATAGAACGCGATTTTTTCCTGTGTCTGCTCTTCATCCAGCAGGAGACGCAGGCTTTTTTTCTGCCGCGGCTTTATTTTCTGTTTCACCGGAATGACTGTGCGCAGCGCCTGCACCATCGTGGAGCCGTAGCGCTCCCGCATCCAGGCGGCAAGCGCCACCAGACGGTCCTCGCCGGATGTGCCGGCATCGCCGCTCACCACCTCGCAGATATCCTTTATCCTTGAGGGTTCAATCTCCGGCGTCCCGGTAAGCTTCATCACATAGCCCTTTGTTATGCGCCCTCCCTTTCCGAACGGAATCCGCACAACGCTTCCCTGGCGCACCTCTGTGCGCAGCGCCTCCGGGATGCGGTACTGAAAGGTCCGGTCCAGCCTTTCATGTGAAATATCTACAATAATATCTGCAAAGAGTGATTCCGTCAAGCCTTATCCTCCGCCAATATCTCCTTTATCAGCACCCGTTCATCCATCGGATGCTTCACGCCGCAGATTTCCTGGTAATCCTCATGCCCTTTTCCGGCGAGCACAATGACGTCGCCCGGCTGCCCGTGATGGATCGCGTAGGCGATTGCCTCCTTGCGGTCAGTGATTTTGATGTATTTTCCATCGGTCTTTGCGATACCGGTCTCGATATCCGCTATGATTGCCTCCGGCTCCTCATAGCGCGGGTTGTCGGAGGTAATGATGGTGAAGTCCGCATATTTTCCGGAAACCTCGCCCATTTCAAAGCGTCTGGCGCGCGAGCGGTTGCCGCCACAGCCAAACACGCAGACCAGCCTGCCCGGATTGTATTCCTTCAGCGTGGTAAGCAGGCTCTCCAGACTCATGGCGTTGTGCGCATAATCAATCATCAGCGTAAATTCGTCGGAAACCTTTATCATTTCGATGCGACCCTTCACCTTCGCCTTTTTGAGCGCCGCAATCATTTTCTCTTCCTCCACGCCGAAATAATCGCAGACGGCGATTGCCGCCAGCGAATTGTAAATGCTGAACTTGCCCGGAATGTCAATCTCCACGAAGAAATTGCGCTTTCCTGTCACATGGTAGGCAATGCCAAGATAGCCCGGCTTTGAGACGAGCTGCGCCTCCGATGCCCGGAAATCCGCCTTTTCCCCGAATCCGTAGGTCTCCACATCGCAGGTATGCCCCTCCAGAATCGCCTCCAGATGCGCGTCATCCGCGTTGAAGATACCGTGACGGCACTGCTTAAAGAGCATCGCCTTGCAGCGCAGATAGTCCTCGAAGTTCTCGTGCTCCGCAGGTCCGATATGGTCCGGTTCAAGGTTCGTAAAAATACCGATTTCAAAGGTAAAACCCACCGTGCGGTGCAGCATCAGCCCCTGGGAGGAAACCTCCATCACCACGCAGTCGCAGCCTGCCTCCGCCATTTCCGCAAAATATTTCTGGATAGTCGTCGATTCCGGCGTGGTATTGCTTGCGGGAATCACTTTATCTCCGATAATCGCCTCGATCGTGCCGATCAGCCCGACCTTGTGCCCGGCAGCCTCCAGAATTGATTTAATCATATAGGTGGTCGTCGTCTTTCCCTTGGTGCCGGTAATGCCGATTACCTTGAGCTTTTCCGCCGGATGCCCGTACCACGCCGCCGCTATCAGCGCCATCGCGTAGCGGCTGTCCGCCACCTTAATGACTGTAACGTCTCCGGGTACCTGCACATCGTCCTGCACCACCAGGACCCCGGCGCCCTTCTGCGCCACCTCCGCCGCATATTTATGACCGTCCGCAACCGCGCCCTTTATGCAGAAAAACAGGCAGCCTTCCCGCACCTTTCGCGAATCGTTGACAATATCCGTCACCTCAATATCTGTATTGCCCTGTACGCATTCATACTCCACTCTTTCTAGAAGTTTTGTCAGCTTCATAAAATCCCTCCCCATCCTTGATATACTGCCCGCACTCCCAGATAGCAAAAACGCACGGACAGCCCACGTCCAAACCTTTCGTTCTTCCGTGTATATTGCCCATGCGTTCATGATAGCACACTTTTTCCGCCGTTTCAATTCATAAAAGCGGCTTCCGCTGCTCCATGTTGTCCGCGGACGTCCGAGCCTTTGCAAAATTTGCAACAAACGAATTTTTGTCTAGTTCCCCGGCTTTCCGCAAATGCTAAATGTAATACCTGCCATTCATAATTAAGTAATAAAAAACTGGTGATTTTGTCAAAAAGTGACATTGTAACAAAAGTAAAGTCATGCTATACTGGAAAAAATATAACCCAGAGGGAGGAACGTCGAATGAGGAGACATTGGAAACAAGCAACAGCTTTCTTTCTGACTGCGGCACTGGTAACAGGCAGCAGCTCTTTTGCTGTCTTTGCAGAAGAGGCGCAGACAGAGGCTGAACAGAAAGAAACTTACATAGCAGAATTGTTGTCTGAAGAACCGGTATCGGAAACGGCAGATACTGAAAAAGAACCGGATACCACACCGGAAATATCAGAGGGCGACAAAACCGTGGAAGAGGCCGTGACAGAGGCAACCTCCGAAACAGAAACAGAGACTGTGACAGAAGTAATCTCTGAAATAGAAACAGAGACTGCGACAGAAGTAACCTCCGAAGTAAACGCAGAGCCTGCTTCTGAAGAACAAAAAAACGCTAAACAGAGCAGAAGTGATTTTCCCAGTCTGTACCCGGATGAATATTATTACATGGAAATGTTTACTTATGTAGGTGAAAACTGGTCGATTGGCATACGCTCTACCATGAAGCCGGGAGAAACTATAGAAATCGGTCCAAAAATTAATTACAATTATGATGTTGATGGAGAACATCATGCTGACGAATTTTTGGATTTTTATGTTGAATGGGAGATTATTGAAGGTAAAGACGCCATTTCGATTGAAGTAAATAAAGAAAATAACCAGCGTGCCTATCTAACGGTAAATGAGGATGCAGATGAATGCGAAGTTCGTATAAAAGCACATATTATGCATCAGAACGATGACGGCAGTGTAGAAGAATTAGAATGCTATGGCGGGTCGTCGGAGCGGGTGATTACTATTGATAAAGAGTATGTCCCAGAACTGATTAAAGATTTGCGGGAAGGTGAGGACGGAAAACTTTATTATTATGTAGGTGATGAAATAGATGCCGAATTTGAAGGAATCCCGAATCTCAAATATCAAAAAGATAAATATTATATTAAAAATGGAACCGTCGCAACGGATATGAATGGTCTGTACCTAATAGAGGATGAACGAGATGAAACGACAACAGGTGACAGATATTACTTCTTTAAAAACGGCAAAGTAGATGGTGGATATACTTTTACCGGACTAGCGGAATATGAGGATGGCACTAAATTCTATATTGAATATGGCGTGGCCGTAACGGATCTAAACGGTCCGCATTGGGTATCGACAGCAGTGGATGATGGAGAGAAGACAACAGTTGATAGATACTATTTCTTTACAAATGGCAAAGTAGATACAAGCTTCGAAGGAATCGTGGAAGTTAATTTTGCCAATCTTCTTTTCTATAAATACTATATCAAAAACGGCACAGTTGCAACAGATATGAACGGTCTGCATTGGATAGCGGATGAACTGGATGACACAACAACAGGGAATCAATTCTACTATTTTACAGAAGGCGAAGTAGATAAAGGTTTCGTGGGACTCACAGAGTATAATGGCGGTAAGTTCTATATCAAAAATGGCACGGTTGCAACAGATATGAACGGTCTGCATCTGATAGAGGATGCACTGGATGAGACGATGGCGGGTGATAAATTCTACTTCTTTTCTCTGGGGCAGATACAGAATGCATACAAAGGACTTGCTTTGTATGATAATGAGTGGTTCTATCTGGAAAATGGCTATCTGGATACAGATATGAATGGAATTGTTGAGTATAATGGAGGTAAGTTTATTGTTGCGGCTGGACGGATTGCAAGGGAAGCAAATGGTCTCTGGCAGGATCCGAAAGATGGAAAATGGCACTTTACAGCCAACGGTCAGCTTCAGACACAGCATACCGGTATTGCATCCTACGATGGTCAAATGTTCTACATCATTAGCGGCGAGCTTGCAACAAACTACAATGGTACAATTAAACATAATGGTGTTACCTATACAGTAGTAAACGGGCAGTTATATAAATAATCTGTGTTCCTGGTAAAAAATGACTCCTTTTCGGTAAGAATTCAATCTTATCGAAAAGGAGTATTTTTTATTTCAATCCTCTGATAAAGGGAACCAGCAATGCACCCGCTATACTGATCAATGATGCCGCGGTGTTTTTTCTTCTCTCTCCCTCTGTTCTGCCGCAAGTCTTGCTTTTGCCTCCTCCACAGTCTCGCCTTCTTTTGTCAGAAAGCTGTCGACAAATCTGTCCGCCATTTTTGTGAAGCCGCCGACTGCGCCCTCCTCGATTTTTTTGTAACCGCCAACGACTCCCTCCTCAATTTTTTTGTAGCCGCCGACAACCCCTTCCGCAATCTTTTCATTTGCTTGTACCAGCTTTGACTTTGCCATATTCTGTCTCTCCTTCTTATTTTTGATTTTTGTTTCTTGCTTTCTTGTTTTTTGTTTATGTCATTACTATAACAGTAAATTGTTTTTATAAGGTTTGCGTTTTGTTTCAATTATGTTAATGTCAGGCTAATTTCTGCCGTCAGTTCCTTATGAGGCTATATCACTTTTTAGGACGGCTCCGGCAAATGTAAAAACAATGGCTTACGCTTCATCCAGCCGCACTTCGCAATCCTTCCGGAAAAAGGATATCCCGTAACAGGTAATATCACGGTATCCTTCTGCCTGCAGTTCTTTTATATACCCCCTGTCATGAATCTGCCGGATGGCAATTTCAGCGTCTTTTTCCAAATCATCAATTTCCTTCGACACCTTCAATTCAATGACAAACGCTTTTCCCCGCAGGGACGGGCTTTTTATCATCAAATCGCAGCGGCCATCTCCCGTTTCTCTGTTAGACTGAACCAGGTACTGCTCGCTCTGACTTAAAATTCCCGCAAGAAATCCGTGATAAAAATTCTCTGCGCTGTCATAAAAACTGATTGTAGACCACAACTGCTCATTTAAAATTTCACTCATCCTGCCAGCGTCTCTGTTTTCCATCGCCCGGTACAGATCCCGGAAATCCTGCTTTTTTAAATTATCCCGGAACCAGTTCAGAATTGTATTCTGATAGATTGTTTTCACTTCCACATTCGGAATCCGGACCTTCAAAAAAATGGTAGCCTCTGAGAAATATTCTTCTTTTTTTGTGAGATATCCAGTAAAATACAGAAAATTCCACAGATTCTCCCCATTGTCATACATGTCTCCGTAAGTAATCTCTTCATGTACCGGAATATCCAGCGTTTTCCCGTCCAGAAGCATCTCCAGCTGACCCTTCATTTCCCGGTCAGCCCTCTTTACCATTTCTTTAACAATCTCATTAGAGCTGGTGTTGATCCAGTATGGACGCGGAAAAGCGTCTATACTGGCATCCAGGTCGTAGAGGAACTTTATCACACTCCACGGATTATACACCTCTGTATCCCCAAAGGTATAGCCATCGTACCACCTTTTCATATCGTCAAAACGCTTTTCCACCCCATAATACATCATTGCCTGCAATACTTCCTGCTCTGTAAAGCCAAAATGCTCACTGTATCTTCTGTCCAGTACAGAAATGATATTCAGATGATTCAGCCCTGTAAAAATACTCTCCCTGGAAATCCTGAGACAGCCCGTTATTACAGCAAACTTCAAGAATCTGTTTGTCTTCAGCGCTGATTCAAAAAGTGAACGTATAAAGCTTACCATCTCATCATAAAATCCGGAAAAATAAGCATTTTCCAGCGGTACATCGTACTCATCCAGCAAAATAACCGTCTTTTCCCCTGTCACTTTAAACAGACACTCGCTGAGAAATTTCAGTGCGCCGGAATATTCATCGTAAGCGCCTTTCCGGTTCATAATCCTCCGAAATATCTGTCTGTCTTCCTCCGACAGTTTTTCAGATTCCAAAAGAATCTCGTGCCGTCTGAACTCCCCTGCAATCTCTTCCTTTATTTTAAAAAGCGCCGATTCAAAGGTATTCTGTTTTGCCGATTTCAGTGTCAGGCTGATGACCGGATATTTTCCCATCTGCTTTGTATATTCTTCACCGACAGTCATAATCTGCAGCCCACAAAACAGTTTTCTGTTTGCCTCGTTCTTCTCTGTGCTTCCCGTATCCTCAAAAAAATGCTGCAGCATACTCAGATTCAGTGTTTTTCCGAAACGCCGGGGACGGGTAAACAGATTCACCTTTCCCTGCAGGTCAAGCAGCTCCTTTATAAACATGGTTTTGTCCACATAATAATAGCCGCTTGTAATCAGATCTTCAAAATCGTCCACGCCTATTGGCATTGCTTTTCTCATTCTGCTTCCCCTCCGTTCCATTTTTTCACCTGATTTATAATCCTTTTTTGTATTTTCGCACACTTTCACAATCTTTGCAATCGCTTTTGCATCTGCATCCCTGCATTCCTAATATCTGTAAACCAGTAATACAATCTATTTCCGGCAATCTCAATTCCGAAAATGTAAACAGCGCCGGATAACTTTCTGCGTTATCCGACGCCGTTTTTCTTCATGCTTCTTTTGTGCTTCTTTTACTCTTCTTTATTCTTCCGGCTCTTCTTCGCCGTCTTCCTCAGCTTCCGGTTCTTCCTCCGGCTCTTCTTCCTCCGGTTCCTCATCCTCCGGCTCTTCGGATTCATCGAGACCGTCAAGCTCCTCCAGATCGTCCAATGCATCGTCCTCTAAATCGAGAAGCTCATCATCGTCCTCCTCTTCGGTCAGGTCGATTTCCTCCTCATCCTGCTGGTACTCCGTGCTGAGATGTACATTGCGGTAGCGCTTCATACCGGTACCTGCCGGAATCAGCTTACCGATGATAACATTCTCCTTCAGACCTACAAGCGGATCGATCTTACCCTTGATAGCCGCCTCCGTGAGCACCTTGGTGGTCTCCTGGAAGGATGCTGCGGACAGGAAGGAATTGGTTGCCAGAGCAGCTTTTGTGATACCGAGCATTACCTCTTTGCCCTCCGCCGGTCTCAGACCTTCCTCAAGCGCCTTTGCGTTTGCCTCCTCGAAATCAAGGATATCAACCGTTGTACCTGGAAGAAGTTCGGTATCGCCGCACTCCTCCACGCGGATCTTCTTCAGCATCTGGCGCACAATGACTTCGATATGCTTATCGTTGATTTCCACACCCTGCAGGCGGTATACACGCTGTACCTCACGCAGCATGTAATCCTGCACGGCGCGCACGCCCTTAATCTTCAGGATATCGTGCGGGTTGACGCTTCCTTCTGTCAGCACGTCGCCTGCCTCCAGAACAACGCCGTCCTGCACTTTGATACGGGAACCGTACGGAATCAGGTAAGTCTTCGCCTCACCGGTCTCCTCGTTCGTCACAATGATTTCACGCTTCTTCTTGGTATCGCGGATTTCCACCTTTCCGGCGATTTCCGTGATAATCGCAAGACCCTTCGGCTTTCTCGCCTCAAAAAGCTCCTCGACACGCGGAAGACCCTGTGTGATATCGCCGCCGGCAACACCGCCGGTATGGAAGGTACGCATCGTAAGCTGTGTACCCGGCTCACCGATGGACTGCGCCGCGATGATTCCGACAGCTTCACCCACCTGCACCGCTTCACCGGTCGCCATGTTCGCGCCATAGCACTTCGCACAGATACCGATATGGGATTTACAGGTAAGGATGGTACGGATTTTCACCTGCTCATACGGCTTGCCCTCCGGCGTAACAGCATCCTTCATGATGCGCGCCGCTCTCTTCGGCGTAATCATATGGTTTGCCTCTACGATAACTTCGCCGTTCTTATCGCGGATCGTCTCGCAGGAGACACGTCCGGTGATACGATCCTGCAGGCCCTCGATTTCTTCCTTGCCGTCCATGAATGCGCTCACATACATGCCCGGAATCTCGTCCTTGCCCTCGCAGCAGTCCACCTCGCGGATAATCAGCTCCTGGGAAACGTCGACAAGACGTCTCGTCAGATAACCGGAGTCCGCGGTACGCAGCGCCGTATCGGACAGACCTTTCCGCGCGCCGTGCGCCGACATGAAGTATTCCAGTACGTCCAGACCTTCACGGAAGTTCGACTTAATCGGAAGCTCGATGGTGTGTCCGGTCGTATCCGCCATCAGACCACGCATACCGGCAAGCTGTTTAATCTGCTTATCGGAACCACGCGCACCGGAATCCGCCATCATGTAAATGTTATTATATTTATCCAGACCATCCAGCAGCGCTTTTGTAAGGATATCATCGGTCGTCTTCCAGGTCTCCACGACCTCCTTATAACGCTCCTCCTCCGTGATCAGACCACGCTTGTAGTTGCGCGTAATCTTATCCACCGTATCCTGCGCTTTCGCGATCAGCTCCGGTTTTTCCGGCGGCACCGTCATATCGGAGATAGATACCGTCATGGCTGCTTTCGTCGAGTATTTGTAACCCATCGACTTGATATCATCCAGCGCTTCCGCCGTCTTCGTCGCCCCGTGGGTATTGATGATCTTTTCCAGAATCTGTTTCAGACCCTTCTTGCCGACGTGGAAATCCACCTCCAGCTTCAGCTCATTCTCCGGAATGCTCCGGTCTACAAAGCCCAGGTCCTGCGGAAGGATCTCATTGAAGATGAATCTTCCCAGCGTGGATTCAATCACGCCGGTCTTTTCCTCGCCGTTCACATTCTTTGTCACGCGGACCTTAATCTTGCTCTGCAGCGTGATGACGCCGTTCTCATACGCAAGAATCGCCTCATTTACGCTCTTGAAGAACTTGCCCTCGCCCTTCGCGCCCGGTCTCTCCTGCGTGAGGTAGTAGATACCGAGGACCATATCCTGGGAAGGAACCGCCACCGGGCCGCCGTCGGACGGCTTCAGCAGGTTGTTCGGGGAGAGCAGGAGGAATCTGCACTCCGCCTGTGCTTCCACGGAAAGCGGCACATGGACAGCCATCTGGTCGCCGTCGAAGTCGGCATTGAATGCCGTGCAGACAAGCGGATGCAGCTTGATTGCCTTACCCTGTACCAGAATCGGCTCAAATGCCTGGATACCAAGTCTGTGCAGTGTGGGTGCACGGTTTAACATAACCGGATGCTCCTTGATGACCTTTTCCAGGACATCCCACACCTGCGGCTCCAGACGTTCTACCATCTTCTTTGCATTTTTAATGTTATGCGACGTGCCGTTTGCCACCAGCTCCTTCATAACGAACGGCTTGAACAGCTCGATTGCCATTTCCTGCGGCAGACCACACTGGTAAATCTTCAGCTCCGGTCCGACTACGATAACGGAACGTCCAGAATAATCGACACGTTTTCCGAGCAGGTTCTGACGGAAACGTCCGGATTTACCCTTCAGCATATCGGAAAGAGATTTCAGCGGGCGGTTGCCCGGTCCGGTAACAGGGCGTCCACGGCGTCCATTATCAATGAGGGCGTCCACAGATTCCTGCAGCATTCTCTTTTCGTTTCTTACAATGATATCCGGAGCACCAAGCTCCAGCAGTCTTTTCAGACGGTTGTTGCGGTTGATGATGCGGCGGTACTGGTCGTTCAGGTCAGACGTTGCAAAACGTCCGCCGTCCAGCTGTACCATCGGACGGATATCGGGCGGGATGACCGGAATGACTGTCAGAATCATCCATTCCGGACGGTTGCCGGATTCGCGGAATGCCTCGATAACCTCCAGACGCTTGATGATGCGGGCGCGCTTCTGACCGGTAGAATCCTTCAGAGCCGCCTGCAGCTCCACCGCCTCTTTCTCCACATCGATTTCTTCCAGAAGCTCCTTGATAGCCTCCGCGCCCATGCCGACGCGGAATCCGTCTCCGTAAGCCTCTCTTGCCTCCTGGTATTCCTTCTCGGTCAGCACCTGCTTCTTCATCAGATTGGTGTTACCCGCATCCAGAACGATGTAGTTGGCAAAGTACAGCACCTTCTCCAGCGTGCGCGGAGAGAGGTCGAGCACCAGTCCCATGCGGGACGGGATGCCCTTGAAGTACCAGATATGGGATACCGGAGCCGCCAGCTCGATGTGTCCCATGCGCTCTCTGCGGACGCTGGATTTGGTGACTTCCACACCGCAGCGGTCGCAGACTACGCCTTTGTAGCGGATTTTCTTATATTTTCCGCAGTGGCACTCCCAGTCCTTGCTCGGACCGAAAATGCGCTCACAGAACAGCCCGTCTTTCTCCGGCTTTAAAGTTCTGTAGTTGATGGTTTCCGGCTTTTTTACCTCGCCGTGGGACCATTCTCTGATTTTATCAGGAGATGCCAGTCCGATTTTAATTGCATCGAACGTCATCGGCTGATACCCTTCATTGTTTGTTGTTTCCGGCATAAAACGGTTCCCTCCTTACTCGTTCTCGTCTACATAACTGTCGTCGAAATCTCCGTAGAACTCATCGTCGTCCGGCTCTTCCTCCACGTCTACCAGTTCATCGCCGTCCAATTCCTGCTCACTGTAGCCGTAGTCTCCAAGCGGAGCGTCGTCGTCACGCCGATAGCCTCTGTCTCCTTCTATCACAGAACGTATGTCTGTTTCTCCGTATTCCACGGTTTCTTTTATTTCTACTTCCTTCTGGTTTTCGCCAAGCACGCGCACATCCAGACCAAGGGACTGCAGCTCCTTTAACAGCACCTTGAAGGACTCCGGAATACCCGGCTCCGGGATGTTCTCGCCCTTGATGATTGCCTCGTAGGTCTTTACACGTCCGATGATGTCGTCCGACTTCACCGTCAGAATTTCCTGCAGTGTATAGGACGCGCCGTATGCCTCCAGCGCCCATACCTCCATTTCTCCGAAACGCTGTCCGCCGAACTGCGCTTTACCGCCCAGCGGCTGCTGCGTGATCAGAGAGTACGGACCGGTGGAACGTGCATGGATCTTATCGTCCACCAGATGATGCAGCTTCAGGTAATGCATGTGTCCGATCGTAACCGGGCTGTCGAAGTATTCGCCTGTTCTTCCGTCGCGCAGCCTTACCTTGCCGTCGCGGGAAATCGGCACGCCCTTCCAGAGCTTGCGGTGGTCTCTGTTCTCATAGAGATAATCCAGCACCTCCGGCAGCAGCTCCTCCTCATGCTTTGCCTTAAATTCTTCCCACTCCAGATTGACATAATCATTTGCCAGATCCAGAGTATCCATAATATCATTCTCGTTCGCGCCGTCGAAGATCGGGGTGGAAACGTTAAAGCCAAGTGCCTTTGCAGCAAGACTTAAGTGGATTTCCAGCACCTGTCCGATATTCATACGGGACGGCACGCCCAGCGGGTTCAGCACGATATCCAGCGGACGTCCGTTCGGCAGGAACGGCATATCCTCCACCGGAAGCACACGGGAAACAACACCCTTGTTTCCGTGACGGCCCGCCATCTTATCGCCGACCGAAATCTTTCTCTTCTGCGCAATGTAAATGCGCACCGCCTGGTTTACGCCCGGAGCCAGCTCGTCGCCCGCTTCTCTCGTAAATACCTTCGCATCTACGACAATACCGTACTCACCGTGCGGCACCTTCAGGGAGGTGTCACGCACCTCGCGCGCTTTCTCACCGAAGATCGCACGCAGCAGACGCTCCTCCGCCGTCAGCTCGGTCTCGCCTTTCGGCGTTACCTTGCCGACCAGGATATCGCCCGCACGAACCTCCGCACCGACGCGGATAATACCTCTCTCGTCGAGGTCCTTTAATGCATCGTCGCCGACGCCCGGAACGTCTCTGGTAATCTCCTCCGGTCCCAGCTTTGTATCTCTCGCCTCCGCCTCATATTCTTCAATATGAACGGAAGTATAAACGTCATCCATAACAAGACGCTCGCTCAAAAGTACGGCGTCCTCGTAGTTGTAACCCTCCCAGGTCATGAAACCGATGAGCGGGTTTTTACCCAGCGCAATCTCACCGTTTGAGGTGGACGGTCCGTCTGCGATAACCTGCCCCTCCTGCACGCGGTTGCCCTTGAAGACGATCGGCTTCTGGTTGTAGCAGTTGCTCTGGTTGCTTCGCAGGAATTTGGTGAGATGATACTCATCGCGCTTTCCGTCATCCGTCCGGATAACAATATCTTTTGAAGTAACGCGCTCCACCGTACCGGCATGTTTTGCCACCACGCACACACCGGAGTCGACCGCGGTCTTTGTTTCCATACCGGTACCAACTACCGGAGCTTCGGTCGTCAGAAGCGGCACCGCCTGACGCTGCATGTTCGAACCCATCAGCGCGCGGTTTGCGTCGTCGTTCTGCAGGAACGGAATCAGAGCCGTAGCGACGGAGAACACCATCTTCGGGGATACGTCCATGTAATCGAACATTGCGCGGTCGTACTCCTGCGTCTCCTCGCGGTAACGTCCGGATACGGTCTTACGGATGAAATGACCTTCCTCGTCCAGCGCCTCGTTCGCCTGCGCTACATGGTAATTATCCTCTTCGTCCGCCGTCATGTAAACGACCTCGTCGGTGACGCGCGGATTCTTCGGGTCGGATTTATCGATTACACGGTACGGCGCCTCAATGAAGCCGTACTGGTTGATTCTTGCGTAGGACGCCAGTGAGTTGATCAGACCGATGTTCGGACCTTCCGGCGTCTCAATCGGGCACATTCTTCCGTAATGGGAGTAATGTACGTCGCGGACCTCGAATCCGGCTCTGTCCCGTGACAGACCGCCAGGTCCCAGGGCGGAGAGACGTCTCTTGTGCGTCAGCTCGCCGAGCGGGTTGTTCTGGTCCATGAACTGGGACAGCTGGGAGGAACCGAAGAATTCCTTCACCGCCGCCGTCACCGGCTTGATATTGATCAGCGACTGCGGGGAAATCCCCTCCAGGTCCTGCGTAGTCATACGCTCGCGGACAACACGCTCCAGTCTGGAAAGACCGATGCGGTACTGATTCTGCAGCAGCTCGCCGACGGAACGGATACGGCGGTTTCCAAGATGGTCGATATCATCGTCGGTACCGATGCCGTATTCCAGATGAATATTATAGTTAATGGAAGCAAGGATGTCTTCCTTTGTAATATGCTTCGGAATCAGATCGTGGATATCGCGGCGGATCGCCTCTTTGATATCCTCGATATCGCTATTTTCTTCCAGTATAGATTTCAGCGCCGGATAATATACTAATTCCGTAACGCCTACCTCCTGCGGGTCGATATCCACATAATTTGTGATATCCACCATCATGCTGGAAAGCACCTTTACGTTGCGCTCCTCCGTCTGCACCCACACAAACGGAACGGCTGCGTTCTGGATGGTATCCGCCAGCTCGCGCGTCGCCTTCGTGCCTGCCTCCGCCAGGATCTCGCCAGTGGACGGGTCGATTACATCCTCCGCCAGCACATGTCCGGCGATACGGTTGCGCAGCAGCAGCTTTTTATTGAATTTGTAGCGTCCGACCTTTGCCAGGTCATATCTGCGCGGGTCGAAGAACATCGCCATGATGAGGCTCTCTGCGCTCTCCACGGCAAGCGGTTCGCCCGGACGGATCTTTTTGTACAGCTCCAGCAGACCCTCCTGGTAGTTGGTCGCCGTATCCTTCGCCAGCGTCGCCACGATCTTCGGCTCCTCGCCAAACAGCTCCAGAATCTCCGCATTGGTGCTGATGCCGAGCGCACGCACCAGAACGGTGATGGGAACCTTTCGCGTTCTGTCTACACGCACATAGAAAATGTCGTTGGAGTCCGTCTCATATTCCAGCCATGCACCGCGGTTCGGAATAACGGTACAGGAAAACAGTCTTTTTCCGATTTTATCATGGGCGATCCCATAGTAGATGCCCGGAGAGCGGACAAGCTGGCTGACAATAACACGCTCCGCACCGTTGATGACAAAGGTGCCCGTCTCCGTCATCAATGGCAGGTCTCCCATAAAAATCTCGTGCTCGTTAATCTCATCTGTCTCTTTGTTGTGAAGCCGTACCTTGACCTTCAGCGGCGCAGCGTACGTCGCATCCCGTTCCTTGCACTCTTCAATCGAATACTTCACATCATCCTCACAAAGCTTGAAATCCACAAACTCCAGACTCAGCTTTTCACCGTAGTCACGAATCGGCGAGATGTCATCGAAAACTTCCTTCAGCCCTTCGTCCAGAAACCACTGGTAGGAATCCTTCTGTACCTCGATGAGGTTCGGCATCTCCAATACCTCTTTCTGCCTGGAGTAGCTCATCCGGAAACTGTTGCCGTTTTTGATAGGACGTATCCTGTTTTTCTCCATTGACGTTTCACCCCTGTCTTTTTATATAAAAGTGTACACATTTTTCCCAGGTTTCTGCCAGAAATCACCAATTTGTTTTTGGGCATAATTACCCCTTGAGGTACACTTCTGCACGATAATGCAACCTATACTATAACACAAGCCAAAGGGCATGTCAACAAAAAATCCGCGGAATTTCCACGGATTTTTTGAGAGTGTAACAGTTCAGTGATTCAGTTCTTTTATCCAGACCAGCATTTCACCCTGTCCGCGGTTGCTCCAGTACGGGTAGGGAATAGCGGTCAGGGTGCAGTCCGTAAGCTCCGGTTTTTCTGTACCGTACAGACCACCCTTCCAGCTTTGCGGTGCGATCCGTTTTCCACGTGCCGTTACCGTCACGATTCCGCCAAACAGCGGGGATTTTTTCTCCTCCAGTCCGGCGGCGGTGTCCACATATACCGCCGGCAGGTTTTCCCCGTTGTCCGCCTCCTCCAGACAGTACACAAGCGGCCCCCGCACAATGGCGACCTTGCCGGAATCCGCACGCACCTGCGGATTGGCATAGACAAATTTCGCCGGCATCGCAAAGGAGACCAGAATCGTACACGGCGCATCCGCGTGTACTCTGACATAGCCATTTTCCGGCTGCGCGGGCTGCTCTGTCCCCGCCACAGTCACGCTGTAATTCTCTGCAAAATCCGGCACGCGCAGGAAGACATCCATTCCCTCCTCCGGAAGGCTTTTTATCTCCAATGTGAAGGATGCTTCCTCCGGATACGTCGTCGTCAGCCTGACCGCCGCCTGCGCCTCTCCCAGCTCAATCGTACTCTCATTGGAAATAAACAGATTGACATACAGCGCCCTGTTTTCCTCATCCACCCCGTAGATATACTGTCCGAGCGATGCCAGCGTCCGGGCGATGTTGGGCGGACAGCACGCAACGCCGAACCATTTCTGCCGCACCGGCTTTACATGCCTTTTCGAGGTTCCCTCCATGCACGCCGGCGGCCACACCTCCAGCGGATTTACATAAAAGAAGCTCTTTCCATCCAGCGCAATCCCCGCAAGCACCGTGTTATAGAGCGCCCGCTCGACCACGTCCATATATTTTCCGTCGCGCATAATCTGATTCATCCGCAGCCCGAACAGCGCCAGACCGATGGACGCGCAGCTTTCCGAATAATTATATTCGTTCGGCAGATCATAATCCACCGTAAAGCGCTCCAGGATACCGGAGGAGCCAATGCCGCCGGTCAGATACATCCGTTTTTCCACGATGTTGTTCCAGAGCGTTTCGCACGCACGCAGCAGCGCCTCATCCTGGTACGCGCCGGCGATATCCGCCATCGCACAGTACAGATACACCGCGCGCACGGCATGTCCCTCCGCCGTCGTCTGCTCTCTGACCGGCAGATGCGACTGGGAGTAGGCGGGCGTGTAATCGGCAAATTCCGGGAAAATCATCTTGTAATCCGGACGGCTCATCTCCTTCATAAAGTAGTTTTCTCCCACGCCCCGCGCATCGACAAAATATTTTGCCTGCTCAAGATATTTCCTGTTTCCGGTTGCGTCCGCCAGCTTAATCAGTCCGATCTCCACTTCCTCATGTCCCGGATAACCATGAATTTTTCCTTCCTCAGTGCCAAAGGTATCGCAGATTAAATCGGCGAATCTGCACATGCAGTCAAGAAATTTTCTTTTTCCGGTTCCCTGGTAATATGCCACCGCAGCCTCCATCAGATGCCCTGCCGTGTAAAGCTCGTGCCCCTCGCACAGATCCGTCCAGCGCTTTTTGGGCTCTTTGATGGTAAAATACGTATTGATATAGCCGTCGTCGCACTGCGCCTCCGCTATCAGGTCTATCACCTCATCCGCCGTCTTCTCCAGCTCCGCATCCGGATAGCAGGCAAGGGAAAAGCCGACTGCCTCCAGCCACTTTGCCACGTCCGTATCCTGAAAGACCGCTCCGTAAAACTCTCCCTTCGTCCTGCCCGCCGCAATGCGGAAGTTTTCCAGACAATGGCTCGACTCCGCGTCCGGAATCCGGTCGTTCATCGCCTCCCACTGATAGGGAATAATCGCGCTGCGCACCAGATCGACATGCTTCGACCAGAAGCCGTCTCTGATTGAAATGTTTTTTAAATCTGCTGAATGTAATCTCATCGCTTCCTCCTGTCCCTGTCTTTATGCTTTTACTGCTCCGTTCGTCAGTCCGCTGACAATGTACTTCTGCATGAAAATAAAAATCAGCACTACCGGAGATATTGCAATTATACCAAATGCCATCGTAGAATTCCACAGTGTCTGATACTGTTGGACATAATTATAAATACTCGATGTAATCGGCCGCATAGTCGGGTTCGTGATAAAGGTAATCCCGTAAATCAGATCGCCCCACGCATAGACGAAGGAAAACACCGCTGCCACGATCACACCGGGCTTCGCAATCGGAAGCATGATGGTAAAAAACGACTTCCAGTATCCGCAGCCATCGATATTCGCCGCCTCATCCAGCTCCTTCGGAATCGACAAAAAGTAGGTGCGCAGAATGATGATGCTGAACGGAATGCCAAGGGTGGCGTCCGCAAGAATCGGCGCCCAGTAGGTATTTAAAAGCCCCACCCGCGAAAACATAATATAGAGCGAGGTGAGCACCAGCGTGGAGGGCAGCATCTGCGTAATCAGGAAGAACAAGATCAGCGCCTTTTTCGCCTTAAAGCGGAACCTTGCCAGCCCATATGCCGCCGGGATGGACAGCACGGTGGAGATAATCGTTGCGCCCACCGCAATAATCGCGCTGTTTTTAAACCCGCGCAGTGTATCGCTTGACGAGGATAGCTGCTGCTTAAACGCCTCCAGCGTCAGATCCCGCGGCCAGAGCGGCGTCGGAATCTCGAAAATTTCCACCTGCGTTTTCAGCGCTGTCACCACCATCCAGTACAGAGGAAAGATAAATATAATAAAAATAATAGCGCCGCACAAAAATGCAATAAACTGGCTGCGTTTTTCCTTTTTACCCATTACATAATCTCCTCCTCTTCATTTATCAGTTTAATATAAAAGATTCCGACCACCAGAAGAATCAGGAACAGAATGTTCGCCGCGGCAGCTCCCTTGCTGAACTGGAATTCTTCAAAAGAAAGACGGTACGCATAGGTCGAGACAAGCTCTGTGGAATTTACCGGTCCGCCCTTGGTCATTACCCATACCAGATCGAACACCTTAAACGTATACACAAACCCCAGCGTCAGCACGGACATAATCGCCGGTTTAATCATGGGGATGGTAATCCGGAACAATGTCTGCAGCTTATTCGCCCCGTCCAGGCTGCAGCTCTCGTAAACCTCCGCCGGAATCGTGGTAAGTCCGGTAATCAGCAGCATCATGTTAAAAGGTATTCCAATCCAGATATTGGCAATAATAATCGCCACCATTGCCGTTTTCGGCTGAAGCAGCCACTCCATCGGCTTCTCAATCAGCCCCAGCGCCATCAGAAACTGATTGACGATACCACCGGAGCTTGCAAACATAAATTTGAAGAGAAGCCCCGCAACCGTGACCGGCAGCAGCCAGGAAATCATCGTCACGCCCCGGAAGAAAGAGCAGCCGGGAAATTTTCTGCTGAATAAAAGCGCCAGCCCGAATCCTATGATAAACTGAAAGAAAATGGAACCGACCGTAAAAATCAGGGTATTGATAATCGCCTTTGTCATGATGGAATTTCCGCTGGTAAACAGCTCTATATAATTCTGAAATCCGATAAATTTCTGATTATCCGGCTGCGCAAAGGAATAGACATCTACGTTTTTGAAGCTTAAAATCAGGTTCTGAATCATCGGATAACCGATGAAAATCATCATATAAATTGCCGCCGGCAGCGCAAACAAAAATCCCATCTTTGCACCGCCGTTCAGTTTTCTGTGCTTTTTCATTGCCTCCCCTTCCTCCCTTCGGATGCATGGCAGTCGCTGCCACCCGTCTAACGGGTGGCTCGCGCTTCGGCTATAAGCCTTTGTTACTAGGCCCGCGTCTCAAGGCGCTGGCTCTCACTTCGTTCAAGCCACTTTGCTTTTCACTCGTCGCTGCCCCTTCAAGGGGCGTTTGTATTACCGACTACCCCTAAAGGGGTCCTCATATTCTTTCACGCTCAATTTATCCATCATAATATCCGCTCTCTCTTGCTCCTGAATGTACTTCTTTATGGTGTCCTCATTGAGACCTACTGTGCTGACATAGTATCCTTCTGCCCAAAAATGTCTGTTCCCAAATTTATATTTCAGATTTGCGTGGCGGTCAAACATCATTAGGGCACTTTTCCCTTTCAAATATCCCATGAAACTTGATACACTTATTTTGGGCGGAATACTTACCAGCATATGAATATGGTCTGGCATAAGATGACCTTCTATTATTTCAACACCTTTATAATTACAAAGTTGTTTTATAATATCTCTTAGGTCTTCTTTGTATTGATTGTAAATCATTTTTCGTCTATACTTTGGTGTGAAGACGATATGATACTTACACATCCACTTTGTATGTGCAAGTGAGTTGGCTTTCTTCGCCATTGAAATCACCTTTCCTTTCTATATAGTGGCTTGGACACCTCTATTATAGGCGTAAAGGTGATTTCTTTGTATAACAATCACCGCGCACCCGCATAGCGGGTGGTTGATATTTCGTGCGCTTTGCGCACTCAACAGGGTCGATGCCCCGCATAACTACAAAGGCTGCCGCAAGCTCTGCGGCAGCCTCCCATTTTTATTTACTGCACTGCGTCAACGGCCGCCTGCGTATCTGCCGCCGCCTGCTCAGGCGTCTTTGCGGAAGTCATAACTTCCTGGAAGCCTGTCTGGATGGCGCTGGAATAAGAAGGCCAGGATGCGCTCGGTCCTCTCGGAATCGAAGTTTCAATCTGCGTCAGGAATGCTTTCTGAATCGGGTCGTCTGTCCAGTAGCTGTCCTGCGCCGCCTCTGTCTTCGGAGGATAAGAGCCATACTGCTTCATTGCATTTACCATAACCTCAGTCTGGTCGTAATACTGGAGAAATGCCTTTGCCCCGGACATATCCTCTTTATTTACCACGCCCATGTTCTCACCGCCGAGAATGGAGGTTGCCTGACCGGAATCTGCGTCTCTCTTCGGAAGCACCGTTACGCCGTAGTTCAGATCCGGAGCATTTGCCTCGATACCCGGAATCTGCCACGGACCGTTCTGCTGCATTGCCAGGTTGCCCGCCATAAAGTTGTTATTAACATCGGACTGCGTCCAGTTTACACATTCCTTTGTCCAGGAACCTTCTTCAATCATTTCCTGCATCAGTCTGTATGCGTCAATACCGCCCTCGATATCCGTATAGGAACCGCCCGCCGTATACAGCCACTGCAGGCACTGGAAGGTTCCCTCGTCCGTATTGGTTGCCGCGTTTCCGAAACCATATACGCCGTCCTTCGTCAGCGCTTTCGCCATCTCGCGGAAGTCGTCCCAGGTCGTATTCTCATCCGGATATGCAATGCCCGCCGCATCGAACATATCCTTGTTGTAATACAATGCCGTACAGTTTGTCGCAAACGGGATACCGTAGTGCTTTCCATCCATCATGGTAGATTCCAGCGGTCCCTGGATGTACTCGTCCCAGTTAATTTCCGCATCTGAGATATCGCCGAACAGACCAAGCTGGATGAAAGACGCCATGCTGCAGCCATCCAGAATTACCAGATCCGGAAGCTCCCCGGAAGCAATGCCGAGCGTAAGCTGCTTTTCATAATCCGCAAACGGAACATACACATGGGATGCCGTAAACTCGTCCTGCGACTCATTAAATCCGTCAATCAGAGTCTGCATCATTTCCTTCTGCGCATCCGTCTCGAAGTAATCCCAGATGACCACTTCCTGTCCTGCCGCGGATGCCGTGCCCGCCATCATCGCACAAATGGCTGCGCCCGCGATGCCCGCTGTCAATACCTTCTTAAATTTCATGAAAAAACCTCCTTTATTGTGAAATTTCTCAGCTCCTGCTGTTAATTTCATTATAAAGGAGGTCCTTTTTCTGTGTAATTCTAATTATTTAAGAATGGTGGACAAATTTCTGGTCAGTTTTCCTGCAGCGCGGCAGCCGCCTGCTGCGGCGTTTCTTCCTGTGAAATAATCCTATAGATTCCCTCGCTCAGCTTCCCGGAGACGGCGCTCCAGTGCGGGATCGAAGTTCTCGTAACCGCGTTCTCCATCTGCTGCTGGAATACCGCCAGCTCCGGCCGCTTTTCCACACTTTCCCTGGCTGCGGAAATTTTTGCCGGCAGGACGCTCGCCTTCCGGCAGAATTCCGTTATCTCATCCCCTTCTATGCAAAATCTCAGAAATGCCAGGGAGCCTTCCAGGTTCTTGCCTTTTAAAATGCCGATATTCTCCCCGCCCACCACCGCGTTGTTTCTCTCTCTGCCCGGAACCGGGACAATGCCATAGTCAATTCCCGCTTCATCCAGCTGCGGAAAAACCCACGGTCCGTTCTGTATAATCGCCGCGCGTCCTTCGGCAAATTCCAGCGCCAGGTCCGTCTGCGTCAGATTAATACAGTTTTCCGACATACTTCCATCCAGAAGGAGCGACTTCAGAAAGGCAAATGCCTCCACGGTCGCCTCCCCGCCCAGACTCTGCGGATCCTCTCCCGCCGCCAGAATCCAGGGCAGAATCTGAAACGCTCCCTGCTCGCTCTCGATGCAGCACATAGCAAAGCCGCTTCGTTCCGGAGTTGTCAGCTTTTTCGCCGCCTCCCGCAGCTCTTCCCACGTCTCCGGCGGCGTCAGATGATATTCCGCAAACAGCTCTTTATTATAAATCAGCGCCGTGCTGTTGCAGTTAAACGGAATCCCGTAATATTTTCCCTCATATTTCAGCGTTTCCAGCATGGACGGATAACACTCGTTCTCCAGCTCCCACTCCTGCGCCTGCAGCGTAATATCCTCAAAAAGTCCCATCTGAATCAGCGCCGCCATATCCGGATTGTCAATAATCGCCATATCCGGGAGGTCGTTTTCCGTATATGCCGACGACAGTCCTTTCACAAACCCGGTCATCGGCACATATTCCCACTCCGCCCGGTACTCATTCTGCGACTGGTTAAAGCTGCGCACCAGCTCATCCAGTCCTTCTCTCTGCGCTTGCGTCTCATAGTACGACCAGATAACGATTTTTTCCGTTTCTTTGCCCGCCGGCGGCAGATTACGGGCGTCCTTCTGATTGCAGCCGCACAGCAGGACCATACAGACCACCGGCAGTACAGCTATTATTTTTTTCATTGCAGCTCCTCCATTCCGGTCAGCTCATCTGCCGGTAATCTCCCGGCGATACTCCTACCTCCTCCTTAAAGACCCGGTTAAAATATTTCGGGTCATGATAACCGACCTCCTCCGATATCTCATAAATTTTCTTGCTGCTTCCCTTTAGCAGCCGCTTGGCATGACTGATACGGAAGCGTTTCAAGAAGGTTGTAAAATTGATTCCCACTTCTTTATTAAACAGGGTACTCAGATATTCCGGCGTGATTTCCAGATGCTCCGCAAGGAGCTCCAGCGAAATATTTTCCCGGTAATGCTCCCGGATAAAATTAATCGCCCTCCGTATCGTATAATTGCGGATATCCTCTTTTTTATCCTTCTCCGACAAAATAATCTCGATTTCCCTGCGAAAACAGTCCTCCAGCGTTTTTATCGTCAGCGCGGTCGCCGCCGTCTTTTCTATCTCACTCTCCTGCATCCGCCTGTACGCCTGCGGATTCACCTCGCTGCAGACATTCTCCATAAAAGCAATCATTTTTCCATAAGCTTTTCGGAAATACACCGGGCTGCATTTTAAATTTCTGACATACCTCATAAAGGCTTCCGCATCCCGCTTCAGCTCCTCTGCGGTGCCGTTGCAGATGGATACCTTCAGCTTCCCCTCCAGATGCGCCGGATACTGGTACTCCCCTCCGCCGCATTCCTGCGCCCGCTCTTTCGTCAGAACCGTGCGGTATCCGAGCAGCATCCCGTACAGATACAGGCTGCGCAGCTCTGCCGCCTTTTCCTTCAGCTCCCGCAGATTTTCCAATTCTATAACAGCCCAGACCGGCATATCTTCCACGGACAGATTCCGGTAAAGCCGGCGTGTCATTTTTTCCGCAAGCAGCCCGCTATCCGTCTGCCCCTGAATCAGACAGAACATTTCCTGCGTATTTTCCAGCATCGTATAAACGATTCGCAGTTCCGGTTCCAGGCTCTTTATCTGCTCCCACTGCCGGGCAGCGGACGCGGCATATCCTGCATTGGCGTCCCCAAGGCAGCCTGCCGCCAGATAACACGGCTCTCCTTCCCGCAGCTTTGCAAGCCGCTCCAGCTTCTTATAATCCTCCTCTGTGATCGTTCTTCCTCCGAGCAGAATATCGCGCAGCAGTCCCTCCGCACTCTGCACCGTCCGCTTTTCCTCCTCCCGGACGAGATTCTGGATTTTTTCCAGCACTTCCGTCACATCCTCCGCCGCCAGCGGTTTTAGCAGATAGTCATCCGCTCCGTAGCGCAGCGCTTTCTGGGCATATTCAAATTCCGAATAGCCGCTCAATATAATAAAATGGCATTTCACGCCCGCGCGGTTTGCCGCCTCCTGCATCTCCAGTCCGTCCATCACCGGCATCCGGATATCTGAAATCACCAGGTCCGGGTGCAGGCGGAGAATCAGCTCCAGCCCTTCTTTCCCGTTTTTGGCCTCGCCGACGATCGTGTGGGCGGTGTGGGCGGAGATCAGTTTCGACATTCCGGTCCGGATTTTTATCTCATCCTCCACAATCAGTATTCTCATGGCTCTTCCCCCTTTCGAAGCGGCAGGCGCAGCGTTACGACAGTCCCCATACCACAGATGCTGCTTACGTTCCAGGAGGCCTCATCCCCGTAATACATGTGCATTCTGGCGAACGCATTATGCAGCCCAATGCCTCTTCCGTCATCCGCGATTGCTTTTTCCTTATCATTGTAGTTTTTCAGAAGATGGGGCGGCATCCCCTTTCCGTTATCTTCTATAATGATGGTAATCCCGCCGCCATCCTCCGCAGACGACATATCAATCCGCAATAATCCTCCGCTCTCAATATCACGGAAGCCGTGCAGAATCGAGTTTTCTACGAACGGCTGCAGCAGCAGCTTATATATCTTTCCACCCCGGATGCGCTCCTCTACATTTATTTCACAGGAAAATGCATTGTTAAACCGCATCTGGTGCAGGCTGATGTACTTTTCCAGCCAGTCCGCCGCCTCCCAGATACTGACCATCTGATTGCTTTTATTTACACTGTAGCGCAGAATCACGCCAAGGTCCCGCAGCATTTTACTGATTTCAAATTCGCCCTTTTCGATTGCCATCCAGTTGATGGAATCCAGCGTATTGTAGAGAAAATGCGGATTGATCTGTGCCTCCAGCGCCCGTATTTCCGCATTCTTCTGCTGCTCCTTCGCTTCGCCCACCTCTTCAATCAGCTCTTTTACCTTCACGGTCATATCGTTAAAATTATCTGCAATCGTTCCGATTTCATCAAAAGAACGCACCGGCACGACCACATCCAGATTTCCCTTCTGGACCTGCTGCATCCCGGACACCACAGAACGGACAGACGCGTCCATCGTGCGCACCGTGTATATAATCAGGCTGGTTGCAAACAAAAGCGTCAGCACCGTAATCAGTACCAGCGCCTGCTGCGTCCTCGTCACATCCTTCAGCATATAATCCTTATCATAGGCATTGCAGAAAATCCATCCGGTTATCGGGTCCTCGTAACGGTTAATCGTCATATCCCGGTTGCGCAGATATCCGGAAACACGCACAAAATCTTCTATCTCCAGCTCCGGGTTCATGACGATTCCCGCAAAGTCCTCATCCGGATAAGAAACGACCCGGCGCTCTTCATTAATGATAAAATTGATGCTGTACTCATCCATGTCGCCGTTGCTGCAGATGGCATTCAGCGAGCGCTCCTCTATCGTCATGATAACCGTCGCGATACAGCCCCGCTCCAGATGGTCAAAATCAAACATACGCTTTGATATGTGATAGAAATGTCCTTTTTCCTTCCCGTTAAAATTCATGGTATCTGTGACCACCATGCCGGGCGCATCCGCCGACTCCAGATAGGGCGGCGTCTGACGAAGGTCTGAATAATCCTGCCAGACAGTGTTCAGCGAGGAATCTGTCTCAAAATCGTAGACCACCGCTCCGCCGTCCGGGCATACAATACTCAGGCAGCGGATACCGGCTTCACTGTTGTGGTACTGCTTCAGCCGGTTGACTACCTGGTTATAGGCAACCGCCTTCCTGCTGTCCTGGTCATCCTCCAGCGCAAGGATATTGTCGATAACCTGTTCATCCTTATAAATCTGGTAAATAAGATTTGTGTATATCTTCAGATTTAAATTTACCCGCTCGGCTATCTGCGTCAGATTGCTGACCATCAGCTCGTCTATCTTTTCCGTCATCTGGTTTTTATTTATCTGGAACGCGACAATCTGGACGAACAGAATCGGAATAATCGAAACCAGTGCAAAAGCCACCAGAAGCTTTCTGCCAAGCTTCCAGCTATTGTATTTTGCAAGCAGCCGTTTCCCCGGTCCCATCCGCACCACCTCCAAAGCAGTTTTGTAATTTGCGGCTCATATTATAAGCTGTCCGATAAATGAGCCTCCATCCATTTGTCCTCCGACTCATATTATAACCCCTTTTGTAAAAAAGCGATATTCCAAAAACTTAAATCAGGTGGATTTTCTTAAAGGAAATATCGCAGAGCGGACATTCGCATTTTTCTCTGCCGCATGCTTATCTGCATTCAAAAAACAGCCGCGGCTAAGCGGCTGTTCCAGACTGTGTTCCTTTATAAATTCAGTTTCATATCGCCCGGCTTGATCCATCCCCATTTGCGCATCGCCTCGGAAATGGCAAGCGTCACGAGCGCCGGCAGAATAATCTGTATCGCCAGGATTTTAATCAGCACGATTTCCGGCGCTTCTGTCGCCGTCATCACCTGCCAGGTCATAATCTGTCCGACCAGACCTGCCGTTCCCATGCCGGAACCGGTCGCATTGCTCGTCATTTTCAGAAGCATGGTGCCAACCGGACCGAGAATCGCGCTTGACAGAATCGCCGGCAGCCAGATGATGGGCTTGCGCACGATATTCGGCACCTGGAGCATGGAAGTGCCGATGCCCTGCGCCAGCAGACCGCCGACTTTATTTTCACGGTAGCTTGCCACCGCAAAACCGACCATGTTGCAGCAGCAGCCAATCGTTGCCGCGCCCGCTGCCAGACCGGAAAGATTCAGGATAACGCCAAGCGCCGCCGAGCTGATTGGCAGCGTCAGAATCATGCCCATCAGCACCGATACCACGATTCCCATCAGAAACGGCTGCTGTTCGGTTCCCCAGTTAATCAGCGCACCCAGGCTTGTCATAAGCTGTGAAATCGGCGGTCCCGCCAGAAGTCCGACCGCAGAGCCTGCCCCGATGCTGACAATCGGCGTCACCAGAATATCCACCTTCGTTTTACCGGATACCAGATGTCCGGCTTCGATTCCTATGTATGCGGCAATAAACGCGCCCAGCGGCTCTCCCGGACCGGAGAACTGCATCACGCCGTCCACCAGGACCTGCCCCGCCAGCAGCTTACTGGCAAAAGCGCCGACCATACCTGCCGTCGCCGCGGACAGGATAACCAGCGGACTTTCCTTATACCTGCTTGCCACACCGACGCCAATGCCCGCGCCGGTAAGCGCCGCGGCAACCTTTCCAATTAAGAAAATGGTGTCTCCGATGCCGCCGCCCACCAGCGTGCCAATCTGCTGGATAATCGTTCCGACAATCAGCGTCGCAAAAAGACCGTGTGCCATTCCGCTTAACCCATCAATGAACACACGGTTTAACCATTTCGTAAATACTTTCATAACTGCCTCCTCGTTGTATTGTCAAGTGTCTTGTCACCTGCATGTCACCTGGCAATCATACTACAAGTTTCCGGCAAAATCAAGTAAATATCCCTTTTCTTTTAATCTTTTTTCCGCTTCGTCCAGAATTTCCTCATTTTCCGCCTCCAGCGTATGAAAATGCGTATCGCAGGTCAGCTCCTTCAGCGGCTTCGCCCTGTTGGCAAAAATCCTGGCAATAAACTCATCCACGTCTCTTCTCGACGCGATCATCAAATCCGCGGCAATCTGCCCGTAGACATCATGCTCCACCACCACGTCCAGTACGCGCGCGCCCGCGTCCACCAGCGTGTACAGCTCATCCTTCATCTGCGCATCCGTATGCTTCACCGCAACCGTCCTTCTGCACATGTTCCGGTGATTCCCCCCGTAAATCAGGTAGCCCTTGTTTGTGGAAAGAATTGTCTTGTCTGTCGCGCGCAGCAGCGCAATGTCCTGCACGATCACCTGGCGGCTGACACCGAACCGCTTTGCCAGCGCAGCGCCGGAGACGGGTTCGCATCCCGTCTCCAGCAGTCTGATGATTTCTTTCCGTCTCTGTTCTCCGTCCATTCTGCGTTTTTCTCCATGCTTTACATTCCCGTATCTGCCGTCCGGGAATTCTCTGGTTGTTCATACATGAAAGCCAGATGCTCCATGCTGCGCATTCCCGTATCTGCCGTCCGGGACTTTCATGTTAAATTCTGACTGCCGTCTCCAGCGCCACCTGCATCATATTGGTAAACCCATTCTGTCTCGCCTCTGCATCCAGCTCCTCACCATTTACGATGGAATCGGAAACGGTGAAAATACCGAGCGCCTTCACGCCTGCGCGCGCCACATTACAGTACAGAGCAAAGCTCTCCATTTCGATAGAAAGCACGCCCATTTTTGCCCACTGCTGCCATTCCGGCGTCTCCGTGTAAAAAATATCCGAGGAAAGGATATTTCCGACGCGGTACGGATAGCCAAATTCCGCCGCTGTTTCCTGCGCCGTCTTTAAGAGTTCATAGTCCGCAATCGCGCACATCGTTCCCGGAAGCTGATACTGGTGCGCGTAGTTGCTGTCCGTGCAGGCGCCCTGCGCCATGATGATTTCGCCCAGCTTAATGTCCTTTGCGATGGAGCCGCAGGAACCGACGCGAATCAGATTTTTCACTCCATAAAAATGAATCAGCTCATGACTGTAAATTCCGATGGACGCGCAGCCCATTCCGGTTCCCATAACGGACACCTTCTTTCCTTTATACGTGCCCGTGTATCCAAACATATTTCTCACGCTGTTAAATTGTGTGATATCCTCCAGATACGTCTCCGCGATCACCTTCGCGCGGAGCGGATCTCCCGGAAGCAGAACTGTCTCGGCGATATCGCCCATATTTGCAGCATTATGTGGTGTAGCCATTTTCAAATTCCCCCTTTTCTCATGTCTCATCTTCTGTCCGGCACTTTATTCCCGCGGGCAATAAGCCAGGCGTGAATGCCTGCACACGCATCCGGCGAACGCCGCGGAACATCTGACTGTTAGATAATTTCCGGACAACTCCAGTGTAACATAAAAAAAGGACCGGCGCAATGCACCAGTCCTTATCTTTTCTGTTCTTTTTCCGTTGCCGGGAACAGTAATATTTATTTCAGAGTAACCTTTGCTCCCTCTGCTTCGAGCTTTGTCTTCAGCTCTTCTGCCTCTGCCTTGGAAGCTGCTTCCTTTACAACCTTCGGAGCGCCGTCTACAACTTCTTTTGCTTCCTTCAGACCAAGACCGGTTGCTTCACGAACAACTTTGATAACCTTAACCTTGTTCGGACCAACTTCTGTCAGCTCTACATCGAACTCGTCCTTCTCTTCCTCAGCTTCTGCCGGGCCTGCTGCTGCTACAACAACGCCTGCTGCTGCGGATACACCGAACTCTTCCTCGCAAGCTTTTACTAATTCGTTTAATTCTAATACGCTTAACTCTTTAATTGCTTCAATAAATTCAGCAGTTGTTAATTTTGCCATTTTCATTTTCCTCCGTTTTTATTTTGATAATTTTTACAGGAAAGCTCCTCCTGCCTTATGCTTCTGCTTCTTTTTCTGCAATCTGCTTAATAACACGCGCAAAGTTTGCAATCGGCGACTGCATGCTGCCAAGCAGTCTTCCAAGCAATACTTCTCTGGACGGAACGTCTGCCAGCGCCTGGATTGCCTTTTCATCGTAATATCCGCCTTCAACCACACCAGCGATCAATTTAAGAGACGGAACGGTCTTTGCATATTTCGCAACGATTCTGATCGGAGCAGTCGCATCCGTCTTGCAGATAGCAACCGCATTCGGACCGGACAGATGACTGGTAAGCGGCTCGCACTCTGTGCCCTTGAACGCAAAATTCATCATTGTGTTCTTGTACACTTTGTAGACGATGCCAGCTTCTCTCATCTCTTTACGAAGAGCGGTATCCTGCTCTACATTGATTCCGCTGTAAGCAACGAGAACCACTGACTGCGCATCTTTGATGTTTTCACTGATCTCGGCTACGATCGGCTTCTTCTGTTCCACTTTTGCCATGAATGGTGCACCTCCTTATTCGTTTGTGTACCGCCAAAAAACCTCTCTGCGTGACAGAGAGGTTCATAAATCATTTCTATCGAAATTCTTTACTCCTCGGCAGGCGTTTTGAACCTTATGCCTTGCGGCACCTGCTGTCTTCGGCAGTCTTAGAAAGAATACCATACTCTCCCGGATATGTCAAGTAATTTCTTCGATATTCTTTTTCCGATATTTTGTTGATTATTATTCATTTATGTGATATCATAAGCATGCAACCGTGTTGCAGGGTGGGAAGACCTTCATTCTACATAGTGTGGAGGTGATGCATATGAACAATCATTCATTTGATTTCAAAGACCTTATGGCTTTCGGCATGTTCATATTGGCATTACTGACATTCATTTCCGTGAATTTGAAGTAGTGTCTTAACGCATAGAAAAACCACCCTAAAACTTTGACCCTAAGGGGTGGATTTTCTGTCCCAATCTGGTCAACCCACCTTGTGGGCGGTTGCTTTTTTCATTATCACTATAGCACAGCTTTCACGGAAATGCAAGAGCCGTTTTTGCCGCCTGCCGGAGGAGTATCCAGTAAAAATATCCGCTATCAATGTCAGTAATAAGACCGCTATCGCAGTGGATAACGGTCTTTTTCTTTTCCATATTAACTTATTTTTTTGTTCGTCGTCATCTATATGATAATGTTTAACCGAAGTATCTTTCATCCTGCCATCGTGTATCATCATTTTACGTGGTCTTTATTCTGTCATTCTCTATTTATCAGCAGCTTTTCTTCTTCCGATTTTTTCTGATTTCAGATATTGTACCATCTTCCGCTTTGTCTATCTTCTGCTTCATGCACTGATAAATCTTCATTCCAGAAATTTAATTCAATATGTATAGCAAATGCTTTATCATCTGTAATCCGTTTTCTTTCTTCGGTTAAGCTCGATATATTCGATTCTAATCGGTTCAGATATAAAGGTCATTTCCGCAGGATACATTTGCTTTACCACATTCATATTGAATATTACATGAGACTTCTGTGTCCATTGGACTAACCTCCTTTCGTTTTCTAAACAACTATCAAATAGTTTATTAAGCTTTCTCGTCACTTAACAGGTATTTGTTGTTGTTGAAATTATAATAGCACAGCCCCTCAGATTTGTCAACACTATTTTTAAATATTTTTCAAATAAATTTTTATTAGATGTTAATTTGTCTAAAATACTGTGAATTATTTGTATTTTCTTGAATTTTTAAACATTTATTGTTGTCTCAGAAATTATTTTCGGAGTAAAAAAAGTCCACCGGACGTTTTTGTCGTATGCACGGCAACAAAAATGAGGCTGCCAAGGCAGCCCCATCTTACACTTTTATTCCCGCGGGCAATGAGCCAGGTACCGTGCTTGCGACGCCCTGCAAGGGCTAGTCCTTTAGGGCACGGATATCTGGCAGTGCAGTGCACCAACGCCGTAAGTATCAAATACCCCGGCATCACATCATGCTCCGGATGTTTTTTATTTGCGATAGCTATCTCTGCTCAGTACCAGATGCTTCGGAACACCGTTTACCATCAGCGGAGTAAGCTCGCCGAGGATCAGCGGACGCGCATACTCAACGTAGCCTTCCAGAACGTCGGTGCCGTCCTCAGAAATCCACTCATCCGGAACCGGACGCTCTACGTTTGCGATCTGATGGATGTCGTAGATGCCGTATCCTACCTGGTACGGGCTTCTCTCTTTCACATCAATGGTGATCATCATACCTGTCTGACCTTCGTCAGCCGCCTTGCATGCCAGATAACCAACGTTGAATGCCTCGTTGATATCGTTCAGGGAAGCAACGTGTGTTGCCGCTCTCTGCAGAGTGGAGAACTCAATCGCACGGGTCTTCAGACCGGTATCTGCCGCAACCTTGTTTGCCAGCGTTACCGCACAGCCGGAAAGCTGCTTGTGTCCGAATGCGTCTACAAAATCAGAGCCGCCGCCCAGCTCGCATACGAAACGTCCGTCAGCCAGTTTCACGCCCTCGGAAACAGCTACCACTACAGAGCTCTTCTTCACGGAGAGATCCTTGATTCTTGCAAGGAAATCGTCGTAGTCAAAGGTTCTTTCCGGCAGGTAGATCATATCCGGACCTTCGCAGTCCTCGTCTCTGGACAGCGCTGCCGCTGCTGTCAGCCAGCCTGCATGACGTCCCATGATCTCGCAGATCAGAACGGTCGGTTTTTCGATACCAAAGCTTGCGTTGTCGCGGATAACTTCCTTCAGAGAAGTTGCGATATATTTTGCTGCAGAGCCGTATCCAGGGCAGTGGTCGGTAATCGGAAGGTCGTTGTCAATGGTCTTCGGAACACCCATAAATCTCTGTGTTTTGCCCTTCAAAGCTGCGTAATCAGACAGCATTTTGATGGTATCCATAGAATCGTTTCCGCCAATGTAGAACAGGCACTCAATGTCATATTTTTCCAGGATCGCAAAAATCTTGTCGTAAACTTCCTCGTTGCCCTCGATCTTCGGCAGCTTGTAACGGCAGGAGCCAAGGAATGCGGACGGCGTTCTCTTTAAGAGCTCGATGTCCTTGTCCTCTTTAATGTACTCGCCCATATCTACCAGATCTTCATTGAGGAAGCCCTGGATGCCGTGATGCATACCGTAAATCTTCTTTACGCCAAGCTCTCTTGCTTTGCTGACAACACCAGCGAGACTGGAATTGATAACCGCTGTCGGTCCGCCGGACTGTCCTACTACAATATTACCCTTCATGATAATTTCCTCCTAAAATGTTTTTATATTGAGCGCGCAGACTGCTCAGGGCAGACTGGCGCACGCTACCAAAGATATTTCATCATTAAAACGTAAATTTATCTGCAAAATACGCTTCCAGCTCGTCGATTTTCACGCGAACCTGCTCCATCGTATCGCGGTCGCGGACGGTGACCGCCCCGTCGGTCTCGGACTCGAAATCGTAGGTCACGCAGAACGGCGTGCCGATTTCATCCTGGCGGCGGTAACGCTTTCCGATGTTTCCGCGGTCGTCAAACTCGCAGTTGTATTTCTTTGAGAGCTGCGCAAAAATCTTCTCCGCGCCCTCATTCAGCTTTTTGGAGAGCGGCAGCACACCGATCTTCACCGGAGCGAGCACCGGATGGAAGTGCAGCACGGTACGCATGTCCGGCTTCTCCTCCGTTCCGATATTTTCCTCATCGTAAGCGCTGCAGAGGAACGCAAGCACCATACGGTCTGCGCCCAGCGACGGCTCAATAACGTACGGCACATACTTCCAGTTTTTCTGATCGTCAAAATACGTCAGATCCTGTCCGGATACATTCTGATGCTGGGTAAGGTCATAATCTGTACGGTCTGCGATGCCCCACAGCTCGCCCCATCCGAACGGAAACAGGAATTCCACGTCGGTGGTCGCCTTGCTGTAGAAGCTCAGCTCCTCCTTCTCGTGGTCGCGGTAACGCACCTCGTCATCCTTCAGGCCGAGATTGTGCAGCCAGTCAAGGCAGAACTGCTTCCAGTACGCAAACCACTCCAGGTCGGTATCCGGCTCGCAGAAGAATTCCAGCTCCATCTGCTCGAACTCTCTGGTACGGAAGGTAAAGTTGCCCGGCGTGATCTCGTTGCGGAAGGATTTTCCGATCTGACCGATACCGAACGGAATCTTTTTCCGGGAGGTGCGCTGCACATTCTTAAAGTTTACGAAAATGCCCTGCGCCGTCTCCGGTCTTAAATAAACCGTATTTTTTGCATCCTCCGTTACGCCCTGGAAGGTCTTGAACATCAGATTAAACTGACGGATATCGGTAAAATTATGCTTTCCGCAGGTCGGGCACGGAACATTGTGCTCATCAATGAAGTTCTTCATCTGCTCCTGTGTCCACGCATCCACGCTGCCCTCCAGCGCGATGCCCTTCTCTGCACAGTAATCTTCTATGATTTTATCGGCACGGAAACGCTCGTGGCACTCTTTGCAGTCCATCAGCGGGTCGGAAAATCCGCCCAGATGTCCGGAAGCCACCCAGGTCTGCGGGTTCATGAGAATCGCGCAGTCCACACCGACATTATACGGATTCTCCTGGATAAATTTCTGCCACCATGCGCGCTTTACGTTGTTTTTCAGCTCCACGCCCAGATTGCCGTAATCCCAGGTATTTGCCAGACCGCCGTAAATCTCGCTGCCCGGATAAACAAATCCCCTTGATTTCGCAAGCGCTACGATTTTTTCCATTGTCTTTTCCATAAATCATTCTCCTCACTCATATAAAATATACGCCGTTTCGTTTTCCTCGATGACCGCCGTGGATGCGTCTGTCACCTTTACATTTTCGCTGACATATTTAATCGTCCCCGGAACCTCGACCAGCATCGCCTGCCGGAGCGCGACCGTCTGATAATTTTTCCCTGTCATGATGGCGGAACCCCACACCAGCGTCTCCTGCGAGACCTTTCCGTCGGTCACCTCCGCAAACTTTCCCTCGAAGGCATACCCCGCCTGCACCGCGCCCTGGATATCCCCGGCGTAAAAGTCCAGATGGTTGAATTCTGCGTAATCCTCCGTACTGGCATACTTCATGCGAAGCTGCGCTATGCCGTCCTTTACGCTGAGACTCTGCTTCCTTACCGCCTTCGTCCCGGCGCTGTCGTTGTAGCTTTTCATCTGGGCATCCAGCCCTTCCTCCAGCTCCCCTTTGTCATAGTAGCTCTGATCAAATTCCTCGCGTACGAACTCCGTGACAGCTCCCTTCTTGTCTATGGAGATTCCGCTGACCGCCGGCGAAAAGCTGCTGCAGCCCGTTAAAAGCAGACCGGAACACAGCACGAAACCTATGACGCACCCCTTTTTCATCCATCAATCCTCCCAAAGTCATTCATAAATGATTATACTAACATTATCCCTCATTTTCAACTCTAAATCTGCAAACTTTCCAAAATCTCCAGCGTTTTGAATTTCCTGTCAACGTATGTTCTCCGGAAGCGGTCCTGCAGGCGCGCGAATTCTTCCAGCACCTCCTCCGACACTGTAAAGGTGTACAGCTTCTCAAGGGGCGTCGCAACCACGTACTGCATCGTAAATATGGTAGACTCCAGCAGCGTCTCCGCATGTGCCGCCCGCAGGCAGTCCGCGCAGACCACGCCGTTTCCCGCATGACTGTATCCCGTCAGATGCTCCGTGCTCCCGCAGACCGTGCAGCAAAAGACCTCCGGATACTCCCCGTTTATCACCATTGCCCGCAGCTCAAAGACATACCGCACCAGTTTTTTGGGCAGATGCTGATTCTCCAGCGCGCGCAGGGAAACGTACAAAAGCTTTAAAAGCTCCTTCTCATCGCTGTTTTCCCGCGCATAATAATCAGCAAATTCCAGGAAATACATACCGTAATACGCCCCTTCAAAATCCAGGGACAACCCCTCGAAATAATTGCTTATCTGCGCCTGGTAGATATTATAGGAGGTGCGTCCCTCGTAACACTCGAAGGTTCCGAAAGAAAACGGCTTTGCCGCCGCCATAAGGGGACTGTTCTGCCGCCTTGCGCCTTTGGCAAATCCGCTTATCTTCCCGCGCTCCTTCGTCAGAAGCACGATTCGCTTGTCGTATTCCCCCACAGGGACGGCAGACAGCACCATGCCTGTCAGTTCCAGTCTCTCACTCATCGCACGCTCCGCTTTTAGATTTCCTTTTTATCGTAGCCGAAATTCTTTATCAGAAAATCACTGTCCCGCCAGTCCTTTTTCACCTTCACCCAGAGCTTCAGGTTTACCCTCGCCTCCAGCATATTTTCAATATCCGTCCGGGCTGCGGAGCCGATTTTCTTCAGCATCGCTCCGCCTTTGCCGATAATAATACCCTTGTGGGAATCCCGCTCGCAGATGATGGTCGCGTCAATGTCAAACATTCCCCCATCTTCCCGCTCCGTCATGCGGTCGATTGCCACCGCAATGCCGTGCGGAATCTCCTCGTCCAGGCAGCGCAGCGCTTTCTCGCGTATCATTTCCGCAACGATCTGGCGCTGCGGCTGGTCGGTGATGGTATCCTCATCGTAAAACATCGGTCCATAGGGCAGGTATTTAAAGATGACATCTATGATTTCCTGCAGATTCTGTCCGCGCAGCGCGGACGCCGCGATAATATCCGCAAAATTATAAATTTTCCGGTAGGCGTCAATAAATTTCGCCACCTCCGTCTTCTGCACCGTGTCAATTTTATTGATAATCAGAACCACCGGCTGCTTTACCTTTTTAAGCTGCTGCACGATATGCTGCTCGCCCGCGCCGATAAAGGTAGTCGGCTCCACCAGCCATAAAATTACATCCACCTCGGAGAGCGTGCGCTCGGCAACGTTTACCATGTATTCGCCGAGCTTGTTTTTCGCCCTGTGGATGCCCGGCGTATCCAGAAACACAATCTGCCCGCGGTCACAGGTATAGACCGTCTGGATACGGTTTCTGGTCGTCTGCGGCTTGCGCGAGGTGATCGCGATTTTCTGCCCGATCAGATGATTCATCAGCGTGGATTTGCCGACGTTCGGACGCCCGATGAGCGTCACGAACCCCGATTTTGTACCGCCGTTATTTTTCAATTCGTTTAAATCCAGTTTCATTCACATTCTCCCTGCCCGGTAAGCGTAACCGTTCAGCCCGGCTGCGACCCGTCTGAGCCGCTGCCAATGAGCGGCTTTACCTCACAGAACAGCTCCTTCTCTTCTTTTATCTTCTCTCCGTTTCCGATTACGCAGATGCAGTGCTCTTTCAGAACCGCCTCCACCAGCGGCGCAAGCGCCCGGATATTTCCCGGCGTGGCGCTTAAGATTTCATCGCGCTCACGCTGCAAATCCTCCTGCGTGATGTGGCACAGATACGCCGCCAGCGATCTGGCGCCCTTTGCCTGCGGATTCTGCGGCGTGTCCACCTCGCTCATCGTTCCGATGATATATTTTGTCATGTCGCGGTCGCTCACGCTGAAGCTCTTCAGATATTCCGTGATGCCCTCATACACCTGCAGCGTTCTTCCGAGATTCGGGTCGCGGTAGGATACGAAATACGTATCGCCCGTGCGCCCGTAGCCGCTCATGCAGCCGTATGCGCCGCCCTGCACGCGGATGTTCGTCCACAGATATTCATATGCCATAATGGTCTTTAAAATGCGCAGCGCCCCGGTGTAGGTGCAGCCTGCCCGGCAGAAGTTGCCCGCCGTCGCCACATACTGGACCTGCGAGGAGGTCGCAAAGCCCTCGTTCTTTTTGCCAAGCGGCGCCGCCAGTCCGTGTAATGCACTCACTTTATCCGCCCGGTCTGCGCACGCTGCTGCACCGGCATTTTCTGCACCTGCCGCTGCATCTGCCGTTTCTTCTCCTGCCGCTTCTGCGCACGCTGCATCCAGCTTCTTCTGCAGCAGACGGATGCGCTCCTTTATCTTATCCAGCGCCTCCGGCTCCGCCGTCACGCTGACCAGCAGGTTTTCCTTCCGGAAAAGCACCGCCATCAGCTCCTTTAAAATACCTGTCAGCTCTTCCTTCTTATCATCAAACTGCTCTTCCAACAGCTCTGTTGTCTTATAGAAGGAGATTCCGGTTGTGCGGTCGCCAAACGCCGCCGTGCCGGAGAAATACGACATTGCGCGGTTTGCCGCCGCCTGATGTCCGGCAGAATTCAGACGCATCTGCATCCGCGATTTCATGCGCGCAATAATTTCATAGAGACGCTTTTCGTCCGTCAGCTTCGACGTGAGCAGAATTTCCTCCATCATATCGAAGGCAAAATCCAGCTCCGCATAGAGCACCTTCGCCTTCATTTCAAATTTTGCACAGTAATTTCCCGGATGCGCCGTATCCGCAAAAACGTCCACCGCCGGATAAATTCCGCCGGAGTGGATGTCGATTTCGTTGCTGAGCTCGCGGTAGCTGTAATGCTCCGTGTCCACCATGCCAAGGATGCCCTTTAAGACGCCAAGGTATTCCACCTTATCGCCCGGCACCGCCGCCGCGTCAAACAGCAAATCGATGTAGGCAATCCCATTGGTATCGATTTCATGGCTGACCAGCGTCGTGCCATCCACGTTTTCTTCTTTATTGTACAGCGGCGCCGCCTCTTTTCCGATGTCGGAAAGCCTGAGCAGCGGAATCTTCTCCAGCTCCTCCTGCGTGGACGGCGTCTCCTGGAAGGCGCGCAGCCGTTTCGTGTTCTCCACCAGCTCCGCGATCTGCTCCGCAGACAGGGACGCCTTGTACTGCGCCAGCTTCCCGCGCACGCGCTCGTCCTCCTTTGCCGTCAGATTGCACTCCGGCTCCATGACGATCACGGAAGCATGGGTATTTTCAATCAGGAAGCTTTTTATCAGCTCTTCAAAATAACGCCCTTTCGTCTGCTCCTTCAGGAACTGGCAGACCTCAAGCTGCTTCAGGTAATCAAACGGCGCGTTATCGTCGTAGAGCCAGCTGTCAAAGGTGTCGATGCCGTACATCAGTCCGCGCGGGAAGTTGCCGTAATCCGCCTCGCGGAACTTGAATTCCAGGTTGTTGATGGCGGCGAGCAGCGCCTTCTTCTCCAGCCCCGCATCCGCCAGCTTCTGCAGCGTTTCCCGGATTACGGAAACGAATTTATCCTTATCCTCCGCATTCGCAAACTTTGCTACCACAGAAAACACCGGCTGCAGGATGCCGCCGTCGTAGCCGCCCTCGATGTCCTTTCCGATGCCCGCGTCCAGAAGCGCCTGCTTCAGCGGAGCGCCCGGCGCAGAGAGCAGCACGTACTCCAGCACCGCCATCGCAAAGGACAGATTGACATCGGACGCTTCGCCCACTACCACATTCCATGCCAGATACGTGTTGTCCTTTTCCTCCTCCGCTTCGGAAACCGGGTAGGCAATCGTCAGCTCCGCCGGCTTGTCAAACGGCTTCTGAAGGGGAATGGCGGAATCGATTTCCATTGCGTCATATCTGCACAGATATTCTCTGTCCAGCCACGCCAGCCGCTCCTCCATATCCATATCCCCGTAGAGGTAAATGTAGCAGTTGGACGGGTGATAATAGCGGCTGTGAAAGGAAAGAAAATCCGAATATTTCAGCTCCGGAATCACCTTCGGGTCACCGCCCGACTCCACCCCGTAGGGGGTGTCCGGGAACAGGGAATTCATAATCTCACGGTCCAGCATATCGTCCGGCGAGGAAAACGCCCCCTTCATTTCATTGTATACCACACCGTTGCAGGTCAGCTCGTCCTCCGGATTTTCCAGAATATAGCTCCAGCCCTCCTGCCGGAAAATCTCTTCCTTATGATAAATATTCGGGAAAAACACCGCGTCCATATACACTTCCATCAGATTACAGAAATCCTGGAAATTGCAGCTCGCTATCGGATATACCGTCTTATCCGGATAGGTCATCGCATTCAGAAAGGTGTTCAGCGACCCCTTTGCCAGCTCCACAAACGGGTCCTTGGACGGGAATTTCTCGCTCCCGCAGAGCACGCTGTGCTCCAGGATATGCGCCACGCCCGTGCTGTCCGACGGCGGCGTGCGGAAGCCAATGCCAAATACCTTATTTTCATCATTATTTTCCAGAAGAAGGATGCGCGCGCCGCTTTTGCGGTGACGCAGCAGCGTGCCGGTCGACTTGACATCGGCAATCTCTTCCGTCTTAATTACATCATACTGCGGTAAACTGCGAAACATCTGCAAACCTCCAAATATCATACTATTTTCACATCATAACCAGTTTCTGCGGTCCTATACCGTAACCGCGTCGAGACCATTATATATTCTTTTCCATAATTTTGCAAGGAGGTCAGAAAACGACAAAAAAAAGAATCCCATTGTTATCCGGGATTCTTTTTGCCGGCGGCAGAGCTTTTAATCTGCAATGCCCGCCGTCTCGATAATAAATTTTACGCTGCCGCTTTCCGCTTCTCCGCCAAAGCTTCTGTAGTTCTCTCCGGCGTCTTTCATTTCCTCCAGACGGTCGAGGAAATCCTGCAGATCGTCCTCCAGGGCGCCGGTAATTTTGTCGATGCCCTCTTCTTTAAATTCCTTCATGCCGTCGGCAAGCTCCTCCGCTCCGTCTGAGAGCTCCTGCGTGCCCTCGTCGAGTTTGCCGCCCGCCTCCGCAAGCTGTGCGGTTCCGTCTTTGAGCTGCGTACTGCCGTCCGCAAGATGGACAATGCCGTCCGCAAACGCCGCCGCGCCGGAGGATAACTGATGTCCGCCGTCAGAAAGCTGCTGCACGCCGCTTCCAAGCGCCTCCGCGCCCTGGGAGAGCTGGTGTCCGCCGTCAGAGAGCTGACCGATACCGCTGCCGAGTGCGCCGGCACCGTCGGAGAGCTGTGCGCTGCCCTTCTTCAGTTGTCCGGCTCCCGCAGCCACCTGTGCCGCGCCCTGTTTTAATTCTTCATTCTTTCCGGTAAGCTGCGCAGCTCCCGCTCTCAGCTCTTCGCCCTTTTCTGTAAGCTGTGCGCCGCCTGCTCTCAGGGTTTCATCATTTGCTGTGAGCGCCGTCGCTCCGTCAGAGAGCTGCTGTGTAGCAGCCGTCAGGGTCTGCAGTGCCCCGCTGATATCCGTGCCGCCTGCTCCCGCAGCGCCTGCAAGCGCCGCTTTTATCTGCGTCAGCGCCTCCTTCGCCTGCCCCTGGTATGCGATATCCGTCTGAAGCTGCGCGATGCTGGCGTTTAGCTGCCCCACGTAATTGTTGTAGGTTTCCGCATAGCCGCCCAGCGCCTCCGGCAGACTGCCCGGCAGGTTTGCCTGCACGCCCTGCAGCGTTGCCAGCACTGACTGATTTCCCGCAATCGAAGCCTCCAGCGCGCTGATGCAGGTATCGATTGCCGCGGCTGCCGACGAAAGGTCTGCGCCCGGATTTTCCAGCGCCGCGCCAAGCTGCCCCGCCAGTGCCTGCACCTGCTCATTCAGTGTAATGACGCCGCCTGCAAGCTGGTCCGCTCCGGCAATATAGGCATCTGTTCCCTGTACAAACTGCTGCGCACCGTCCACATAAGTCTCCACGCCCGCCTTCAGCGTATCCGCGCCGTCCGTGTACTGCACGATTCCCTGCTGCAAGGCCCTGCTTCCCCTGGCAAGCTCACTGCTTCCGCTCTTCAGGGCATTGACGCCGGAAATCAGATCACCCTTTTTGCTGTTCAGGGTATCGATGCCGGACGTCAGACTGCCGACGCCGGAAAT